>JACPCX010000132.1:0-16801 GCA_016184305.1 Candidatus Rokuibacteriota bacterium | reverse complement strand
CGCGCCGACTCCTGCTTCTCCTCCACGGCCAGGCGCTGCTTCTTCTGGTCGAGCCAGGAGGAGTAGTTGCCCTCCCACGGGATGCCGGCCCCGCGGTCCAGCTCGAGGATCCAGCCGGCGACGTTGTCGAGGAAGTAGCGATCGTGGGTGATGGCGACCACCGTGCCCGGGTACTCCTTCAGATAGCGCTCGAGCCAGGCCACCGACTCGGCGTCGAGGTGGTTGGTGGGCTCGTCCAGGAGCAGGATGTCCGGCTTCGCCAGGAGCAGCCGGCAGAGGGCCACCCGGCGCCGCTCACCGCCCGAGATCTCCGTCACGCTCTGCTCCCCCGGGGGCACGCGGAGGGCGTCCATGGCCATCTCGACCGCGCGGTCCAGGTCCCAGCCATTGTGTGTCTCGATGGCGTCCTGCACGGTGGCCTGCTCCTCCAGGAGCTTCTCCATCTCGTCGGAGTCGACAGGCTCGCCCAGCCGCGCATTGATCTCGTCGAAGCGCGTCAGCAGCCCCCGGACCTCGGCCACGCCGTCATCCACGTTGCCGCGCACGTCTTTCGCGGGGTCGAGGGCGGGCTCCTGAGGGAGGTAGCCGATGCGGAGGCTCTCGTCGCGCCACACCTCGCCGAGGTAGTCCGTGTCCACCCCGGCCATGATGCGCAAGAGCGTGCTCTTGCCCGCGCCGTTGGCGCCGAGCACGCCGATCTTGGCGCCGGGGAAGAAGGAGAGCCAGATGCCCTTGAGGATCTCCCGCTTGGGCGGGACGATCTTCTTCAGGTCCTTGAGCGTGAAGACGTACTGATGCGCCATGCGGGTCCTCTTCCTCTTGTTGTTGTGAGCGGGTGTCCGACCGGGCTGCGCTGCGGCCTAGCTCTGAGGCTCGATCTGCGGAACAGCGGCGGCCGGAACGGGGCCGGCCATGGGCCAGCAATTCCTCGGGCTCGCGTCCGACTCGATGCACGCCACCATGGCGGGCGCCTCCTCGGCCTGCATCTTCGAGCCCTTCACGTTGGCCACGACCAGGTAGACGACGATGATGACGCCCGCGACCACCAGCGAGACGATGGCAAGCGTGGTGAGGATGTCGGCCTCGGCCCGGGCCGGCGCCGCAAGCCCCACCGCCAGCACCACGACGAGCGCGGTGGCGACGAGCCGGAGGAGCCGCCCATTGGGTGTCATGCGCGCAGTATACCGGAGAGCCCCCGGCGGCCGGCGATTTCCTTGGCGCTCAGAGCCGGAAGAGGCGCTTCGCGTTGCCCGCGCGGATCAGCTCCTTCGCGGCCTCGGGGATCGGGAGAGCCGTCACGCGGTCCGCGCAGCCCTTCATGTCGCCGATATTGTGCGGGTAGTCGCTGCCGTAGAGCAGTCGCTCCGGCCCCGCGAGGGTGTAGGCCAGATGAAGCGCGTCGGCGTCGTAGGTCACGGTGTCGTAGTAGAGCCGCTTGAGGTACTCCGACGGCAGCTTCTTCGTGAACTGGCGGGTGTCGGGGATGAAGCGGTGACACTGATCGAGGCGGCCGGCGATGAACGGCAGGGTGGCGCCGGCGTGGCCGACGATGAGCGGCCAGTCGGGGTAGCGCTCGAAGACGCCCGCCAGGACCATCCGCGTCACCGCCAGCGTGGTGTCCACCATGAAGCCGAGCGAGGCGATGAGCCCGTAGCTGTCCATCCCCATGGCGTCGAAGCCCGGCGGCACCGTCGGGTGCAGGAGCACGGGGAGCCGCCGGCGGTTGATCTCGGCCCAGACGGGCTCGAAGCGCGCGTCGTCCAGCAGGACGTCGTTGACATTGGCCAGGATGATGAGCCCGACCATCCCGAGCTGATCCACGCAGCGCTCCAGCTCCCTGAGTGCCAGGTCCACGTCCTGCATCGGGATGCTCCCGAGCCCGCGGAAGCGCCGGGGCCAGCGGGCGCAGACCTCGGCCATGTGGTCGTTCATCACCCGCGCCACCTGTTCCGCCATCTTGCCGTCGGCCCAGTAGCAGTTCGGGCAGGTGTAGGAGAGAAGCTGCGTCTCCACGCCCACCTCGTCCATGGCGGCAAGCCGCATCTCCGGGTCGAACATGGCGTCGGTGAGGCTCATGAACCGGGCGGCCTTGCGCATGATGACGCGCCGGCCCTCCGAGTCCTTCGCGATGTGGTAGCGGTGCCCGCCGTGGGCGGTCAGGAGATCCACCCAGGCCTGAGAGAGGATATGGTTGTGGATATCGATCAAACCCATGTACTCCCGCACCTCGGCCTCGCTTGGCGGGGGCGTGGGCACGGGCTACTTCACTTCGCCGGAGTAGATCTTCATCACGGTCGCCAGGAAGGCCAGGGCTTTGTCCCGCGGCCGCTGGAAGGAGTTGCGCCCGATGATGGACCCGAAGCCGCCGCCGTCGCGGATGCCGCGGCACTCCTCGTAGATCGCCTCGTCGTTCTCCTTGGTGGCGCCGCCGGAGAAGATCACGACGCGCCGGCCGTCGAAGGCCGACTGCACCACGTGCCGCACGCGCTCGGCGAGCGTGCCGATGGGCACGCCGGCCTTCTCGTAGGCCTTCTTCGCCTCGGGCTGCTCGATGTGCTCCGCCGGCGGCTTCACCTTGATGAGGTGCGCGCCGAGCTGGGCGGCGATCTGCGCCGCGTAGGCGATCACGTCCACCGCCGTCTCGCCGGCCTTGCTCAGGCCCGAGCCGCGCGGATAGGACCAGACGACGGCGACGAGCCCGTGGGCCTTGGCCTCCTGGATCATCTCGCGGCACTGCGCGTACATGATCTGCGCCTGGGTGGAACCGGGGTAGATCGTGAAGCCCACGCCGACGCAGCCGAGCCGGAGGGCGTCCTTCACGGAGGCCGTCACCGCCGAGAGCGGGTCCTTCTCGTCGTTGAGCACGTCGTGGTTGTTCATCTTGAGGATGAGCGGGATCTCGCCGGCGAACTCCGCCGCACCCGCCTCGAGGAAGCCGAGCGGCGCCGCGTAGGCGTTGCAGCCGGCGTCGATGGCGAGGCGGAAGTGGTAGAGGGGATCGTAGGCGGGCGGGTTGACGGCGAAGCTCCGCGCCGGGCCATGCTCGAACCCCTGGTCCACGGGCAGGATCACGAACCGGCCCGTCCCGGCCAGCCGGCCGTGATTCAGGAGCCGGGCGAGATTGGTCCTGGTCCCGGGGCTGTCGCTTCCGTACCAGCTCAGGATTTCTCGAACGCGCGCTTGCATGGTGGGCTCCGTCCTTTCTGTGGCGCCGGTCGGGTCACCGGCGATAGAAGTCTTCGGCCAGGGCGACTTCCTCGGGGCTGCCGATCAGGATCGGGACCCGCTGGTGATACTCGGTGGCGACAACGTCGAGCACCCGTCCTGTCCCCGTGCTGGCGCGGCCGCCGGCCTGCTCCAGCACGAAGGCCATGGGCGCCACCTCGTAGAGGAGCCGGAGCTTGCCCTTGGGCCTGGCCGGATCGGACATGTCGGCCGGGTACAGGAGGTGCTCGGAGAGAGTCATCCGCTCGTCGGCCACGGTGGTCACCTCACCTCGGGGCCCGGGGGGAGAACGGCGTGTGCTGCCCTGCTCTCGATGCTAGACGATGGCGCAGCAGCGAGTCAATCGTCCTCGGCGAAATCGGCGCGCGCCGGCGGCGATTCCGCCCGGCCTGTCGCGCGTCGGGTTCGAGTCGGCTGTGTCGGGCGCAAAACCTGCGCGGTGTCCCCCGCCGGAGCCCGGCCCGGCCGGGCGCGAGGCGGCCAGCCCGCTCATGTAAGATAGGTGGCAGCGAGGGAGGTGCCATGCGTACCCTAGCCATCCTGGTCGGAGGGGGGCCCGCCCCCGGGATCAACGCCGCCATCGCGGCGGCGGCCATCGAGGCCCGCAACCGGGGCCTGCGCGTCATCGGCTGCTACGACGGCTTCCGCTGGCTCGCCGCGGGAGACACGAGCCACGTGGTGGAGCTGGAAGTCCACAGCGTCTCCACCATCCACTTCGAGGGCGGCTCCATCATCCGCACCTCCCGCACCGACGCCACCCGCAAGCCCGGCGCCTTCGCCCGCGTGGCCGAGGCCCTCGAGCGGCTCGGCGTGAACCACCTCATGACCATCGGCGGCGACGGCACCGCCTACACCGCCTCGCGCATCGCGGACGTCATGCCCGCGCTGACCATCGCTCACATCCCCAAGACCATCGACAACGACTTGCCGCTGCCGGGCGATCTCGTCACCTTCGGCTACACCACGGCCTGCAACCTGGGCAAGGATCTGGTGCGCAACCTCATGCAGGACGCCGCGACGACGGAGCGCTGGTTCTTCGTGACGGTGATGGGCCGGCAGACGGGGCACCTGGCGCTCGGCATCGGCGGGGCCGCCGCGGCCACGCTGACGGTCATCCCGGAGGAGTTTGCCGCGCCGCGGATCACCATGGACCACCTGGCGGGCATCATCGAGGGAGCCATCATCAAGCGCCGCGCCCTCGGGCGCGAGTACGGCGTCGCCATCCTGGCGGAAGGGCTCGCCGAGAAGCTGGGCCCCGAGACGCTGGGGCATGTCGAGCGGGACCCGGTGGGCCATGTGCGGTTCACCGAGCTCGAGCTGGGGCGGGCGGTGCGGGAGCGGGTCACCGCCAGTCTGGCCGCCCGGGGCTTGCGCCTCACCATCATCGCCAAGGAGCTGGGCTACGAGCTCCGGAGCGCCGCCCCGGGGGCCTACGACATCCAGTACAGCCGGAGCCTCGGCTACTGGGCCACCCGCTTCCTCCTGGAGGGCAGGACGGGGGCGATGATCACAATCCAGGGCGGGCGGTTCGTCCCCATCCCCTTCATCGAGATGCTCGACCCCGAGACCGGCCGCACCCGGGTCCGTCGCGTGGACGTGTCAGCCGAGTCCTACCAGACCCTCTGGGCCTACATGATCCGGCTCAAGCCCGAGGACTTCGAGGATCCGGCAGCGCTGGCATCCATCGCCAAGGCGGGCAACCTCACCGAGACGGAGCTGGTCAGCCGCTTCCGCCCTCTGGTGGAGCCGCCCCCCGGCTTGAAGTGACCCGCCGGCGGCGCTAGCATCGGAGCACTGGAGGAGGTCCGGCCATGGCGACATCCGCGGGCGAGGCGCTCCTTCCCATGTTCCAGGACGTCATCGAGATGCTCGCGCTCGCCCGCGCGGGCTTCAACCGTCACGACGCCGCCGGGCTCGAGACGGCCGCCGCGCTGGGCCGGAGCATCCACAAGCGCGAGAAGGATCTCACCCAGGAGCTGCTCGCCGCCCCGCCCGAGCCCGAGGCGCTCCGCTTCGTGCCGGCCCACCTCGAGCGCATGGGCGACGCCATCGAGGGCGTCATCCGCTGCGTGCGCACCATAGACGCCGAGGGGACGGTGTTCACCGACCGTGGCATCCGCGAGGTCAACGAGCTGTTCGACCGGGCGGCCGAGATGGTGGAGTGCGCCCGCGACCTGACCCGCACGGGCAACCAGGTGCTGGCACGGCACGTGGAGATCGAGAGCCTGCGCTTCCAGGACATCGCCTCGGAGTTCGCCCGCGCCCACGAGGAGCGCCTCATCGAGGGCGTCTGCATGCCCCGGGCCTCCAGCGCCTACCTCGCCATCCTCGACTATCTCCGCGAGGTCGCCCGCCACGCCCGTCACATCGCCAACCGCATGGCCACCGGCCGGCCGCGCGAGCGGGGAGCCGCCCAGCCGCGGTAGCGCCGGAACGGCCGCCCGGGGGAAACGTCTCCGGGCCCTCGGTCGTCGTATGGATATGCGCCGTCGCGGGCAAGCCCTCTTTCTTCGGTGCCGTACTTTGACTGGATCGAGGGCCGTGGGAGGGGCCGCTTCCTGCCATAGCAACCACTATCGCTCTCGGAGGGACTCGTGGGTCCGGCGCGGCAGCGGGTTCAGGAGGAAATCGAGCACGCGCGGCGGTACGGGAAGTCGCTACCGGAAGAGCGCGTCGGCGGCCTGGCGGAGCATTGGCACGCCGCGCACCTCCTGATCGAACAGCGGCAAGATGGCGCGCACCTGGCCGTCGAACTTCTCCCAGACGGTTTTCATGTGTTCGTCCTGCATCTGCATGCGGTTCAGGACGAACTCAGGGACGTCCTTCCCGAGCGCCTGCCGGTCCAGCAGCATGTTCACGATCACACCGCCCACCGGGATGCCGAAATCGTGGAACCAGCCGATGAAGCGGGTGATGACGGCGATGGGGAGGGCCTCGGGCAGCGTCACGAAGAAGAAGGCGGTCTGCTGGGCGTCGGTCAGGAGCAGGCGCGCCTGCCCCATGCGGGTGCGGAACTGGAGGAGGTACCGCAGGAGCGGATCGTCCTCCTTCTTCTTGGTGAAGGAGAGCATCTCGCGGAGCGTGCGCGCCTCCTCCCGGGACTTGAGCATCTTGTCCACCCAGAGGGAGTAGACCTTGGACATCCCGAGCAGGCGCCGGGCATTGGCGGTCGGCGCGGTGTCGAACACGTAGGTGTCGTATTCGTTCTTGAGCATCATGTCGACCATGTTCTCGAACATGGCCGACTCCTCGAACGCGGGGTTCATGGTGGCCGACTCGACGAAGTCGTCGGCCTTGGTCGAGATGTCGGCGAACTTGAGGAACCACTGGATCTTGTCGCGGATGTCCTTCTTGGAGCGCTCGATGGTCTCCCGGGTGTCGATCTCGTAGGCCCAGAAATTGGGCACGCCGGTGATGTCGGTGTGCCCGCCAGAAACGTCTTGCCCGAGGAGGCCCGAGAGGCTATGGACGGGATTGGTGGAGGCGAGCAGAGTCCGCCGGCCCTGCCCGGCGAGCCAGAGGGCGGTCGCCCCGGCCAGGGCGGTCTTGCCCACGCCGCCCTTGCCGCCGAAGAAGAGGAACTTGAGCGAGGGATGCTCGCGGAGGTAGTCGCGCATCGAGGTCGTGACGGCGCCTTCGGCGCTCATGTCTGCGGCTCCTCCTCGAACAGCCGCTTGGCCAGGCGCTCGATCATCGGGAGCCCGGTGATGTCGCGCTCCATCTCCGGCACGTAGGCCAGGATCTGGGCACCGAAGGTGGACTGGATCTCCTTCATGTACCGCTGCTGCATCGTGATCCGGTTTCGCAGGTACTCGGGGATGTGACCCGCGCCCAGGTCCGGCGGGAGCACCCGGTTCACCACGTAGCCCGAGAGGGGCACCTCGAACTTGGCGAACAGCTCCGCGGCCTTCTTCGTGTCGAGGATGATCATCTGCTCCGGCACCAGCACGAAGAAGAAGGCGGTGCGGTGCTTGTCGGTCAGGATGCGGGAGGAGGCGTTGATCCGCTCCTTGATGTAGAGGAGCTCGCCGAGGATCTTGTCCTCCTCCATGGTCTCCTCACGGCGCATCGTCGCCGCCACCTGGTCGTACTGGCGCATCTCCTCGCGGAGCTTGGTGATCTTGTTGATCCACTCGTCGTACACCTTCGCCATGGACAGGTAGTACAGCGCGTGACCGAGCGGCACCAGGTCGTAGATGTAGTAGTCGTAGTCGCCCTGGACGATGATGTCCACGACGGCGTCGAAGATGGCGCTCTCCTCCATGGCGGGCTCGGCGGAGGCGGCGGCGATGTAGTTGTCGATCTCCTCGGGGACGCGGTCGAAGCCGTACATGTCCAGGATCTTCTTGCGGATCTCCTCCTGGTAGTCCTTGATCCGCCGGTCGGCGTCCACTTCCTGGGCCCAGAGGTTCTGCATGATCGGCACCGGGCCCTTGCCGAAGATGTCCTTCTGGAAGATGTCCGAGAGGCTGGCCTGCGGATCGACGGAGAAGAGGAGGACGCGCTTGCCCTGGCTGGCCAGCCAGAAGGCGCACGTGGCGGAGAGCGTGGTCTTCCCGAGCCCGCCCTTGCCGCCGAACATGATGTACCGCCGGTCCGGCTGACTCTCGAAGACCGTCCTGAGCGACATGGTCCCTCCTTGGGCAATCCGCCTCGCGGCGGCTTGGCGGCCGGGGCGGGCGGGGCCGGTCTTTACCCCAGGACGTCGGTGATGTCGCGCTCCCGGAGCATGCGGCGTTTCCAGGAGCTGATCTGGGGCGTCACGTACGGCAGGAGTCTCAGCGAGTAGTAGGGCGGCAGGATCGGGACCCCCAGGAGGTCACCCATTGTGATGAGGATGAACAGGTGTTCCATGCTCGCCCGGGAGCGGACTGCGTGGCGGGTCATCTCGTGGGAGGACATCCCGTACACGATGTCCTTGAACACGCTCAGGATCCCGCCCTTCTTCGGCTTCTTTTCGTCAGTCATCGGTCTCTCCCGGCCCGCGATTAGACGCCGTGCATATCATACTCTTCCTTCTCCCAGAACTCCTTCCGCTTCGCCATGTGGCGCTTCCACGTGGCGATCTCGGGCACCACATAGGGCAGCAGGCGCAGCGAGTAGATGGGCGGCAGGATCGGCACGCCGATCAGGTCGCCCAGCGTGACCACCATGAACACCGCCTCCAGCTCATGGCGCATCCCGAGGGCGTGGCGGGCGAACTCATGGCCCGTCAGCCCGTACATGAACTGTCTGACCGCCTCCCAGCCGTTGGACAGGCGGTTCGTGAGTCCTCGAGTCGGCATGAACGCTGGTGTCGAGCGCGGCGCCGGCGGGCGCCGGGGAGGTTGTCCCTCCCCGGCTCCCCACTCCGCGCTGCGGCTTGGCGGGCCGGGCCGCTTAACCCCGGGCAGGCGCCGGCTTCGGGGCGGGCGTCGGCCGCCGCAGGTACTTCACGAAAGCGCGCCAGCCGTCAATCCCGATGAATACCGCCGCGACCACGAGCAGCAGCGCCACCAGGACCATGAGCCCCGAGCCGACCATGGGCAGCATGCGGCCGGCCTCCCGGTTGGGCTGGTAGACGTTGAAGTAGACGTTGTAGGCGGTGACCAGGAGCGAGGCCACCGTGGTGACGTACATGAAGATCATCGGCAGCCCCGCGTAGAGCCAGTTCTTGCCCACGGAGGCCAGCCACACCGTCACCAGCAGGAGCGCCAGGGCGGCCATGAGCTGGTTGGCCCCGCCGAAGAGCTGCCAGAGATAGACCCAGGTCCCGGTCACCACCAGCAGAAGGGCCAGCAGGACGCAGACGAGCGAGGACACGTGCTGGTTGCGGCAGGGCGGGATGACCTCGCCCAGCCATTCGGTGAGGGTGATGCGCATGACCCGGAAGATGAGCTGGGTCACCACGAGCACGATCACGATGAAGGCCGCGAAGGCGAGGGACACGGCGTACTGGATTGGGACGCCCCAGACGCTGATGAAGCCGCCGAGCCCGTTGGCGAAGGCGGCCACGGGCGCCCCCTTGGCCCCGACCGAGACGGCCAGGAGGGCCAGCAGCCCGAGGAGGAACTCGGTGAACATGGAGCCGCCGCCCACCGGCAGCATGTCGGCCTCATTCTCGATCTGCCGGGCCGTGCCCACCGCCCCGAACAGGGCGTGCCAGCCCGAGATCGCGCCGCAGGCGATGGTCACGAAGAGCATGGGCCAAAGCGGCATGATCCCGGCCGGGCCCAGCTGGGGATTGAAGCCCTTGAAGGCCGGGATCTGGAACTGGGCGACCTCCGGCTTGACGAAGCTCGCCACCGCGGCGCCGCCCAGGCCGAGCACCATGGACAGGGCGGTGATCCAGAAGCCCACGTAGACCACCGGCTGAGCCATCCGCCAGATGGGGAGAACCGAGCCGGCGTAGCAGAAGACGGAGATCGCGATGGCCCAGAAGAGGAGGCTCGGCATGATCTTCGCCTCGGCCCCCTTGAATCCGGCCAGCGTCGGGTCGAAGTAGGTGACCAGCGGCGCGCCACCCGTCAGCCCGTTGAGCCACGCGTTGAGCCCTTGGAAGGCCGCCCCGCTCCAGGGACCCGACAGGATGGCCAGCAGGGTGACGCCGACCGCGAGGAGCGTGGCGGCCACCAGCCCTGTCTTCCAGCGATAGAGCATCTGGCCCAGCAGCAGCCCCATGACGACCAGCATGATGATGCCGAAGTGGGTCCGCGGCTGGGAGTCCATCACCTGCGCCATGATGCTGACGAAGGCGCCGGTCACCAGCAGGAGATAGAAGAAGATGAAGAGCAGCAGCACGGTCCGGGTGCGGGACGAGACCAGCTTGTGCGCGATCGCGGAGAGGCTGTTGCCCTCGTTCCGCACCGAGATCACGATGGCGCTGTAGTCGCTGGCCCAGCCGATGAACGAGACCCCCAGCACCAGCCAGATGATGGAGGGGAGCCACCCCCACAGGCTCGCGGCCACGATCGCGCCCACGATGGGCCCGGCGGCGGCGATGGACTTGAAGTGGTAGCCGAAGAGGATATTGCGGTTGGTCGGCATGAAATCCACGCCGTCCATGTACAGCGTGGCCGGGGTGGCCCGCTTGGGATCCGACTGGATCACGTTGCGGTCGATCCGGCGGGCGTAGAGCGTGTATGCCAGATACACGGTTGCCGCCCCGATGATCACGGCCAGCAGGGTGTTCATTCTGCCTCCTCCTTTTCTGTAAGGCAGTCTGTCACTGCCCGATCCTCACCACGACGAGACGCATCGCCCCCTTTCCAGGCGTTGGGAGATCCCGGCCCTGGTCACGAACCCACCCGCTGGGCTGCCAGGCCCGCCGAGATCAGGGCGTCCACCTTGACGAAGTCGTTGCCCACGTACTTCCTGCCCTCGACGATGAATGCGGGATACCGATGGAGGCGACGGACCAGGGACTTGAAGAAGCCTTCGATGGAGGCCGCGTCCACGAGCCGAACCGTGACGCGCGACCCGTACCGGTGAGGCAGCCCGTGGGCCCACTGGGAAAGGGAATGGAATTCAGCCGCGAGGTCATCCGGGAGCCCGGCGTCGAGCTGCTCCCGGTGCACCTTCTGACCCAACCCGGCGACCTGCCAGGTCACCTCGCAGTGCTGTCAGTGCTGATAGTGGGTCGGGACGTAGGTGATGACTTCAACGCGGAGCGGCCGGTCGGGGGCTACAGTACCCATAGCCTATCCCCTCTGTGTCCCGTTGACTCGGTCGGCAAGCATCCTATACCCTCGGTGTCGGAAGCGCAATGCTTCCGGGACCTCCGGAGACAGAGGGGCAATGAGAGATTCGGAGTGGCTGGACAAGGACGACGCCGCGCTGGAGCAGCTCCTGGTGGAGCGCTGGCTCTATCGGGGAGGGATGCTGGCCGTCATCCTCCTGTCGGCCGTTCTCACCACCTACCTCGGGATTCGGGGCGTGAGCACTTTGGCCGACACGCTCACGATCGGCGCCCTGCTCAGCCTCGCCCTGGCCGCGGCCGTGGTGGCCTTCGTGATGCGGCTCGTCGACCTGCGGATCCATCGGGAGCTGCGGCGGCGCGGGCGGGACCCGCGCGGGCCGGGGCGAGGGGCGGGCTAGCAGCTACCTTCCCATCCATCCGAGCCGGGCCTGAGCTTTTCGGCCGCTCCTTGCTCCAGGGGGACAGCCCTACGCGAACGCCCCCAGCTCGCGATCCCTATCGCTCGCGTAGGGACTCGTGGGACCGACGCATGAGCGGGCTCAGGAAGAAGTCGAGCGCGCGCCGCCTGCCGATCATGATCTCCACCGCGACGGCCATCCCCGGGGCGAGGGCCACGTCGCGCTCCTCCACGCGGACCACGCTCCGGTCGAGGCTCACCCGCGCCGCGTAGACGAGCCCGAGCCGCTCGACCGAGATGGCATCGCCCGACAGGCTCGTGACGCGCCCCGCCACCGTCCCGTAACGCGTGAAGGGAAAGGTCTCCACCTTGACCTCGACGGGCTGCCCGGGACGCACGAAGCCCACATCCTTGTTCTCCACCCAGGCCTCGACCTCCAGCGACGCGTCCCGCGGCACCACGACCATGAGCTGCTGCCCCGGCGTCACGACGCCCCCCACCGTGTGCACGGCGAGCTGCTGGACGACGCCGTCCACGGGGGAGACGAGCCGCTGCACGGCGCGGCGCCGGGCCGCCTTGACGACATCCTGCGAGACCGCCGCGGCGCGGCTCTCCCACTCGGTGAGCTCGCCGAGCCGCGCCCGCTTGAACTCGGACTCGAGCACCTCGAACTGCTTCTCCGCCTCGGCGAGCGCCGCCCGCTCGCGGTCCAGCCGCTGGCGCTCCATGGCGAGATCCTGCACCCGGTCTACGCGCCGCTCCTCGACCTCGAGGTACTGCATGCGCGCCACGTACTCGCGCTCGAAGAGCGTCCGGTAGGCCTGGGCGCGCTCGGTCTGCATCGCGACAAGGATCTCCAGGCGCTCGACGTTGGCCCGTGCGCCCTCGACCGCGGACACACGCTGGCTGATGCCAAGCGCAGCCGCCTCGAGCCGGCGCTCCTGCTCCTGGCGCTGATCGGCCAGGAGCTGGCGCTGGAGCGCGACGAGCCCGGCCGCGGCCCCCGGGGGCCCGTCGAAGGACGGCTGCCCCGCGAGGAGGGCGCGCAGGCGCGCGATGTGGACGCGGGCGGCTGCCTCCTCGCTGGCCAGCCGCGTCTCGTCGGCACTGCTCACCGTGGGATCGAGCTCGACGAGCACCTGCCCCTTGCGCACCGCGGCGCCGTCACCGACGCGGATCGCCCGGATCACACCGGCCTCGAGCGGCTGGATCAGCTTGGAGTGGCCGGCGGCGATGACCCTGCCGGGCGCCACGGCCACCACGTCGAGCGAGCCGAGGGTGGCCCAGGCCGCCACCGCGGCGACAAGCGCGAGGATGATCAGGCCGAGCGCCATAGCGAGCGGCGAGGGCGGTGAGTCCTGGATCTCGAGGAGCGCCGGCAGGAACTCGCGGTCCTCCCGCCGCCCACGCAGCCGGGCGCGGCTCACGGCCCGCTCGCCGGGGGCGCGGCGCCCACACGCCGCCCGGCGCCTTGATCGGCGCAGAGACGCGCGAAGAATCCCCCCGCCCCGCCGAGCGCACTCGGCGCCCCCTCCTCCGCCACGCGCCCGCCGTCGATGACCAGGACGCGATCCACGCGCTCCACCATGGTCAGGCGGTGAGCGATGATGAGGACGGTGCGCCCCCGGCAGATCTGCGGCAGATGGCCCCGGATGACGCGCTCGGCCTCGTGATCGAGGGCGCTCGTCGCCTCGTCGAAGATGAGCACGGAGGGATCGGCACACAGCGCGCGGGCGATGGCAATGCGCTGGCGCTGCCCGCCGGAGAGCGCGCAGCCGTGATCCCCCACCGCCGTGTCATAGCCCTCGGGAAGATCGACGATGAAGTCGTGGGCGCCGGCCAGCCGCGCCGCCGCCATCACCGGCTCCATCGGCAAGCCGGGATCGCCCAGCGCGATGTTGTCGCGCACCGAGCCGTTGAAGAGCACCGTCTCCTGGGGCACCACGGCGACGCGGCGCCTGAGCCACACCGGATCCAGCTGCGCCAGATCCATCCCGTCCAGCAGGACGCGGCCCGACACGGGCACATACAGGCGCTGGAGGAGCTTGGCGAGGGTGCTCTTGCCCGAGCCTGACGGCCCGACGATGCCGATCACTTCCCCCGGGGCCGCCGAGAGCGAGACACCGCGCAGGACGTCGGGGCCGCCCGCGCGATAGCGGAAGGAGACCTCCTCGAAGGCGATGCGTCCGGCCACGGCCGGCGGCCGGCTCCGGGCCGAGGCGCGCGGGACCTCGCCGGGCGTGTCGAGCACGTCCCCAAGGCGCGCCACGGAGATGGCGGCCTGCTGGAACTCCTGCCAGAGCTGGACCAGGCGCAGCACGGGTCCGCTCACGCGCCCGGCCAGCATGTTGAAGGCGATGAGCTCGCCCACCGTGAGGGCGCCCTCCATCACCAGGCGCGTGCCCCACCAGAGGATGACGAGCGCCGTCAGCTTGCTCAGCAGCGAGGCCACCTGCCCCGCCACCTGCCCCGTCTGCGCCGCGCGAAAGCCGGCGCGCGCGTAGCCCGCCAGGTGCTCCTCCCAGCGCCGCTCCATCTGCGGCTCCACCGCCATGGCCTTCACCGTCTCCACGCCGCGAACGCACTCGACCAGAAAGGCCTGGCTATCGGCGCCCCGCCGGAACTTCTCGTCGAGGCGCTGGCGGAGGAGTGGCGTGACGGCGAGAGACAGGAGCGCGTAGCCCGGCAGCGCGCCCAGCGCCACCAGCGCCAGCGGAACGCTGTAGAGGAAGAGCACGGCGACGAAGATCCCCGTGAACAGGGCGTCCACCAGCGCCGTGATCGGCGAGCCCGTGAGGAAGTGCCGCAGGCTCTCGAGCTCACGCACGCGCGCCACCGAGTCCCCGACCCGGCGCGCCTCGAAGTACGCCAGCGGGAGTGCGAGGAGATGGCGCACGAGCCGGGCGCCCAGCTCCACGTCGATGCGCGCCGCCGTGTGGGAGAAGAGATAGGCGCGCAGGCCCCCGAGGAGCGCCTCGAAGACCAGGAGCCCGAGCATCCCTGCGGCCAGCACGTCGAGCGTCGCGAGTCCCCGGTGGACCAGGACCTTGTCGATGACGACCTGGGTGAAGAGCGGCGTCATGAGCCCCAGCACCTGGAGCAGCATCGAGGCCGCGAGCACCTGGGCAAGCTGGCGCCGGTACTTGACGACGAAGGGGAGGAACCACCGGAATCCGAACGGCCGATCGCCGGCACCGCCGGGAGCGCGGTGGCGGGCGCAGAGGAGGAGCGTGCCCGTCCACCCGGCCTCGAAGCGCTCGCGCGGCCAGACGGCCACGGCGGGCGCGCCCGGCTCCTGGACGAGCGCCTGCTCCCGGTCGGCTCGCGCCACGATCACCCAGCGGCTGCCCTGGCAAAGCGCCATGGCGGGAAGCGGCGCCGCTGCCAGCCTCGGCCAGCGGCGCCGCACCGGACGGCAGCGGAGCCCCAGGTGCCGGGCGGCCCGCACCAGCGCCGTCTGCGAGAGGGGTTCGCCGGACCGGCCGAAGCGGTGGCGCAGCTCCTCGCTGTCGGCGGCGACACCCAGAAAGCGGGCCAGCGCGAGCAGGCACGCGAGCCCGGTGTCGAGGCCCTGCGGCTCAGCCAACCTGCGCCGGCTGCCAATGGGCCGCGAGGACGGCCGCCACATCGTCCGGACGCTCCGCCGCGGCCTGGCTCCAGCTGAGTCCCGTGCTCTGGCTGAAGGCGGCCATGGCCTGGATGAGCGAGTCCACCTGGGCGGCGAGGAGCCGGCTGCCGTCGCCGGCCTGGATGACCTCGACCTGGTAGGCCCGGCCGCGATACCAGTCCTGCACGGTGACCGCGTCCGTCGAGGCCTGGAGCGCGACCACGAGGCTGTTCACGCTCCTGGTCAGGATCACGTCCAGCGGGCGGATGCCGCTGCCGAAGAGCGCCGTGTCCGTGTTGCCCGAGGTCGCGTCGTTCTCGACGATGCGGTCTGCGCCCATGCCCCGGTCGAAGCGATAGGTGTCGTTGCCGCGCCCGCCGCTCAGCACGTCGTTGCCAGCGCCTCCCGCCAGCACGTTGGCGGCAGTGTTGCCCGTGAGCGTGTTGCCGAGCGCGTTGCCCGTACCATTGATCGCCTTGCTGCCCGTGAGCATGAGGTTCTCGACGCTGGCACCGAGGGTGTAGCTCAGCGAGGCCTGCACGGTGTCGGTGCCCTCGCCCGCGGCCTCCGTCACCACGTCGCCCGCATTGTCCACGACGTAGGTGTCGTTGCCGGCGCCGCCCGCCATGGTGTCGGCGCCCGCGCCCCCGCTGAGCACATTGCTGGCGCCATTGCCGACGAGGGTGTTCTTCAGGGTGTTGCCCGCGGCATTGATGGCGGCGGTCCCCGTGAGCGTGAGGTTCTCCAGGTTGGCGCCCAGCGTGTAGCCGATCGAGCTCAGGACCGTGTCGATGCCCTGCCCCGACAGTTCGGTGATGCGGTCGCCGGCGTCATCCACGACATAGGTGTCGTTGCCGGCGCCGCCCGTCATGATGTCGGCGCCCGGCCCGCCGTCGAGGACATTGGCCGCCGCGTTGCCTCTGAGGGTGTTGGCCGCCTCGTTCCCGGTGGCGTTGATGGCCCCAGTCCCCGTGAGGGTGAGGTTCTCGACGTTCGCCGGCAGCGCGAAGCTGACGCCGGACAGCACGGTGTCCGTCCCCTGGCCGCCTGACTCGGTGACACGGTCGTTGACGTCATCCACCAGGTACGTGTCATTGCCCGTGCCGCCCCACATGGCATCGGCCCCGGCGCCCCCGTCGAGGCGGTCATCGCCACCGTTCCCGTAGAGGCTGTCCGCCCCCCCGAGCCCGATGAGCGTGTCGGCGCTCTCGTAGCCAATGAGCGTGTCGGCTCCCGTAGTGCCCTGGAGGACGCGCTGCTTGAGCGCCGCCACGTCCCACACCGTCCCGTCGGCCGCGAACTCCACCCGGGCCAGCTCCTGGTACGCGGGATGCCAGTCATTGAACCAGTACGGCACCGTCGCCTGGTCCCCCGTGCCTCCGGTCCGTGTCCACCACCTGCCAGTCATAGTCGTTGACCGTGTCCTGCCCGCTCCCCCGGCCGAAGAGATACGTGTCGTTCCCGAACCCCCCGTCCATGATGTCGTCGCCCCGGCCCCCGTCCAGCGTGTCGTCGCCCTCGCCCCCGTAGAGCGTGTCCGCGTCCGCCCCGCCCAGGAGGCTGTCATTGCCGCTGTCCCCCTGCAGCGTGTCTGCCCCGGCGCCGCCCTCCAGCGTGTCGTCGCCGGCGCCGCCGGCCAGATAGTCATTGCCCCCCAGCCCGCTGATCACATCCCCCGTCTCCCCGTACCCGATCAGCGTGTCGTCCCCCGCCGTCCCCTGCAGCACCATCGCCCGCAGCGTGTCCACGTCCCACACCGTCCCGTCGGCCGCGAACTCCACCCGGGCCAGCTCCCGGTACGCGGGATGCCAGTCATTGAACCAGTACGGCACCGTCGCCTGGTCCCCCGTGCCCAGGAGCGTCACCACCAAGTTGTCGTCCACCCGGCTCACGC
>JACPCX010000052.1:0-4078 GCA_016184305.1 Candidatus Rokuibacteriota bacterium | reverse complement strand
CTTCGTGTCCGCTGGCAATCGGTTGACCGGGTGAACCTATGACCGACCGGTACGCTACAGGGAGATTCCCGGGGCTGTCAAGGGATATTTCTGACATCCTACTACGTCTTCCTGCCGATCCTGCTCCCACTCATGAAGCAGTTCGGCTGGGACCCGATCTGGTTCGGCGTCATGATGACCGTGAATCTCGCCATCGGCACGGTCACGCCGCCCGTCGCGGTGAACCTGTACGTGGCCTCGCACATCTCGGGCGCCTCCATGACGGAGATCTCACGGTGGGTGGCGCCCTTCGTGGTGGCCCTGGTGGCCGTGCTGCTGCTCGTCACCCACGTCCCGGCGCTGTCGCTCTGGCTTCCGGACGCCCTGGGCATCCGGTGACGGCGGCGCCCGTCGCCGCCGACGGCGCTGCTGCCCGCCGGGATCGGGGGCCCGGCAGCCCAGCGTAACTCCGGGAAAGATAACCGGTGTCGTCTCCGTCTCGATCCGTCCGTCATGTCATTTGACAGCGTCGGGCCGATGACGTCCATCCTCCTGAAAATGCGGGCCTTCCCTTGTGTCCCGCCCGGGCGGGTGCTAGATTGGCGTGGACGGCCGCCGCCATAACCGTTCCGGCCTCACACAGGAGTCTTCATGCTGTTCAGCCTGCTCGCAGGGCTCTTCTCGAATGACCTGGCCATCGACCTGGGCACGGCCAACACCCTCGTCTACGTGCGGGGGGAAGGGATCGTGATGAACGAGCCCTCCATCGTGGCCATCCACGTGGCCGACCACTCGGTGCTCGCCGTGGGCCACGAGGCGAAGGCCATGCTCGGCCGCACGCCCGGCAACATCATGGCCATCCGCCCCCTGAGGGATGGCGTCATCGCCGACTTCGACGTGACCGAGAAGATGCTGCACTACTTCATCAGCAAGGTGCACCGCCGGCAGACGCTCGTGCGGCCGCGCATCGTGATCGGGGTGCCCTCGGGCATCACGCAGGTGGAGAAGCGAGCCGTGCGCGACTCCGCGATGCAGGCGGGCGCGCGCGAGGTGTATCTGATCGAAGAGCCGATGGCCGCGGCCATCGGCGCCGGGCTGCCCATCCAGGAGCCGGGCGGCAACATGATCGTGGACATGGGGGGCGGCACCACCGAGGTCGCGGTGATCTCGCTCTCCGGCATCGTCTACTCGAAGTCGGTCCGCATCGCGGGCGACGAGATGGACGAGGCCATCGTCCAGTACATCAAGAAGCACTACAACCTCCTGGTGGGTGAGCGGCGCGCGGAAGAGATCAAGATCAAGCTCGGGTCGGCCTACCCCATGGCGGGCGATCGGCTCACCATGGAAGTGAAGGGGCGCGACCTCATCGACGGGATTCCCAAGACCATCGTCGTCACCGACGAGGAGATCCGCGAGGCGCTCCGGGAGCCCGTCATGGCCATCGTGGACACCGTGCGCACCTGTCTCGAGCGGACGCCGCCGGAGCTGGCGGCGGACATCGTGGACAAGGGCATCGTCTTGGTGGGCGGCGGGGCTCTGCTCCGCGGCTTGGATCTGCTGCTGCGCCAGGAAACCGATCTCCCCATCACCGTCGGCGACGACCCACTGTCCTGCGTGGCCCTCGGCACCGGCAAGGTCCTGGACGAACTGGCTCTCCTCAAGAAGGTGGCGATCCCCGCCTAGCTCTCCCTTGACCGGGCGAGCCGGGCGCCGGCGCCCCGGGTGCCGTTGGTGAGATTTCGCAGGTACGCGCTCCTGATGTCGGTGGTGCTGGTCTGCCTGCTGCTCCTCACGATCCAGACGCGCGGGGGCGGCATGGGGCGGGCCGCCGACGCGGTGTCCATCCTGACGACCCCGGTGCAGGTCCTCCTCACCAAGGCGCACCGCGGAGCGCTCGCTCTGTGGGCCGGCTACCGCGAGTGGAAGTCGGCGTGGAGCGAGAACCTCGTCCTGCGCGCCGAGAACGAGCGCCTGCGGGTCGGGGCGCTGCGGGTCCGCGAGGCCCAGACGGAGAACGCCCGGTTGCGGCGTCTGCTGGCGCTGCGCGAGCGGCTCCCCCTGTCTACCCTGGCCGGCGAGGTCATCGGGCGTGAGAGCGGTGGGTGGGCCCGGGCGCTCACGGTGAACCGCGGGCTCGGAGACGGCATCACGACCCAGACGCCGGTCATCGTGCCCGACGGGCTGGTCGGCCGGGTGGTGCGCGTGCGGCCGGGCGCCTCGGTGGTCCAGCTCGTGAACGACCCGGCCTCCACGGTCGGGGCCGTCGTCCATCGGACGCGGACCGCCGGGCTCGTCGAGGGGGAGCCGGGCGGAGCGATCCGCTTCAAGTTCATGGCGCGTGATGGTGTCGGCATCATCCCGGGCGACCTCATCGTCACCTCGGGCCAGGGCCAGGTCTTCCCGAAGGGGCTCCCCGTGGGGCGCGTGTTGCGCGTCGAGGACAAGGGCTCGGCGCTCTTCCACTTCGCCGTGCTCGCGCCCGTGGCGGACTTCGCCCGCGTGGAGGAGGTGCTGCTCCTGACCGGTGAGACGCCGGTGGACCTGGCATCGCTCTTCCAGAAGGACGGCTAGTGCGACTGAGCCTGCTCTTGATGACGGTTGGCGGCACCGTGGCGCAAACGAGCGTCGTCCAGGCGCTCAGCATGGGCGGGGTCACGCCGGACCTGCCGTTCGTCGTGACCGTGTTCCTGGCGCTCCGCCGGGGGCCCGAGGCCGGCTGCGTGGCGGGCTTCCTCGCCGGCCTCCTGCAGGATGTGACGGGCGGCGGTCTCGTCGGAGTGCAGGCGCTCACCAAGGCCTTGGCCGGCTTCGCCTTGGGGCTGGCCGGCGGCCGGCTGCAGGTCGGAAGCCCGCTCGTCCAGGTGCCGGGGCTCGTTGTCCTGACGCTGGCCGAGGGGCTCCTCCGCTTCGGGCTGCTCCAGCTCTTCCACTATCCCGCGGGCCTGTCGGCGCTGATGGTGGACGTGATCCTCCCCCAGGCGCTCTACAACGGCATCCTCGGGGCGGCCTGCCTCGTGGCCGTGGGCCTCGCCGAGGCGGCGGTTGCCCGCATGACGTGGAGATGATCGCGTGGAGATGAGAGCGGCCCCGGGGGCCCGGGGGGAGGCGTGGAGCCGCCGCGTGCTGGCCATGACGCTCATCGTGGCCGCCGGCTTCGTGTGCCTGGTCGGCCAGCTCTGGTACCTCCAGGTGCTCGAGGGCGCCCGGTTCCGCGAGATGTCGGAGAAGAACCGCATCCGCGTCCGCCCCGTGGCGGCGCCGCGCGGGATCCTCTACGACCGCCACGGGCTCGCGCTGGTGGACAACCGCCCGGCCTTCACGGTCTCGCTGATCCCGCGAGACATGGAGGACCGGAACTCGGTGCTGGCGCGACTGTCCATCCTCCTCAAGGTCCCCATCGCCGAGCTGCAGGAGATGCTGGCGCGCGTCCCCGAGGACTCCCTGCGGCCGGTGCGCGTCCGCCGCGATCTCTCGCTGGAGGACGTGGCCAGGGTCGAGGAGTGGAAGCTCGAGCTGCCGGGCGTCGTGGTGGAGGTGGAGCCCCAGCGCGTCTACCCCACGACGACCTTCGCCGCCCACATGCTCGGGTACGTGCGCGAGGTCAGCGAGGAGCAGATGAAGCAGGGGCGCTACCGGCGCGGGGACATGATCGGCCAGGTCGGGCTCGAGCGCCTGCTGGACGAGTACCTGCGCGGCCGCGACGGCGGCGAGCGCATCGAGGTGGACGCGCTCGGCCGGCCCGTGCAGGTCATGCAGCGCGAGGAGCCGCGCCCCGGGGCCCAGGTGGTCACCACCGTGGACCGCCGCATCCAGGAGGCGGCCGAGCGGGCCATGGCGGGCCGCGCGGGATCCGTGGTCGTCATGGACCCGCGAAGCGGCGACATCCTCGCCATGACCTCGAGCCCCGCCTTCGGTCTCGACCGCTTCGCGGGCAGCCTTGACCGCGAGGCGTGGCTCACGCTGGTCAAGGATCCGGCCCACCCGCTGCTGAACCGCGCGCTCCAGAGCCAGTACGCGCCGGGATCCCTCTTCAAGATCGTGGTGGCGGCGGCGGGACTCCAGGAGGGCTCGCTCACTCCGATGGACCGGACGTACTGCA
>JACPCX010000131.1:0-16406 GCA_016184305.1 Candidatus Rokuibacteriota bacterium | reverse complement strand
CCGTACCGGTTATGAGCCGGGGGCTCTGCCAATTGAGCTATGGGCCCGCGCGTGATCATATCAGGACTCCAGGAAGCTCCGGAGCTTCTTGGAGCGCGACGGGTGGCGGAGCTTGCGGAGGGCCTTGGCCTCGATCTGCCGGATGCGCTCGCGGGTCACGGCGAAGTCCTGGCCGACCTCCTCGAGCGTGTGCTCGCACCCGTCGGACAGGCCGAACCGCAGGCGCAGCACCTTTTCCTCCCGCGGGGTGAGCGTGTTGAGCACCTTGTTGGTCTGCTCCCGGAGCGAGAGCCCGATCATGGACTCCACGGGCGAGCCCACCTGCTTGTCCTCGATGAAATCCCCCAGGTGGCTGTCCTCCTCCTCGCCGATGGGCGTCTCGAGGGAGATGGGCTCCTGGGCGATCTTGAGCACCTTCCGCACCTTGTCGACCGGCACCTCCATCTTCACCGCGATTTCTTCGGGCGTCGGTTCTCTGCCGAGCTCCTGCACGAGCTGCCGGGAGGTGCGGATGAGCTTGTTGATGGTCTCGATCATGTGGACCGGGATGCGGATGGTGCGGGCCTGATCGGCGATGGCGCGGGTGATGGCCTGCCGGATCCACCACGTGGCGTAGGTGGAGAACTTGTAGCCGCGGCGGTACTCGAACTTGTCCACCGCCTTCATGAGGCCGATATTGCCTTCCTGGATGAGGTCGAGGAACTGGAGCCCCCGGTTCGTGTACTTCTTGGCGATGGAGATGACCAGGCGGAGGTTGGCCTCCACCATCTCCTTCTTGGCCCGCGCGGCCTTGGCCTCACCCTGCTTGATGAAGCCCACGATGCGCTTGAGATCCTCGGCCCGGGCCGAGGCCCCCTCCTCCGAGCGCTTGATCTTTTGCTGGGCGACCCAGACGAGCCGGTCCTTGATGCCCGGGTACTTGCTGGCCGCCTTCTGGTAGAGGTCGCGGTCGCCGTCGTCGCGATCGTCGTCCCCGAGAGAGGCGAGGAAGGCGTCCACCGCCGCCGGCGCCGGGCGCTTGCCGTCGGACCACAGCGCGATCTCGCGCTCGGCGCGCTGGATCTTCTCGACGAGCCGCTTGAGGTCCTGCCCCCACGCGTCCAGCAGGGAGGGTTGCAGCGTGAGGCTCCGGAGCGTGGCGAGCACCTTCGCCTGCTTGGCCTGGGCCTGCGTCTCGACTTTCTTCCAGGCGGGCTCGCCCTTGCGCTTCCGGCGGCCGCTGGCGCGCGCCCGGAGGCGCCGGGCCTGGTGCATGAGCTTCTCGCGCTCCCGGAGCAGCCGATCCACGTGGCCGAGCTCGCGGATCACCGAGCGGCGGAGCTCCTCCTCCTTCTCCTCGGTCGACTCCTCCTCGGGGTAGTCCACCACGTCCTTGATGGGGACGATCTCCCGGCGCAGCTCGTCCCGGAGCCCGTGGATCTTCTCGAGGGCGAGGTTGGTCGCGAGGATCGCCCGCGTCACCTCGTCCTTGCCTTCCTCGATCCGCTTCGCGAGGGTGATCTCGCCCTCCCGGGTGAGGAGGGAGACCCGGCCCATCTCGCGCAGGTAGAGGCGGACCGGATCCTCGGTGCGCCCGACCGGGCCGGGGGTGAGATCGATGGGCGCGTCGGCAGGCTCTTCCTCCTCGTCGCGCTCCTGCTGGGGCTCGACCTCCGATGGGAGCCGGTTGCTCTTGGCGGAGTCCACCACCTCGATGTCCATGGCGCCGAACATCATCATGATGTCGTCGAGCTGGTCGAGGGAGACGATGTCCGACGGCAGCGCGTCGTTGACCTCATCGTAGGTGAGGAAGCCCTTCTGCTTCCCCATCGCGATCAGCTTGTCGAGCTCTTCCAGCTTCGGTTCGTCGGCCATGCGCTGGGCGTCTCCTGAATGGGTTAGGGCGTCGTCGACCCTGGCGCGAGCGTCGGCCGGCCGGGGGCCGCTGGGCCCGCCGCCGGGATCAGTGACAGCTCGCGCACCGCCTCGGCCTCGCGCTGGAGCTGCCCGAGCTCGGCCTGGAGCTGGGGCAGGGCCGGGTCGCCGGTGGCCTGGGCCTCGATGATGGCCTGGGTCACCTGCCGGATCCGCTTCTTCCTGCGCCGGATCTCGTAGCGCCGCTGTAGCTCGCCGATCTGCTGCCTCACGTCCGACCAGCTCCGCTCCTCCAGCAGCAGGGCGGCGAGCAGTCCGCGCTCCCCGTCGCCCGGCAGCGCCGTCATCAGCGCCTCGGCAGGGCTGCCGGGTGCCTCCCGCAGCGCCGCCAGGAGCGCCCGCAGCCCGGGATGGGCGATATCGTCGTCCTCGATGCCGGGCAGGAGGGATACCCGGGCCTCCTCGACCTGGAGCAGGAGCGACAGGAGATCGCGCTCGGCCAGATTCGGCGGCGGCCACCCCGCGCCCGTCGAAGGGAGCGTCGCGCGGGCGGAGGCACCCCCACCCCGGCCCTGGGAGAACCGGGCGCGCTGAAGCTGCTGCGCCTCGATCCAGAGCTGGGTCGGATCCACGCCGAGCTCCCGCGCGGCCTGCTGCGCGAGCGCCGTGGCCTCTTCCGCATTGGGGACCTTGGAGAGGACCAGCGCCACGCGGGCATGGGCCGTGGCCCGTCCCCGGGGCGAGGCGAGGTTCTCCTCGGCGAGGGCCTGGGCCATCACGAAGGAGAGGATACTCCTGGCTTCGTCCACGCGCGAGCGGAAGGCCTCGGCGCCCTGGGAGCGCAGGAGGCTGTCGGGGTCGTGGCCGGGAGGCAGCACCGCGACCTTGACGGGGAAGTGGCCGGCCCTCTCGAACCCACCCGTCCGCGCCATGGACCACCCGAGGCTCCGCAGGTCTGCCGGGCCGCTCATCAGCTCGTCGATCCGCGCCGCCGCCTTCTGCCCCGCGGCATCGGCATCGAAGACCGCGACGATCTCGTCGGCGCTGCGCTGGAGGAGCGCAAGCTGCGCCTGTGTGAAGGCGGTGCCCAGCGCGGCCACCGTCTCGGTGAAGCCGTGCTGGTGCGCCATGAGGCAGTCGAGGTACCCCTCGACCACGATGGCGCGGTTACGCTCGCGCATGGCCCCCTTGGCGAGATCGAGGGCGTAGAGGATCTGCCCCTTCACGTAGAGTGGCGTCTCGGGGGAGTTGAGGTACTTGGGCTCCTCGGGGCCGAGGGCGCGCCCGCCGAAGGCGACGACTCGGCCCTGCCCGTCGCGGATGCTGAACAGAAGCCGGCCCCGGAAGCGGTCGTAGAAGCCGGAACCGGTTTGCCGCGGCAGGACGAGCCCGGCCTGGGCGAGCTCCTCCTCGGTGACCGGCTGCCCTCGCATGAAGGCCAGGAGGTGATCCCAGCCTTCCGGCGCGTAGCCGAGGCCGAACCGCCGGGCCACCTCCGGATCGACGCCGCGCCCCTCGAGGTAGCGCCGGGCCGTGTCGCCGCCCGGTGCCCAGAGTGCCTCGGCGTAGAACTCCGCCGCGCGCGCCATGATCTGGCGGAGCGCCTCGATCTTGCCGTCGGCGGCCTCGGACCGGCGCTCGGAGGGCAGCTCCACGCCCGCGCGCTGGGCGAGAAGCCGCACGGCCTCCGGGAAGGCGAGCCGGTCCTGGCGCATGAGGAAGCCGAAGGCGTCGCCGCCAGCGCCGCAGCCGAAGCAGTGGAAGATCCCCTTCTTCGGGTGGACGGTGAACGATGGGGTCTTCTCGGTGTGGAAGGGGCAGAGCCCTTTCCAGTTCTCGCCGGCGCGCTTGAGGTTCACGAACTGGCCGACCATCTCGACCATGTCCACGCGGGAGCGGATCTCCTCGAGGAGGGAGGCCGAGAAGATGCTCATGGCCCGACCGTCAGCTGGGCGACGGTGGCGCCGTCGCCGCCTTCCCGGGGAGCGCCAGGCCGGTGCTCGGCGACGAGGGGATGGGCCGCGAGGAGCTCGTGCACGACGCGGCGGAGCGTGCCGGTGCCCTTGCCGTGCACGATCCGCACCGTGGGCAAACCGGCGAGGAAGGCGTCATCGAGGTACTTCTCGAGGAGGTCCCGCGCCTCGTCCGAGGTCCGGCCGATCAGGCGGATCTCGGGCGCCACGCCCGCCTTCTCGGGCCCGCGGGCATCGCGGCGCGATGGCGCGGCGGCCCGGGATGGGGCCGCGGCGACGGCGGGACGCTCGATGACGCGCAGGGCCTGGAGCGGAACCTTCACGGTCAGCGCCCCCGCCCGCACGGTGGCGCTCGCCCCCTCCACCGTCATGACCTCTCCCGTGAGCGCGAGATGCGCGATCTGGACGTGATCCCCCGGAGCCGGGGGGCCGGCTCGATACCCGACATCCTCCTCCGTGAGGGGTTCCGACACGCGCTGGCTTTCGGCCAGGAGCCGTTTGCGGCTCCGCTCGAGGTGCTCGCGCGTCCGGTCGCTCTCCTTGAGCCGCTCCCACTCCTCGTTGACCGCGCGCCGGACGTCGCTCAGAAGCCGCGCTGCGTCGGTCCGGGCCCGGGCAACGGTCTCGCGCGCCTTGGCTCGCGCTGCGTCCCTCTCCTCCCGCGCCCGCGTGAGCAGCCCTGCGCTCTCCACCTCCCGCCGCTCCAGGAGCGCCGCGCGCTCGGCATCCTGGCGGTCACGCGCGTCGAGCCGAGCGAGCAGCGCCTGGAGCGCGCGCCCCTGCGTCGTGCGATGCCCCTGGGCGGCTGCGATCAGGGCTGGCGGCAAGCCGAGCCGCGCGCCGATGGCGAGGGCATAGCTCTGTCCCGGACGGTCGTAGACCAGCCGGAAGGTCGGTTCGAGCCGCTCGGCGTCGAACTCCACCGAGGCGTTGCGCGCCCGTGGGTCGGTTGCGGCGAAGCCCTTGAGGGGCTCGAGATGGGTGGAGGCCGCGCAGAAGGCCCCCCGCCCCGCCAGTTCCTCGAGCACGGCCTGGGCCAGCGCGGCCCCGTCGTCGGGATCGGTGCCGGCGCCGAGCTCGTCGAGGAGCACGAGCGACCGGTCGTCCACGTGCTCGAGCACATCGCGGAGCTGCTTCACGAACGCCGAGAAGGTGGAGAGGTTCTCGGCCACGCTCTGATCATCGCCGATGATGGTGAACACCTGCTCGAAGACGGGCAGGCGCGCGCCCTCCCCGGCCGGCAGGTGAAAGCCCGACTGGGCCATGAGCGAGAGGAGCCCGAGCGTCTTGAGCACGACGGTCTTTCCTCCCGCGTTGGGCCCCGTGATGACGAGCAGCGGGCGCTCGCCGTCGAGGTGGAGATCCACGGGGACCACCGGCCGGTCCGGCTCCTGCCACCTCTGGGCCAGGAGGAGCGGGTGGCGGGCGCCCTGGACGCTGACCTCTCGCGCCCCACCCGGGCCGGGCCCGACGGTGGGCTCCACCGCGCCCATGCGCTCGGCCAGCTCGGCCAGGGCGAAGATCACGTCGATCCGCCCCATCTCCGCAAGCAGGGGGTCGAGCTCGGGGAGCGCCTCGCGCAGGAGATCCGTGAGCGCGGTCAGCACGCGCAAGACCTCGCTCTCCTCCTCGCGGATGGTCTGCGCCAGCTCGTTGTTGTCTTCGACGAGGCCTTCCGGCTCCACGAACAGGGTCGCGCCGCTCTGGGAGCGGTCGTGCACGATGCCGCGGAGCCGCCCCTTGGCCGAGGCCATGATCGGCAGCACGTAGCGGCCGTGGCGCACCGTGACGTAGCGCTCCTGGAACAGCGTGTCGGCCCCCGGGGCCTGGAAGAAGGCCTCGAGGCGCCTGACCACAGCGCGCCGCGAGTCCCGCAGCCGCTGGCGGATCCGGCGCAGCGCCGGGCTCGCCGCGTCCGTGACGCCGCCGTCCTCATCGAGCGACCGGTGCAGCACCTCCCGCAACGCGCCGAGCGAGGGCAGCCGGAGGAGCCCGGCGCCGAGGGCCGGGGCCACGCTCCCGATGCTCCGGCCGTAGCCCGCGAGTCGCCCTGCCGCCTCGAGAAGGGGGAGCAGGCCGCGCAGGTCCACGCCATCGATCACGGCGCCCGGGGTACGGGCGCGGTCAAGCGTTGGACGCACATCGGGGATGATATCCCACGGCGGCGGGCCGGCCACCGCCAATGCGAGACGGCCCTGGCGGGTGTCGCCGAGGGCCGCGTGGATCGTTCCCAGGTCCGTCGAGGGCTCGAGAGCAAGCGCCCGCTCCCGGCCCATCGGAGTGGAGGTGCCGCGGGCCAGGAGGGCCCGCACCTGGGCCCACTCGACTCCCGCACCGCCTGCGACTATTCGGAGAACCGCTCGCGTTTCTTGGCCTTCTTGCGCGCTGCCAGGGTCTTGCGCTTCCGCTTGACGCTGGGCTTCTCGTAATGCTGGCGTTTCCGCAATTCCGACATGAGCCCGGCCTTCTCGCACTGCTTCTTGAATCGCTTGAGGGCGTTCTCGAAGGACTCGTCGGGCTCGACGATGACTGTGGTCACTCAGGTCCCCCCTCTCGGCGGCCGGCTAAACGCCAACTGTATACCACGCGCCCCGGGGACGGCGCAATTCATCCTCCGGGGTCGGCCCCGTCGCCACCCGAGGGCCTCGCGGTGCGCTCAGAGCGGCGGTGAGGAGTGGCTCTCCACTAGCTTCAGGGCCTGCTGCGCGGCCTCGCAGCAGGCCGCCTCGACCAGGTCGAGCTCGTCGCGATAGAAGGGCGAGAGGACGTGATCCACGATGTGGTCCCGGCCCTCGCCGGGACCGCCCGGTCGGCCGATGCCCACCTTGACGCGCCGGAGCTCGCTCGTGCCCAGGGCCTCGATGAGCGAGCGCAAGCCGTTGTGCCCTCCCGCGCTGCCCTTCATGCGGATGCGGACCTTGCCGAGCGGCAGGTCCAGATCGTCGAACACGATGATCACATCGGGCGGGCCCAGACCGAGCTTCGGGCTCAGGCGGGCGACCGCCGGGCCGCTGACGTTCATGAAGCACTGGGGCTTGACGAGGGAGACCACCTCGCCCCGCCATCTCACGCGCGCCACCAGGTGGCCGCCTTCGCGCGCGAAGCGCCCGTGAAGCGTCCGGGCCAGCCCATCCACCACGCGCTGTCCCACGTTGTGGCGGGTGTCCCGATACTCCGGCCCAGGATTGCCGAGGCCAATGATCGCCTGGGCCACTTACTTCTTCTTCTCTTCGACCTCTTCCTTCGGCTTGCGCTCCGTGAGGACCTCGGGCTCGGCGGCCGCGGCGGGCGCCTCCGCGGTGGGCGCGGCCACCTCTTCCGCCATGGGCGGAGCGACGGTGGCGACGGCCTGGCCGGGATCCGTCAGGATGCGCACTCCCTCGGGAGCCACGAGCTGCCCCACAATGAACACATCGCCGATCTTGAGGCCCGAGACGTCGGCCGCGATGACCTCCGGGATCGCGCCTGGCAGGCACGAGACCTGGACCTCGCGGAGGATCATCTCGAGGATGCCCTTGGTTTCCCGGACCCCGATGGCATCGCCGACGTGCCTGAGCGGCACGGCGATCTGCAGCGGCTTGTCCATGGCGACCTCCTGGAGGTCGGCGTGGATCAGGTCCTCGGAGACCGGGTCGAACTGCATGTCGCGGATGATGGCCATCCGGCTCTCGCTGGCGCCCGCGTAGGACACCTGCAGCAGCTGGGTGCCGCCCTCGTGGCCATGGATGAGGCGGAGGATCTCCCGCGGGTCCACGGCGATGCTCACTGGGCTCGCGCCCCCATAGAGCACGGCCGGGATGCGACCGGCCCGGCGCAGGCGCCTGGCCGGCCCCGTGCCCGTGCCCTCTCGCTTCTCGATGGTCAGTGCACGCATTTCCATGATGCTCGGCTCCTTATGGCTAGATGAACAGGCCCGAGACGGACTCTTCGTCGTGGATTCGCCGGATGGCCTCCGCCAGGAGCGGGGCGACCGACAACACCTGGAACTTGGGGAGGTGCTTGCCGGCCGGCAGCGGGATGGAGTTGGTGATGATCACCTCTTCCAGCGGCGAGCCGGCGATGCGGTCGATGGCGGGCCCCGACAGCACGCCGTGGACCGCGCAGGCCAGGATGCGCCGCGCGCGCTCTCGCTGGAGCGCCTCCACGGCCTGGATCAGCGTGCCCGCGGTGTCGATCATGTCGTCGATGATCACCACATCCTTGTCCGCGACGTCGCCGATGAGGCGCATGAACACGGCCACGTTGGGCCCGTCGCGGCGCTTGTCGATGATGGCCAGTCCCGCCTTGAGGCGCTTGGCGATGGCGCGCGCCCGCTCGACACCGCCCGCGTCGGGCGAGACGAGCACCGGCTCGTGCAGGTCCTGCTTGGCCAGGTAGTCGACGATCACGGGCGCCGCGAAGAGATGGTCCACCGGGATGTCGAAGAATCCCTGGATCTGCCCGGCGTGCAGGTCCACCGCCAGCACGCGATTGGCCCCGGCCGCCGTGATCAGGTCGGCCACCAGCTTGGCCGAGATGGGCACGCGCGGCATCACCTTGCGGTCTTGCCGCGCGTAGCCGTAGTAGGGGAGGACCGCCGTGATGCGACGCGCCGAGGCCCGCTTGAACGCGTCGATCATCACCAGCAGCTCCATGAGGTTGTCGTTCACGGGTGGGCTCGTGGGCTGGATCACGAACACGTCCTGGCCGCGGACGTTCTCGTTGATCTGCACGTAGACCTCACCGTCGGAGAAACGGGAGACGTCGGCATCCCCCAGCGGCAACTGCAGCTGCTGGGCGATCTCCTCGGCGAGCGGCCGGTTGGCGTTGCCGGAGAAGAGCTTCAGCTCATAGCCCATGGACGTCCCCGTCTCCATTCGTGGTTGGGGCGGGAGGATTCGAACCTCCGAATACGGGATCCAAAGTCCCGCGCCTTGCCGCTTGGCCACGCCCCAGGGAACACGTTCACACCGCCCGGATCACCCTGCCTGACACGGTCCGGACGGCCCAGCACGACCATCCCGCCCTGTTCACCCGCGACCGGATCTGGCGGGCATGGTCGTAGGACCGCGCGACTCCGAACACGGTGGGGCCGCTGCCCGACATGACCGCCCCGAGGGCGCCTGCCGCCAGCAGCGCGCTCTTCATGTGGCGGATCGCGGGCACCGTCGGCTCCACGATCGACTCCAGGTTGTTCGCCAACGCTCCAGCCACCGTGCGCGCGCTCCGCGTGCGGAGCGCCTCGACCATCCGCCGCGTGTTGCGGGCCTCGGCCGTCCACCCGGCCGGCACCCGCCCGTAGACCTCGCGCGTCGACAGCGGGACGTTCGGGTTCACGAGCACGAGCGCATACGCGCCCGCGCCCGGGAGCGGCTCGAGCTGCTCTCCCCGTCCCGTGGCCAGCGCCCGTCCTGTTCCGAGGAAGAACGGCACGTCCATTCCGAGCCGCACCGCCAGCCCCGCGAGCCGGTCGCGTGACCATCTGAGCCCCCAGAGACGGTTGAGCGCCCACAGGGTGGCCGCGGCATCGCTCGATCCGCCGCCGAGCCCTGCGGCCACGGGGATGTGCTTGTCAAGCGTGATGCGGGCCCCCTTCGTCGCGCCGGCGGCCTCCCCAAGCCTCGCCGCCGCCCTGACGATCAGGTTGCCGTCGTCCGTGGGCAGCGCAGGGTCGCTCACGACGAGCGACAACGTGTCGGCCGTCTCCACCGTCAACCGATCACAGAGATCCACCGCCTGTATCACGGTGGCAATCTCGTGATAGCCGTCGTCCCGCTTGCCCAGGACCTCGAGGGCCAGGTTCACCTTGGCCGAGGTTCGAAGCACGATCCGTCGGGTCCCCTTCGACCGCTTCGACAAGGCAGGGCAGCCTAACACGCGCTGCGTCGAACTGTCAACGGAAGTCTTGGATTTCCACGCCTTCCGGCACAGTGACCCTTAAGAGGTCAGGGTCGAAACCGGTGTCGATCTGGGGCCTCCGGTACCTGATCGCGACAAGCAGCTTGCCGTCGAGCGAGGCCAGCGTCACCTCGTCTGGCGGTTCGGCGGGGCCCCCGCCGCTGATGACGACTCGCATCGGATTCTGCCCCTGGGTGTACTCCACCTGCCGGACGAGCCCGGTGGCGGGGTCCGCCCACAGGCGCTGGGCGCCCTCGCGACTCGTGAGGCTTAACGACGGGCCATGCTCATCGGGCGGCAGCAGCGCCCCGGAGAGCGGGGCCTGAAGCGGCCGGACGCGCCCGGAGAGGAGCCCGACCAGATCCTCCGCGCTCAGCGCCAGGCCGAGCCAGCGCCGGTTGGCGCTGGGGGAGGAGGGCAGGATGTAGGCCCGGTTCATCAGGACCTCCCAGATGGTCACGCGGTCGGGGGCGGTGCCGACCAGGAGAATCGGTGGCCCGAAGGCAGACAGCGCCTCGAAGCGCAGTGCTCCCGGGGCGCGCAGCAGCAGGACGCCCGCCAGCTGCTGGACGTGGCCTTCGCGCTGGATCTTGATCTCGGCGAAGCTCCGGAAGTCCCCGAAGGCCTGCCAGCGCTGCTCGATCACTCTGCGGGCTGCCTCCACCTCGGCGGTCAGCAGCTGGCGGGGGGGCGCGGTAGCGCAGGCGCCAAGGACCTGGGCCAGCAGCAGGACAGCGACGAGGCGGAGGCTACTTCGGTGCGGACTTGGAGGCGTCACCCTTGGCCCGAAGCTGCTTCTCGCGCGCCTCCTGGAGCTTCTTCTTCACCGACTCCGAGGTCCGGTTCTCCTTGTCCGCCTGGAGCGCCCTCTCCCACGCGGAGATGGCCTCCTCGATCTGGCCGTTCTTGAGGTAGGCGTCGCCCAGGTGATCGAAGATCTCCGGATCCTCCTTGGCCCGGTCGGCCGCCCGCTGCAGCTCGCGAAGGGCCTCGGAGTACTTGCCTTGCTGGTAATAGGCCCACCCGAGGCTGTCGATGAAGTAGCCGTTCTCGGGATCCAGCGCCAGGGCCTGCTGGATCAGGTCCACCGCCTCGCCGAGGTTGATGCCGCGCTCGGCGTACATGTAGCCAAGGTAGTTGTACGCCTCGGCGTGCTTGGGGTCGATGGCGATGACGCGCCGGAAGGCGCCGATGGCATCCTCGAAGCGCTGCTGTTTCTCCCGGACCACCCCGAGCTGGAAGTGCAGGTCGCGGTGCTTGTCGTCGAGCGACAGCCCCTCCTGCAGGACGGCCACGGACCGGTCGTACTCCGAGGCGCGGTACAGCGCCGTGCCGAGGTAGAGAAAGAGCTCCGGCCGCCTGGGCTCGATGTTGATCGCCTCGCGCAGGATGGCGGCCGCCTCCTGATAGCGCTTCGCCCGGCTGTGGAGGAAGCCGAGCTGGACGCGGGCGTCCACGGACCGGGGGTCCGCGCTCAGGATCCGCTCGAGCTCGGTCTGCGCCTCGGCGTCCTTGCTGGCCTCGATGAAGGTCGTGGCGAGGAAGTAGCGAGCCCGGAGGTTCCCCGGCTCCAGCGCCAGCGCGCGCCGGAAGGCGGCGGCGGCCCGCTCCCACTCCTTCTGCTCGTACTGGATCGCTCCGAGCTTGATCCACACGCGGGGATCCCGGGGCGCCGCGCCGGTCAGCGTCTCGATCTCCTGCTCGGCCTCCTTGAGGCGCCCGAGCCGGAGCAGCAGGTCTCCCAGCCTCTCGACGAAGGTCAGGTTGCCCGGGTTGGCGGTGATGGCCTGCCGGTAGGCCTGGGCGGCCTCCTCGGGACGCTTCTGGCGCTCGAGCACAAAGCCCAGCGCCGTCCACGCGCCGTCCTGGTCGGGGTCCAGCTCGGTGGCGCGCTTGAGCCGGGCGATGGCCTCGTCCCACGCCTCGGTCTCGATGGCGATTCGCCCGAGCAAATAGTGCCCCTGGGCCAGGCCGGGACGCCCCGCGATCAGGCGCAGGAGGACGACGCGGGCCTTGTCGTAGGCCTTCTGCTCGAAGTGTTGCTGGGCGAGCGCCAGGTACGCGTCCGGCGTCTGCGGGGACAAAGCGATCACCTTCTCCAGCTCGGCCTCGGCCTCGGCGAACTTGCGCTGCCGTCGGAAGAGATCGGCCAGGGTGAGGTGGCTGGCCTGGCTGTCGGGCGCCAGCTCCACCGCCTTCTGTGCCGCCTCGATGGCCTCGGCCGGCGCGTTGGCGCGCGCCAGCCACTGGGCGAGCTGGACCCACAGCGCCGCGGTCTTGGGATCGCGCTGGATGGCCTGGCGAAGCTCGGCAATGGCTTCCGGGAAGCGGGCGGCCCGCGCGTGCAACTGCGCGGCGGCGAAGTGGTAATACGCCTCGGCGCTGGCATCGACGGGGTGCGCCCGCGGGACAGGGGGGGCGGCCTCGGCGCCCGGTCCTCGCGGCGCCCCCGCGGCGCAGCCGGTCACGAGGGAGGCTCCGCCCAGCAGGAGGAGGATCGCGGCCAGGGCCGCAGGCCATCGAGTGCTCGTCATGAGGAAGACCCCTCCCCCGTCGGTGCTTCGGCCCGCTGCCGGCGGGCCAGCCGGTCTTTCGTCAAGAGGCGTCGCAGGGCGGCGGCGACCTTCGGGTCCGGCACCGACGCCACGAGCGTCTCGACCTCCTGCGCTTCCTCCGTGCTCAATCGGGGCGCCCCGGGAGCCAGGGGCCGCGTCCTGCCCGTGGACACCCGGACTCGGGGCACCGGACCGAGCGTGCAGCGGAGCGCCGTGATGCGGGGCCCGTAGCGGGCGTGGAGGCTCCCGAGGAGCTCACCGGTCCGCATCGTCATCTCCATGAGCCACGGGGAATTGTCCGCGCGCACCTCGAGTACGCCCCGGTCGAGCGCTCCCGGCTGGGAACGGCGCGCCACCTCCAGACCCGCCACCAGCGCCCACTCCTTCCGGATCGTCTCCTCGAGCATGCGCTCGCCCAGCGCGGGGACAGCCCGGGTCAGCAGGTCACCGACACGCTGAGGGGCGGAGGGCCGCAGCAACGTCATGACGGACTCCACTTCATGATGAATTCCAATGATACTTGACCCCCTGGCGGGCGGCTACTGGGAAGAAGGGGGGTCAAATTGACTCCTCTCCGACGCACCTTTATAGTGGCGCTACATGGCTCGAGCCAAGCGCGGCGACACTGTGTCCGTCACCATCGACGACCTCGCGTTCGGCGGGGAGGGCGTGGGCCGCGTGGAGGGCTACGTGGTCTTCGTGCCGGGCGGGATTCCCGGCGACCGGCTGCAGGTGCGGCTCGACCAAGCTCGGGCCCGGTTCGGACGCGGGATCATCGCCGGGGTCGAGAGCCCGTCGCCCTACCGGGTGGCTGCCCCGTGCCCTTACTTCGGTCGTTGCGGCGGCTGCCGCCTTCAGCACGTCGCCTATCCGGCACAGCTCGCCTTCAAGTCCAAGCAAGTCGCGGACTGCCTCGAACGCCTCGGCGGTCTCGGCTCCTTCGAGCTGCGGCCGATCATCGGGGCCCCGGAGATCTACGGCTACCGCAACAAGATGGAGTTCACCGTCGCCCGCGCAGCCCACCGGCCCTCGCCGCATGCGACGACGGCGGGACGGGCGGGCGACAGCCCGGGTGCCCGTCCCCTGGTGATTGGCCTGCACGAGGCGGACCGGTACGACTCGGTGCTCGACATCGAGCGGTGCCTGCTCCAGTCCGACCGCATGAACACGCTGCTCGTGGAAGCCCGCCGGTTCTTCATCGAGCACGGGTTCTCGGGTTACGACCAGGAGAGCGGCGAGGGCCTGCTCCGCTTCCTCATGCTCCGCGAGGGCAAGCGCACCAGCGAGACGATGGTCAACGTGGTCACCGCAGCCCCGGCCGTGTCCGAGCTCGAGCCGCTGGCCGGGCGGCTCCAGGCGCGCGTGCCCGAGACGACCAGCGTCGTGATGACCGTGAACCCGAAGAAGGCCAGCGTGGCCATCGGCGTGGAGGAGCATCTCCTGGCTGGCCGCGACCACATCCGGGAGTCCCTCGGGGGGCTGACGTTCCAGGTGTCCTCGGGATCGTTCTTCCAGACGAACACGGCGCAGGCCGAGCGGCTCTTCGAACTCGTGCTGGAATCAGCCTGCCTGGAGGGCCCCGAGACCGTGGTGGACCTCTATTCGGGGACGGGCGCCATCAGCCTGCTCCTGGCGCGGCGCTGCCGCTGGGTCTACGGGATCGAGGTGGCGCCGGCGGCCGTGGCGGATGCCGTGCGCAACGCGGAGGCCAACGGGATCGCCAACTGCACCTTCCTCGCGGGCGAGGTCCGGTTCGCGCTGCCGTCCCTTCTTGCCAAGGGCGTCGCGGCGGAGGTCGTGGTGGCGGATCCCCCGCGGGCGGGCTTCCACCCCAAGGCGCTCCACGCCCTGGTGACTCTGCGCCCGTCGCGCCTCGTGTACGTGTCCTGCAATCCGGCCACGCTGGCCCGCGACGTCGCCGAGCTCGTGCGGGCGGGCTACCGTCTCGAGTGGGTCCAGCCCGTCGACATGTTCCCGCACACGTCGCACATCGAGGTGATCGCGCGCCTGTCCCGAGGGGCCTGAGGGACCCGTGGCCGCTCGATGAACGCGTATCTGGTCCGGCGGCTGCTGCAGTCCATCCTGGTGCTGCTCGGCGTGTCGGTCGTGGTGTTCCTCATCCTCTACCTCACGGGCGATCCCGCGCTGCTGCTGCTCCCGCCCGATGCCACGGCGGAGGACATCGCGACGTTCCGCGAGTCCATGGGGTTCAACGATCCCGTGGCGGTGCAGTACCTGCGCTTCCTCAAGGGCGCGGTGCGCGGCAACTTCGGCGAGTCGCTGCGCCACGGCGAGCCGGCCATGGCGCTCGTGGTGGAGCGCCTGCCCGCGACCTTCGAGCTGGCGGGGGCCGGCCTGGCGCTGGCCCTGTGCCTGGCCATTCCGGCCGGTATCGTGTCAGCGGTCCGCCGCAACACCGCCATCGACTACGTGTCCACCGTCGTGGCGCTCCTGGGCCAGGCCATGCCCACCTTCTGGCTCGGCATCATGCTGATTCTCGTGTTCTCGGTGCGGCTCGGGTGGCTCCCCTCGTCGGGCCGCGGGGATCTCGAGCACCTGCTCCTGCCGGCCATCACCCTCGGGCTGTTCACCACGGCGCGCATCACGCGGCTCACGCGCTCGGGGATGCTGGAAGTGCTCGGGCAGGACTACATCCGCACGGCTCGCGCCAAGGGCGTGGGCGAGCCCCCCGTCGTGTGGAAGCACGCGCTGCGGAACGCCTCGATCCCCATCGTCACCATCGTGGGGATCGAGCTTGGCACACTCCTGGGCGGGTCCGTCATCACCGAGACCATCTTCGCCTGGCCCGGCGTGGGCCGGCTGTCCGTGCAGGCGATCTTCAACCGGGACTACCCCGTGGTCCAGGCCGCGGTCTTCCTGCTCGCCAGCACGTTCGTGGTCGTCAACTTCCTCGTGGACATCGTCTACACCTACCTCGACCCCCGGATCCGCTTCCGCTGATGCCAAACGGGGTCGCGGAGTCCCTCGCCCTGGCGCCCGCCCGCTCCCCGGCGGCGCGCGAGTGGGTGATGCTCCTCACCCGCCTCGCGCGGCGGCGCACGGCGCTCTTCGGCTTCGTGGTGGTGGGGATCGTGCTCCTCGCCGCGGCCTTCGCGCCGCTGATCGCCCCCTTCGATCCGCTGGCGCAGGACATCGGCCAGCGGCTCAGGGAACCCGGCTGGCAGGACGCCCAGGGGCGCATGCACCCGCTCGGCACCGATCACCTGGGGCGCGATATCCTGTCGCGGATCATCCACGGCTCGCGTGTGGCGCTGCTGGTGGGGCTGGCGGCCGTGCTCATCTCGGGGGTCCTCGGCATGGCCATCGGGCTCGTGTCGGGCTACTTCGGGGGGCGCGTGGATGACTTCTTCATGCGGCTGGCGGACATCCAGCTCGCCTTCCCCTTCATCCTCCTGGCCATCGCGGTGATCGGCGTGCTCGGCCCCAGCCTCCAGAACATCATCATCGTCATCGGCGTCTCCTCCTGGGTCGTGTACGCGCGCGTCGTGCGAGGCGAGGTGCTCTCGATCCGGGAGCGCGACTTCGTCCAGGCGGCCATCGCGCTGGGCAGCCGCGACGGGCGCATCCTGGTCCGTCACGTGCTGCCCAATGCCTTCACCCCCTGGCTCGTGGTGGCAACGCTGGACATGGCCCGGGTCATCGTGATCGAATCGGCGCTGTCGTTCCTCGGCCTCGGCGTCCAGCCCCCGACGCCGACCTGGGGCGGCATGCTTGCGGATGGGCGCGTCTACCTCTCGACGGCGTGGTGGCTCGCGACCTTCCCGGGCCTGGCCATCCTCGTGACCGTGCTCGGCATCAACCTCTTCGGCGACGGGCTCCGCGACACGCTGGACCCGCGGCTGACCGTCTGAAGGGAGAGGCGGAGAAGCCCGACGAAAGGAGATCCACTCATGAAACGACTTGGTGACTTCTGGCTTGGCGCGGCCCTGGGTTGCGCGGTGCTGGGCCTCGTGTGGACGGCGCCCGCGCTGGCGGCGCCCGAAGGCAAGGTCGTCATCGCCCAGGGCGTGGACCCGACGACGCTCGACCCGCAGTGGCACGAGGAGACGCCCGCCTACAACGTGCTGCTGAACATCTACGACACGCTGCTCTTCCGGGACAAGGACCTCAGGATCATCCCGTGGCT
>JACPCX010000130.1:0-20019 GCA_016184305.1 Candidatus Rokuibacteriota bacterium | reverse complement strand
CTTCTCGAAGCACTTGCCGGCCAAGAGCGTCGTCGTGACCTCCACCCCGTCCGCCTCGGCCAGCCGGCGGCCGATGTCCAGGTGCGACTGGTAGATGCGCGCGAGCCCGCTGTCGATGATCTCCTCATGCAACCGCTCCTGCTCCGTGAAGCGGAAGACCTGCGCGGCCTCGGCCGAGAGCACCCCCACGATGCTCTTGAACAGCGCGTAGTGGAGATACGGGTCGTAGACGGCCACCAACTCCACCGGACGGCCCAGCGCCCGGCCCAGCGCGATCCCGAGCCTGAGCCCGTGGAAGGACTGGGGGCTGCCGTCCAGCCCCACCACGATGGCCCCGCGCCGCCCCTCCTCCGGGTCCAGCGTCTTGACCACGAGGGTGTCCTTCGTCGTCGCCCGGACGAAGCGCTCGGCGACCGACCCGAGCAGGCTGTCCTTGACCGCGCCCATGCCGAGGGCGCCCATCACCACGAGGTCGTAGTCGGAGCGCTGCGCGTCCTCCAGCAGGACCTTGTGATGCTTGCCGTCGAAGGTCTTGCGCTCCAGCGCGAGCCCGGCCGCCTCGGCCCGGCGCGCGATCGCGTCGAGGTAGGAGTCGGAGATCAGCCGGAGCCCCATCCGGATCAGCGAGTCGTGGACCTGTCGCTGCCGCTCCAGCTCCGTCTCCTGCCGGTACCGCTCCGGCAGCGTGTACTCCATCTGCTTGAAGCGCGAATCGTGGAGGCGACCCGCGTAGACGTGGACCCCCGTCAGCTTCGCCCCGAACGCCTGGCCGAGATCCACCGCCAAGTCGATGGCCCGATTGGCATGCTCCGAGTTATCCACCGGAACGCAGATGTGTCGGTACATAGGCTGCCCCCCTCCCGGCCCGGGCGCGGCTCCGGCCCGGCGACTACCTGCCCGCCTCGAAGGGGCAGGGGTCAGGTCTTGCATTACGACAAGACGCCAGAATGTCGGATTGCAAGACCTGACCCCACTGGACCCCCGCCCGGCTCCGGCCCGGCGACTACTTGCCGGCCTCGAGCAGGAGCCGCTGCCATACCGAGACGGCCTTCTGGCCGTCGCGGTCGCGCTGGGCGCCATCCCAGACGGCGAAGGCCACGGCCGAGTCCTGACCGGGCTGGAGCTGCGCATCACGAGGGTTCTCGGTCCTGAGGCTGCGCACCATGACGACGCGCCACTTGCCGTCGGCCCAGCGGCCCTCGCCCCTGATGATCTGCGCCTCGGCGGCCTGGGAGGTGATGGTGCCGACGCCCGCGGCGTTGATGTTCTCCACCGCGGAGCGACGGGGCCGCGCCATCGGATTGTTGACGGCTCGCGCGGTGAGGAAGAGGGGATCGTGGGTATCGGCGGGCGCGACGGCGGCCTGCGGGTCGGACGAGCGGACGCCACGCACGAAGGGCATGTCGTCGACGGCCACGGCGGCGTAGCGATCCTCGCGGTCGCGGTATCGGGCCACGTCGAGCTGCCAGTCCGCCTTCCAGTGCCAGATGTTCACGGGATTCCCGGGCTCTCCCATGACGTAGCTGGGCTCCGGATGGCCCGCCCCGTGGAGCTGCGTGGGCTGCACCGGAAGCTGGACCGCCGCGGCATCACGGAACTGGTCCACGCCGAGCGCGGCCTGGTCGGCGAGCGGGTCGTCCCACTCGAGAAGGAAGCCGATCTCCTTGCCGTTGTGGAGCGCCGCCACCCGCACCTGCGTCGCCTGCTTGGGCCTGAGCCACAGCGTCCGGAGCGGGACTGACTGGAGGGCGGCGCGGGTCCAGACCGGGGCTACGGGGTCGGCCGGCAGGTCGCCGGCAACCCGCTTCACGCGCACGGCGCTCACCTCGGCCGGCGCCTGCTTCTGCGGGCCCTTCGCCAGCGACATCACGTAGTAGGCGAGCCCCCAGGTCTCCTCGGGCGAGAGCGAGTCGGCGAAGGAGGGCATGGGCGTGCCGCCGATGCCGTTGAGCAGCGTCCGGTAGACGTCGCGCACGGAGTGGCCGCCCTTCATCCGTCCCGCGATGGTGAAGTCGTAGGGGACGATGGGGTAGCCCCACTCGTCCTTGAGCGTGTCGGCCGACTCACCGTCGCCCTTGCCGGTGGCGCCGTGGCACTTGAGGCACTCGGCCTCCGCGTAGAACTTCTTGCCCGTCTCCAGGAGCGCCGGCGTCAGCTTCGGGGTCGGCGGGATCAGCCCTGGCTTGAGCGCCTTCTGCTGGGCGAAGACGGGCGACAGGCTCTTGACGTAGGCCACGAGGTCCCAGCGCTGGACATCGCTCAGCACCGTCCAGGACGGCATGGCGGTGCCCGGGATGCCCTGGGTGACGACCCGGAAGACGTCGTCGTCGGTGGGCAGGCTCGACGTCGAGCGGATCTTGAACTTGCCGCTCGTGAGATCCCGGGGCTTGGGGAAGAGGACGAACTCGGCCACGCCGTCCCCCTTGCCCGTCACGCCGTGGCAGACGGCGCACTTCTGGGCGTACAGCGCCTCCCCCTTCTTCGCGTCGCCGCGCGGCGCCGCATCCGCTGGGCCGGCCAGCAGCGGCAGGATCCAGCCCGCGGCGAGGATGAACGAGAAAACAGCGAGGCGGACGGTCCGTGTCATGGCTCTCTCCCCGTGAAGTCGTCGTCCTCGTCAACAGGGTCGTCGTCGGTCGGTGGAATCATCAGCGGCGCCCCCTCGACCACCACGGGGGCCGGGGAGATCCCCCAGTGCTCCACCTCGTGGGCGAGCAGGCGCTCGAGCAGTCGCGCGGCGGCCCCGAGCGCGCCCTCGGCGCGCGCGGACACCGCCCGGGCCAGCACCGGCGCCCAGCGCCCCAGGTGGGCCTCGAGGAAGCGGCGCTCGGCGTCCCGGACGACAGCGGTCCGCTCCTCCCCGTGATGCTCGAGCGCGTAGGCCTCGCGATAGGCGAGGTAGTGCATGAACTCCAGCTCGACGGTCAGGTGATCGGCGCGCTCGCGCGCGTCCCCGGCCATCTCGAGCCCGAAGGCCCGGTAAAAGCCGGCCAGGTCGGCGAGCGTCTGCGGCTGGAGGAAGGGGTCCCCCATCCCGCAGGCCGTCTCGTACAGCGGGCAGTCGGGCACCGTCACGTGCCCGAACGTCTCGACGTACTGCTCCTGCAGGCTCTCCAGCGTCACGCCCTGGAGCGCCGCCTCCAGACCCGACAGCGCCTCCCGGACCGGCTCCGGCATGCGTCCCTCGGAAGCCCCGGCGAGCGCCGGGGTCACCTCCGCCAGGGCGGCCGCGTTGTCTGCGTCCGGATGGCGGAAGGCCAGCGCGAGCGTCCGGTAGATCTGGCTCCTGACGAGGGCGCGCGCCGCGTCTTCCGCCGGCGCCTGGGTCTCGACCGTCATGGCATGGGCCTCAGATGGAGTTGGCGTACTGCGCCGGGCGGACGTGTACGGGCTCCTCGACGGTGACGCGCACCGCCTCGCGCCCCCTGGCGTCGTAGCCGATGATCGTGTCGTTGTACATGGCCCAGGGCCTGCCGTTGACGGTCGTCTCGTACACCTTCGGGCCCTGCTTGATCTCGTAGCGGAAGAGCATCTTCTGGGTGCTGCGGAAGAGCTGGAGGACGGCCAGCAGCTCCCGCGAGGGCGCCGTGTACTTGTCGATCGCCTCGTCCGAACATCTGCCGGAGGTAGGGGCGCGGGACCCAGCGCGGCGGGATGTAGTAGCCGTTGGGCTCGGTGCCGAACTGGGGGTAGAGCGGCAGCGCCACCTTCTCGATCTTGACCATGTAGTAGAGCGGATGCTGCCGGTCCTCGACCCAGGAGCCGTCGGCGTTGGTCTTGACGAGCCCCTGCATCCGGATCTTTCCGACGCAGCACGCCATGCAGCGGGTCTCCATGGGGACACCCTCGGAGAGTGGATCCTTCCCCTCGATGCGCGGGTAGCAGGCCACGCACTTCTCGCTGACGCGGGTCGTCGGGCGGTACATGGGCTTCTTGTAGGGACAGGCTTCGACGCAGGCCCGGTAGCCTCGGCAGCGCTCCTGGTCGATGAGGACGATGCCGTCCTCCGGCCGCTTGTAGATGGCCTTGCGCGGGCACGCGGCGAGGCAGGCGGGGTAGGTGCAGTGGTTGCAGAGTCGCTGGAGGTAGAAGAACCAGCTCTTGTGCTCCGGCAGGCTCGCGCCCTCGGCGCTGATGCCGAGCCGGCCGCCCTGGTAGGCGGTGGAGGTGTCCTCGTAGATGTTGGGGAAGCGCCACTCCTCGTCGGTGGGGAGGTAGCCCAGCACACGCTGATGCCCCTCGGGGCCGTAGCGCTGCCGGGCCGCCTCGAAGAGCGTCATCCCCGAGTACTCGCCGTACGGCTTGGACGGGCCCGGCTTCCCGGTCTCCCAGCCCATGGTCGCGCCGGCCTTCTGGTGGGCGTCGTCCAGCAGCTTGAGGGCCTTGATGTCCCAGAACTGCGGGTAGCCGCCGTACGGCTTGGTCTCCACGTTATTCCACCACATGGCCTCCTGGCCCTTGCCGAAGGTCCAGGTGGACTTGCACGCCATGGTGCAGGTCTGGCAGGCGATGCAGCGGTTGGTGTTGAAGACGAAGGCGAACTGCGACTTCGGATGGCGCTCCTCGTACGGGTACTCCATCTTCCGCCCGAGCTGCCAGTTGTAGACCTGCGGCATGTTTCAGGCCTCCGTGGATTCAGAGTCAGTGAACGAATCGCGGCGCCGAGGAGCGCCGCGGCTTTGCCGGGGCGCTTCCGAGCGTTGGGGGGCGTGGGGGGCCATGTCGGGGCCTCCCACTTCGGTCGTGGTGAAGCGGGGCCGGCCCCACTGGGCGCGCACCCGCTCGATCACTGACTTGAGGTGGTCCTCGCCCCGGGCCCGGTAGAGCGCGTACGCCCCGGCGAAGAACGGGTTCGTGAAGATGGCCAGCAGCTGGGCGTCGGAGGTGCCGAGGCGCACGTACTCCTCCACGAGGCACTCCGCCATGAGGTCGGGCTCCCCCTCGGGTACGCCGATCCCGACCAGCCCCATGGGGTCGCCAGGCTCGAACTCCTTCTCGGCCATGAGCGCCTCTATTCCTTGGGCTTCGCGGGCGAGACGTCGCCCGCCAGGTAGCGCTTCATGAAGTCGCTCTCCTTGCCCGGGGTGAACCCGGTGGTGGCGGGGGCCCAGACCCCCTTGCCGCCTATGCCCCCATCCTCGGCCTTGGCGACCTTCACCAGCGTCTCCTTGGGCACGGTGTTGACGCCGTGGTTGTCGCCCTCGAAGCCCCACACGAAGCTCTGGTGCGCCTTCTTCTTGTGGAAGAGGCTGTCGAGCTGATGCATGGGCATGAGCCAGGAGCGCGTGATGGACTGCTGGGAGCCGTAACGGAAGGAGGACTGGTACCCGGTGCCGGCCGACAGCGCCCGCCCGTCGGGGCGGCTCTCGTGGGCCTTCACGCTGCGCTCCGTCGCGATGAAGGGCGCGTGCTTCATCATGACCACGTTGTAGGGGTAGGCCGGGTTGTACTTCGCCCGCAGCATGAGTCGCGTGACCTTGTAGAAGGCGTCGTTGGGCTTCCAGCCGATATAGGGCCGGTCCGCCGGGTTGGCGTCCACGTAGACGTAGTCGCCGTCGTTGATCTCGAGGTCCTTCGCCGCCTGCGGGTTGATGTGCAGGGTGTGCTCGCCGATGCCGGGGGATCGCTTGTCCATGCGGTACGGGTCGCCGAACTGGTTGTTCCAGATGAGGTGCCAGTCGGTCACCTGCCACTGGGAGTGCGTCGCATGCCGCGTCTTGGGGGTGAGGCAGAAGAACTTGTAGCCCCTGGCCCAGAGCGGGTTCTGGGTCGCCTTCACCTCCGCCCAGGGCAGCTTCAGGTTGCGGACGGTGCGCTCCTCCCAGCCCACGTGGTCCCGCGGGATGCCGTAGTCGTCGGGCCTGATCAGCGGGTTGGTGGAGACGATGGCGTTGGGCAGGTACGGCGTGGCCTCCGGGCCCTCTCTGTGGACGATGAAGTTCTCCCCGTACTGGATGATCTCGGGCTCGTCGTTGTAGGCCTGCAGCCGCCCCGTCGGCGTGAAGAACGGCAGCGACTCCTTGATCTGCTCCCAGAAGGGCTCGCGCGGATAGGTGCGGAAGAGGAAGAGCGCCACCCCGGGCTCGCCGTACTTGCCGGCCAGGATGTCGGAGACCTTGTAACCGCGCGCGGTGGTCGAGGAGTCCAGCAGCCGCTGGATGTAGACCTCGGTCTTGCCCTCGAGCGAGAACTTCCAGTAGTCGGCGAAGCGGCGGTCGTTGAGCAGCTCGCCCAGCTTGGTCGCCATCTGGGCCAGGATCAGCTGATCGTCCCGCGTGTCGTAGATGGGCTTGATCCCGCCCTTCCAGATCTGCAGGAACGGGTTCGAGCAGGACCCCGTGACCTCGTAGCGCTCCATCTCCACCCACGAGTTGGCCGCCAGCACGATGTCGGCGTACTCGCAGGAGGCCGTCATCTCGATGTCGGTGGACATGATCAGCTCGACGTTCGGGTTGATGTTCTTGATCAGCTCGTAGACCCACTTGGCATTGTTGATGAGGTTCACGTTGGTGAACCACATGACCTTGGTGGGGGTGGGCATGTGGGTCGTGCCCGTGAAGACCTTGCGGCCGTACTTGGGCGTGTTGACGATGAGCGGCTTGTCGCCGTGGGCCCAGTAGGCGACCTCCTCTTCGGAGGCGTAGCCGCGCTCGCGGATGGTCTTGCCGTCGGCCGCCGGGTCGAGGTTCGGGTTGAAGGGGTCCTCGGCGACCCACCCCTTGAAGCCCGGCCCCGTCTCCTCCGAGCCCTGGAAGAGCGCGGCCTTGTAGTTCCCGGCCCAGGTGTGGGAGCCCGAGCCCATGACGCCCACGTTCCCGGTGAGCATGAGCGGCAGGTAGGTGGCCCGGTTGACCTGGGTGGCGTGGAACCAGTGGTTGATCCCCTCGCCGATGTGGATGGCCACCGGCTTGATGGTGGCGATGTCCTTGGCCAGGCGCCGGATCAGGTCCTTCGGGGCGTGGGTGATCTCGTGGACCGTGTCGAGGTCGTAGTCCTTGAGGTGGATCTTGTAGGCCTCGAAGAGCGGCATCACCTCGACCTGCTTGCCGTCCGCGGTCTTCACGGTGAAGCGCCCATCGAGGACCGGGTCGATGCCCTTCTCGGTCATCCGGTCGCCCAAGTCGTCGCGGGTGATGGCCCGGGGCGCGTTCGTCTTCGCGTCCCACACCACGAAGTCCCCCACCCTCTTCCGGTACTCGGGGGTGAGGCCATGGCGGGTCATGCTGGCTCCCCGGCTGATGTCCGGCTGCGTGTAGCCGGGAATGATCTCCTCCGGCTTGAGCCGCTTGAGCGTGTCCGTCCGCACGAGCAGCGGCATGTCGGTGAAGCGCTTCACGTACGGCGCGTCGTACCACTTCTCGTCGATGAGGATGCGGGAGAGGCCCAGCAGGAGCGCCGTGTCGGAGTTGGGCCGCACCGGGATCCAGTAGTCCGCCTTGCTGGCGGGCGGGCTGTACTCCGGCACGATGCAGACGATCTTGGCGCCGCGCTCCATCAATTCCATGAAGTAGTGGTTGTCGGCCCGCTTGTTCTCCACGAGATTCTTGCCGATCCCGATGTGGAGCTTGGCGAAGCGCAACTCGTTGAAGTCCACATCCGAGGCCTGCAGCCCGTGGACGAAGGGTTGCCCCGGCGCCTGGTCGCCGTGCCAGGTGTAGTTGGACCAGTTCCGTCCGCCCCGGGCCTTGTCCGGCCCCACGCCGCGCACGTGGGTGTCGAGCAGCGCCAGGGTGTTGGCGAAGCGGTACATGCCGTATTTCCCGATGACGCCGAGGAGCCCCATCCCGCCCCGGCACTTGAAGGTGCGGGTGCCGGCCCCGTCCCAGTGGGTGAACATCTCCTCGGGGTAGCCCTGGGCCAGGAGCCGCTTCTTGCCCTCATCCCCGCTGTAGCGCTTGGCGATCGCCATCATTCCCTTGGCGGCGTAGGTATAGGCCTCGTCCCATGTGGCCCGGAGCAGTTCGTCCTGCCCGCGCGCGTCGAACTTGTACTTGGTCTTGGTCTCGGCGGTGAGCTCCGGAAAGCCGTCGTCCGCCCACTGCTTCCAGCCCTTGCGGATCATCGGGTACCGGAGCCGGTACGGCCCGTAGACGCGGCGCTGGAAGGTGAAGCCGTTGAGGCAGCCGCGCGGGTTCCACGAGGGAGTGGCCGTGTTGCCCATCATGTCGCCGACCTTGTGCGAGTCGTAGTTCTGCTCGCTCCGGAGGAAGACGCCGTTGCGCACGAAGGCCCGCAGCCGGCACTCGTGGGTGCAATTGGGCGAGCAGACCCACGTGAAGGACGAGTCGTAGCGGTACTGGTCGCGGTACACCTTCTCCCAGTCGCGCGCCGGGTAGACCTCCAGGGGATTGCCCACCTCGACTGCCGGGGCGAGGGCCGCCAGCGCCAGGGTCGGCTGGCTCCACCCCAGCACGGCACCCGCGGTGAGCCCCGTCTTCAGGAAGTCGCGCCGACTTACGTCCATGAGTGCCTCCTTCAGGCCTGTGTCAGTGATCTGAGCTCGTACATCTCGAAGCAGCGCTCGCAGAGCCCGTGATCGGGCTCCCAGTCGGGCACGTCCAGGTGGATCGCGCGGATCAGCGCATCGTCTGTCACATCCGTCCAGTCGTGAGTCGGGAAGCCGCAGAGCGGGCAGGGCGCCCCAGGCTGATGGGGCTCGCGCGGCCCGCGCCCCACAGCCACAGCCAGGAGCCGCGCGTGGGTCGGCCTCTCGTCGTTCCACAGCCGATCCAGCAGCCCGTCCAGCTCGAGGTCAGACAGGGCCGGGAAGCAGCGGTGGAGCGCCTCGCGGTGCTCCCCTCGCCCGGCGAGCGAGCGCCTCCCGTGCCGGCTGAGCCGCCCGTCCACGCATGTCCCCCACGCGGCGCGGTAGCGCTCCTGGACCAGGCGGCGGCGGTGCGGCGAGATGGCGGTGAGGGACCCGGGGTCGTGGCCGAAGGCCTCGCTCAGCAGATCGCCCACGTGAACGAGCTCGTGATCGAGAAAGCGTCCGAGGTCGTCGAGAGCGAGGAAGCGCGCCGCGCGGATCCTCACCACGGCGGCCCGGCCGGTTGCGGGGGCGACCGGGCCGGCGAGGTCGGCGCCCTCGTCCTCCGGCCTGAGGGTGCGGAGGCACGTGAGTGACTCGAGCTCCGCCAATTCCCCGCGCTGCGCCGAGAGGGCCTCGGTGATGCGCCCCTCGAAGCCCACCTTCCGGAACAGCCGCCGGTGGAGCGCGGCGAACTCGCCGTCCCGGTGCTCCGGGGCCCGCTTGTACAGGGAGTCGGCCTCGCGATGGTACTCATCGAAGACACTCGCGTCCCCTCCCTCCTGCCGCCGCCTGAGCTCGAGTTGGACGACCTCCTCCAGGAGGCGGGGATCGAGGCGCAATCGGATCAGCATGCGCGCCGTTCCTTCATCGGACGGCCCCCTGGAGGTCCTTGCCGCGAGCCAGATCGGCGAGGATCAGGCTCTTGAGCCTCGCCTCGAGGTCGGCCCGGAGGGCCGCGCCGATCCCGTGAAGGAAGCAGGTGGGCTCATCGCCGCAGCGCCTGCGGAACATGCAGCGGTGGAAGAAGTCGGCTCCCTCGGTGACCTCCAGGATGTCCCTGACCGTGATCCGTTCGGCGGGGACCGCCAGGGTGTAGCCGCGCTGGCGGCCGCGGGAGGATGTCACGAGGCCGCCGCGAACCAGCTTCTGGAGGATCTTGGCGACGAAGCTGCGGGGGAGATCCTGGACGCTGGAAATCTCCTCGATTCCCGCCGGGCGCGCCGGCTCATGACGGGCCAGGGCGACCATCACCGCCATCCCATAGAAGCTCTCCTGCGAGAAGAATCTCATCGGACTGAAATGATCCTGTGAGTCCTTTTGCAATACTTGCCGATGCGGCCCCCTGCAACAATAGTGCGCGGGCCTTATTTTGATGAGCCACACGACCTAGACGCGCTGCACAGCCTTGGGCGGTAGACCGTCAGGAACGCCTGAGGCTGTACTCGTTCAGCTTGTAGAGCAGGGCGCGCCGGCTGATGCCGAGGAGCCGGGCCGCCTGCGTCCGGTTGTTGCTCGTCTGGGCGAGCGCCCGGCGGATGAGCTTCACCTCCGCATCGCGAACCACACGCGCCATGGTCTCCTTGAATCCCACGGTCGGGTTCGGCAGGGGCAGGGTCAGCTCGTCTTGGGGCTCCAGGATCTCCGGAGGAAGGTCCCCGGGACCGATCACCTCCCCTTCGCTCAGGAGCACCGCCCGCTCCACGGCGTGCTCCAGCTCGCGCACGTTGCCCGGCCACGGGTAGACCACCATCGCCCGGAGCGCCTCGGCGGAGAATCGCTTGGGTGGCCGGCCGCCCTCACGGGCGAAGCGCTGGAGGAAGTGGTCGACGAGCAGGGGGAGATCCTCGGCCCTTTCCCGGAGCGGGGCGAGGAAGACGGGAAACACATTCAGGCGATAGTAGAGATCCTGCCGGAAGGCTCCCTCCCTGGCCTCGGCGGCGAGGTCGTGGTTGGTGGCTGCGATGACACGGGTGTCCACGCGGAGCGTCCTGGTGGCCCCCACACGCCGGAGCTCCCCGTCCTGCAGGACGCGGAGGAGCTTGGCCTGAAGCCCCGGGGCCATCTCCGCCACCTCGTCCAGGAAGAGCGAGCCTCCGTGCGCCTCCTCGAAGAGCCCCTTCTTGGCCGCGATGGCGCCCGTGAAGGCCCCCCGCTCGTGGCCGAAGAGCTCGCTCTCCTGGAGGGCTTCGGGGATGGCCCCGCAGTTGATCACCACGAACGGCCCCGATTTCCGCGGGCCATTGAAGTGAATCGCCTTGGCCACCAGCTCTTTGCCCGTCCCGCTCTCTCCCTGGATGAGGACGGCGCCGCGGCTGGCCGCGAGCTTCTCGATCTGGGTATAGACGTCCTGCATCTTCGGGCTCTTGCCGACCAGGCTCGCGAACGCGAAGCGCTCCTTCACGGCCTGGCGCAGCAGGGCGACCTCCCGCCTCAGCCGCACCCGCTCGAACGCCTTCTCCACCGCCTGGAGGATCTCGCCGGCCCGGAACGGCTTGGTCACGTAGTCGTAGGCGCCCGCCCGCATGGCCTCGATCGCCGACCCGATCGTGCCGAAGGCCGTGATGAGAACCACCACGGTTTCGGGGTGGAGCTCCCGGGCGGCTTTGAGGATCTCGATCCCGTCGGTGTCGGGCAGCTTCAGATCGGTGAGCACCAGCTCGAACGGTCCGGCCCGCAGCTTCTCGAGGGCCGCTTCCCCCGTCCCAGCGCCCTCGACCTCGAACCCCTCGCCCCGGAGGAGCTTGGTCAGGACATGCACCATGTTCTCTTCGTCGTCGACGACGAGCACGCGCGCCGGGGCCTCAGTCATGGCGAGCGCTTTCTGCGGCGAGCGGCACCGGCACGGCGGCCGAAAGCACGATGCGGAGCGTGGTGCCGCCGCCGGGCGCCAGCTCCACGACCAGAGCGCCGTGGAGCAGCTCGATGATGCTGTGGCAGATCGCCAGGCCGAGTCCCGCCCCTTCTCCCCGTCCCTTCGTCGAGAAGAACGGCTCGAAGATCCGCCCCAGGTGTTCGCGCGGAATTCCGGGCCCGGCGTCCGAGACCGCAACCGTCACGGTCCGCTCTCCCGGCTGGAAGACGCGCCCCACGGCATGGTCGCCCTTCCAGGCCTCGGCGCCGTTCCCGGCCCGGGTGGTCACCGTGACCGAGCCGCCCGCCGGGGAGGCCTGTGCCGCATTCAGGAGAACGTTCACCAGAACCTGCTGGAGCAGCGACTCGTCGGCCAGCACAGGGGGAAGCTCCGGCGCCAACGTTTTCCGAAGGGTCAGGGTTCCAAAGTCCCTCTGAGAGAAGACGAACCGCAGCGATTTCTCCACCACTTCGTTCAGATCCAGCACGGTCGCCTCCGAGGGACCCGGGCGCGCGTACTCCAGCAGGCCTCGGAGGAGCCCGCGGAGCCGCGCGATCTCGCCCGCCAGTCGCTCGGTGCGGTCCAGGCACTCGGCTCGGTCCTCGGCGCTCCCCTTGCACAGGAGCTGGAGGTCCAGCAACCCGAGGACAGAAGCCAGCGGGTTGCCGATCTCGTGGATCATCCCCGCCGCCAGCCGACCGGCAGAGGCCAGCTTCTCGGTCTGGACGAGCTGGGACTGAGCCTGCTTGAGGTCCTCGTAGGCCTCCCGCAGCTCCCTCGCGCTGCGCTCCAGGGCCAGGTTCTGCCCGACGATGGTCCGCGACGCCCGGCGAAAGGTCAGCGAGAGGGCCACGTAGAGCAGCGCCAGGCCGAAGAAGACGGCGCCCCACACGGAGAGACGGAGGGGCCAGACCTTCTGGTAGAAGGGGTCAATGGGACTGTAGATCTCGTACGCCCCGATGATGGTGCTCGTCCCCTCGAGAAAGATGGGGATGTAGACCTCCAGCAGGCGCGAATACCCCGCCTGCCGCTCGGTCAGGTGCTCACTCCCCCGGAGGTCGGAGAAGCCGATCACCGTCTCGCCGCGGAACGCCCGCTGGAGCGCGGCGTTGTCCGGGAAGGCGCGGCCGACGATCTCTGGATTCCGCGAGTGGTAGACGGTGGTTCCCGACCGGTCGTAGATCTTGATGGTCACCGCGTGGGTGGTGGAGAAGTTCTCCCTGATGAGCCGGTCGAACGCCCCGTACTCCGCCCCCGTCTTCAGCCTGACGAACTCCTGGTCCGTCGTGATGAAGCGCGCCAGGCTCTTGAAGTAGTCCAGGGAGGCCAGGGTGGCCCGCTCCAGCATCTTCTCCTCCACGACATAGGTGACGCTGCCGCCCAGGACGAGGGCGAAGCCGACCCAGAGACCGGCGCTCAGCAGGGAAAAGCGCTGAAAGAGCCGTTCACCCACGCAGTCTCCCCTCCTCCCGGGTCTCGATCATAGCCCCCGCTCCGATGGGGGCACCAGCGGGTCGTTGGACGGGCCGGGTTGGAAGGGCCCTCGGCGGGGCCGCGGCGCCTCAGAACGCCATCCTCGCCCGGTATTCGTCCATTTCCTGATCGTGAGATCCAAGTCACGGCGGGGCAGGCATCGCCTGCCCCGTCGGGCCCCCGTCGTGAGCGTCCGTTCCTACTTGGCCGGGGCAGCGGGGGGACCGGCCTCCGGCGAGCCAACGCCGCCAAGACTCAGGATGTAGTCCCTGAGGGCCAGCATCTGGCGCTCCTCGTCCCCGTCGAGAATCTCCTCGGGCCCCGACCGCTCGTCCGCGAAGAAGTTCGGCATCTTGGTGCCGGGGCTCAGGCGCTGCGGATCCTGAAACCAGCGGACGATCCAGTCGGGATTGAGCCGTCTTCCCGCGACCCGCAAATCGGGCGCCCACTCGTCCGGATTTCCCTCCGGCTGCTCCTCGCCGATGTGACAGGAGGAGCAGGACAGGAACTCCCGAGAGGCCAGCCGACGCCCGGCCCGGACATTCGCCTCCGAGATCGTCCCGGCGAACTGCCGCTGCGCGGCCAGTGGCGCCGCTGTCGGGTCTTTGAGATCTCCGATGAACCCGACGAGTGCCCGGAGCTCCGCCTCGTCCAGGCGAAAGCCGGGCATGCGCGCCCCGAGCCACGGCCGTATCGTGGCAGGCCGCCTGAGGAATCCCGCGAGCCACTCTGGCCTGAGCTTGTCGCCCGCCCCGCTGAGGTCGGGGGCGAAGCCACTCGCGACCTCGGCACGCTCGCGATCGTGGCATCTCGCGCATCCCAACGCCCGGAAAAGGTCCGCGCCCCGGGCTGCCGCCTCGGCGCCGGGCGGAGCCTCGGGCTGCGGGAGAACCCCGCCGAACAGGAAGTGCGTGATCGCCCGTGCCGGCTCCTCCGGGACGCCGAGATGCGGCATCGGGACCAGGGGATCGATGGCCTGCGGGTCCTGGATGAAGCGCATCGTCCACCCCGGCTTGAGCCGCTGGGCCACCGCTGACAGATCGGGTCCCGCCCTGCCGCCCACGCCATCCATCTTGTGGCACGCGCGACAAGCGTGCTGCCGGAAGAGGTCCCGCCCCTGCAGCATCGTGTTTGCGGAGGGCACGGGCTCGACCCCGTCCGTGGCGAGTCCGTCCCGCCTGGACAGCAAGTACTCCGCAAGGCTCGCCGCCTCCTCATCCGAAAGCCGGAAGTCTGGCATGCGCGCTCTCGACAGCGGCTGATACCCCGCTGGCCGGATCGTCCGGGGCGCCTTGAGGAAGGCGAAGAGCCAGGCCCGCTGGACCCGACTGCCTTCCGCGCTCAGATCAGGCGCCATCGGCGTCGACTCGAGGCTGCCGATCTTGTGGCACAAGGGACAGCCGATCTCCCGCGTCAGGATGGCGCCAGCGGAAGGTCCCGCTGCCGGAGCAGAAGCGCCCGGCGCGGCCAGCTTGCGGACATAGGCGACGAGGTCCCGGATCTGAGTGGAGGAGAGCGTCCGCCCCCAGGACGGCATGAACCGCGATCCCTGGATGGCCTGCCCACCCTCCGTGATCACCCGCACGAGGTGCTCGTCGCTGAGCCGCCCCAGATAGCGCGAGTTGGTCAGGTCCCGGGGCTGATCCTCTTCGAGGAACGGCGCATTGGGGCCGTCCCCTGCGCCGCCAGCCCCATGACAGACGGCGCAGTAGCGGCGAAAGAGCAACTCACCTTGCTGCGGGTCTCCCGCTGCCGGGACCGCCTGCCCCCCGGACGAGGCGGCGAACGGGCCTAGCGCCAGGAAACCGAGAACGAGCGCGGCCCCCGGTATCCAAGCGCTGTGGCGACCGGTGCAGGCCGTCATCCCGCACGCCCCCGCTCGGTCTCAGCGGGGCAGGACGACGAGGAGGCCCTCCATGCTCGGCTCGTGCTCCTGGCAGTGGATCTTGAACGTCCCCGGCGTGTCCGCGGTGAACTGGATGCGGGCGATCTCCCCCCGCTTCACCAGGACGTGATCGGGACGGTACTTGTCCACGTGCACCGAGTGCTTGGCCCCGTTGATCCCGACCATCTCGAGCGTCACGCGGTCCCCCTGCTTCACGACGATGGTGGCGGGAGAGAACTGGTACACCGACACCTCCCAGCGTCCGCTGGGATCGGGAGCCTTCTTCACATAGCCGCCACCCTTGGGGAGCTCCGCGGTCGGGTACGGCTCCTTGTCCACCGTCACACCCCCCTTGGGCTCGATGAGCGCCATGTGGATCACGCGCTCCTCAGCTGCCTGCGCCCCCAAGGAAAGCCCCAAGAGCGCTATGCCGGTCACAGTGATGCCCCACAGCAGAATCGACCGTGTCCTCCGCGTCATGGCCATGCCCCTCCTCTTTGCCCCGTTGTCGCGAACGTTTCCCGCCTGATACCCTCCACCGGGGCAATACGCATGCCAGCGGGCCTCGTCCCGCGGAGAGTGCCAGACATCGGCCATGTGCAGGGTTTCCCAGGGGTTGCAGCGCCGGCGCGGCCAGAGGGGGACGCGGATGCGCACGGTGGTTCACAGGTCGGGAGCGCAGTGCTCTGCGCAGTCGTGGGTGAGACCAGGCGGCGGACAGGCGTCCCCACGGAAGACCACACTTCGGAACGGACCGACGACACTGCTGACACGCGGGAGCGCCCCCGATTTCAGGGTCGAGGGAATTCCCCCGCGAGGGCGGCCTCGTAGGCGGCCAGGTCCACCACCGTGAGCCCTTGGGCCTGGGCATGGGCCTCGACCTTCCGGATCACCATGCCCCTGACGGCGGGGATCGGGATGCGCCGGAGCCGCTCCTCGGCGGCCGCCTCCCAGAGCATGGTGAGTCCGTGGAGCAGCTCGGCCGATCGCTCCGCCTGAGGCGATGCCGAAGGCGCGGCGCCCGAGGCGATCGAGCCCATCACCGCCTCGACCGCCTCGGGGGTCACGACGGGCTCCTTCCGGCGCCGGGCCTCCTCCTCGATGGCGCTCCGGGCTATCCCCTGGACGAAGGCCGGCGCCCGCTGCACCCGGGCCAGCGCCTCCTCGGTCCACGGCAGCCCCCGCTCGGGGATCATCTGGAGATAGCGGCTGAACTTGGCGAGGACCATCTCGTTCTTCTCGACGCGAGCGTCGAGGAACGCCTTGATCTCCTCGATCGCCTCGACCTTGTGGGGGAGCTTGCGCATCTTGGCCTTGGCCACCTCGAAGGCCGCCATGGACAATTCCTCGAAGCCGAAGCCCCTGATGCACTTGGCCACCCGCAGCATCGACTCGTTCCGGATCTCGGTGAGGAACTCCGAGGTGATCACGGTGCGGCCCCGCTCCCGGGCGCGCAGCGGCATCAGCTTGAGGATGCCGGGGCGGACAAAGGGCGGGGCGCTGTCCACGCGGCGCCGGGCCTCGTCGGTCCACACGATGTCAGTCATGGCCGCGCGCCGATGATACCACCGGCGTGCGCCGGCTCCAGGCGGCGCGCGCCAGCATCGCCGCCGTGGCCAGCGTGATGACGAGAAAGACCGCGGCGGCGGCGCGCATGGGCAAGGCGCCGCCACCGGGCAGCGGGACCGAGGGGAACCGCGGCTCGACAGCCACTCGCCCCACCATGATCGCCCGCCAGAGCACGACCACGCTCAGCACCCGGACGAACCAGAGATAGCCCGCTCCCCGCGGGCCGCGGGCTATGAGCCACGGGAACAGGGCCACGAAGACGGCGCCCAAGGCGAGCCAGACGAGCCCGCGACCGGCGCCGATGCCGTGGGCCGCGAGATACACCCCGCCGAGCCAGTAGACGACGCCGTAGGTGAAGTAGCACCAAGCGGCCTGACTGAACTTCTCCTCGCTCGTCGCCATTCGGCAGCTTCCCCTTTCCGCCGCAACCCTATGCCCGCCGGACGCGGCGGACCACCCACGCCTCCACGAGCCCCACGACACATACCGCCAGCAGGGAGGAGAGATAGGCCCACGCCGAGACCGGAGCCTCCAGCACCACGTAGGCCCAGGACGAGAGCGCCATCATGAGCCCCCGCTCGCCGTTGGCCCCGTCCCAGGCATGGACGGCGAAGGGGATGAGCCGGCCCGGCTCGAAGGTCACGTCGCGGTCGCGCTCCTTGGGGACGAGCGGCCGGGTCATCACGACCTTCCAGCGCCCGTCCTTCCACACGCCCTTGCCCGCCACGTCCTGGCCGGAGTCGGTCTGCAGACGGACTGGCTTCTGGAACCCGTCGGCCAGTTCCTTCACCACCGGGTTCTTGCCCGCCGCGTCGAGATCCGCCTGCCAGTGCCAGAGCGACACGGGCTTGCCCGCATTGCCGAGGAAGAAGTGCGGCCGCTCGGGCCCGACGGGGACCGCGACGGGGAACTGGAGGCGGATCGCGTCGCGGAGTTTGTCCCCGGGCCCGGGAGTGAGATCGCGCAGCGGGTAGGTGGCCTCCTTCAGTTCGGCCTCAGGTCCGGGCTGGTGGTCGGTGTCCCTGGAGCGGTCGTCCCACTCGAGCAGGAAGGCGATGGCCGTGTCGTTGTAGTAGGCGCGCACGGTGACGGCATCCACCGAGTGGTTCTGCCAGCGCGGCCTGGCCAGCACCTGCCCCGCCAGCGGCACGCCGAGGAAGGGGGCCTTCGCCCACCGCGCATCGTCGGGGTCGCCGGGAAGCGGGCCGGCCAGCCGCGTGGCCCGGAGGACCACCGGGTCGCCCGGCTCCTCGACGGTCTGGAGCGACTTGACGTAGTGGGCCAGCGCCCAGCGGTCCTCCTCGTTGAGCGAGTCGGCGAAGGATGGCATGGGGGTGCCGTCCATGCCCGTGGAGAAGCGCATGAAGATGTCGCGCGCCTCCCGTCCGCCCTTGATGCGCCAGCCCTTGGTGAGTTGGGCGGCCCGGATCCGGTCGCCCGCGTCGTCCTTGAGCTTGGGGGCGGCCTCGCCGTCCCCCCGCCCCTCCTGGCCGTGGCACTCCCAGCACTTGGCCCGCTTGTAGACGTCCTTCCCCTTGGCGATGACCTCCGCGGAGGCGGCGACCTCCTTCGCCGGCTTGACGACGGTCCCCTTCTCCGTGAACACATCGCTGAACTTCTTGATGTAGCCGATCACGAGCCATCGGTCCTGCTCGGACAGCGTGGTCCAGCCCGCCATGGCGGTGCCGGGCACGCCGCGGGTGACGATGCGGAAGAGGTCCTCGTCGGTGGGCGGCTCGCCCGACTGGGTCGTGCGGAACTTGAAGGACGCCGCGATGAAGTCGCGCGGGCGCGGCTCGAGATAGGGCGCCACCGGCCCCTTGCCGTCGCCCTTGTCTCCGTGGCAGACGAGGCAGCGCTTGACGTAGATCGCTTGCCCCTTGCCGAGGTTCTCTGGCGTGTCCGGGGGCGGCGCCGCCTGCGCCTCGGCTCTGGCGACGATCAGCGACGAGTGCAGTTTCTCTGGCTTTCTCGGCTCCACCCCGGCCAGATCGTAGGCCGCCATGACCGCCTTCCACTTCTGCTCGTCAGTCAGGTCCTGCTTCCAGATGGGCATGGCCGAGTCCCACGGGCTTCCCGAGGGTGGCAGCCCGGGCCCGCCCTCGGTGACGCGCCAGAAGGCGTAGGCCTCGACGACGGTGGCGATCATACCCGGGTCGGTGAAGTTGGCGGGCTTGAGCCTGAAGCCCCAGGCCATGGGCCCCGCGCCGTCAGCAGCGTCGCCGTGGCAGGGCCGGCAGTTGACCTGGAACATCACGCGCCCTTCGAGGAGCGCGGCCTCGCTGTAGGCGCGCCGTCCGTCCTCGGGGCTCCCCGTGGCCTTCGTCTCGGCCATCCACTTCCTGACGGCCTCCTCGCCGGGCTCGCGGAATGGATTCTTCAGCCGCTCGTAGGCGCCGGGGATGGTGGGGTGCTGGATCCTGAGGCTCGTGGGGCTCTGCGCCTGCGGCAGGGCCCGCGCGTAGACGACGCCGCCCGCCATGAGGGGGGCCGCCAAGAGAACGACCAGACGCCCCCTCCTGAGCGCCCCCGCCCGGCGCGCGCCGGGCTCGGGGCCCCGGAGGAAGGCGAGCAGGGGCCGCAGGAACTCACGGATGGACTCGTCGCTGATTGTGACGTACACCGCCGAGCCGACGAGGGTGAGGACGAGGTAGATGGCGAAGACGGCGCCGGGGATGGGCAGGGGTCGGTCCCGGCCCGTCACCCACATGGCCGCGTAGGGCACCACGTAGGCGAGACACACCCAGACCACGACCACGGCCGTGACGACGTTCCAGAAGAGGGGGACTCGTTTCATGTGTCACGCCTGAATGTGGATGATCTCGGTTGGCGGTTCGTCCTCTTCGCGCTCATGGGGTCTGTTCATCTCGCCTGAATGTAGATGACCACAGGTTGCGGTTGGGCCTCTTCGCCCTGACGGGGTCTCTTCTTCTCGCCTGAATGTGGATGATCTCGGTTTGCGGTTGGGCCTCTTCGCCCTCATGGGGCTCATCGGGGCGTCCTGTCAACCGCGGCCTCATCGGGGTCGCCTGAATGTGGATGACCTCACGTCGCGGTTCGGCCTCTTCGCCCTGACGGGCTCATCGGAGCGTCAACACGTAGGCGAGGAGATCGTGGAACTCCTCCACGGTCAGGATCTCCTTGAAGTTGCCCGGCATGAGGGAGGTCTTCTGCGGCGCCCGCTGCTGGATCTCGGCCTTGGCGATCTTCTGGATCTCTGCCTGGTTGTCCATCACCTCGACCTGCGCCGCGTCATCCTTCTTGACGATCCCGGTGATGTAGCGGTTGTCCTTGGTCACGATGAGCACCGGCTCGTATCCCGAGGCGATCTCCTTGGAGGGATCGAGGATGGACTCGATGATGAACACCGGGTCGCGGGTCCCCGCCACCTGGGTCAGCTCGGGCCCCACCTTGCCGCCCCGGTCCTTCACGGCGTGGCACTTGCCGCAGGCGGCGTTGGAGTCCGCATCGAAGAAGAGCTTCTCCCCCTTGGCCGGATCGCCGGGCAGGTAGGGCTTCCACTCCTCCCTCGCCGGCGCCCCCCTGGCGGCGGCGAGGAGCCGCTCGGGCAGCTTGATGGCGGCGACGTCCGGCTCGCCGCCGAGGGTCTGAAGATAGAGGATCACCGCCCGGAGCTCCTCGGGCTTGAGCGAGATCGGCGGCCGCGTCGGGTCCGGCATCTCGTTCTTGAAGCCCTCGACGACATACGCC
>JACPCX010000051.1:0-4109 GCA_016184305.1 Candidatus Rokuibacteriota bacterium | reverse complement strand
ACGAAGAAGGCGCGCCCCCGGTTGATGCGGGCCATCTGCTCGACGAAGGCGGCCAGCATGCGGCTCTCGTCCAGCATGAAGGTGTTGATGATGATCCCCTCGCGGGTGCAGCGCTGGACTTCCTTGAGCGTCTCCTGGAGGGTGCGGCGGGTCGGCGGGTAGGAGAACTGGGCCTCGCCGTCCTCCATGTGCGCCGTGGGCTCCCCGTCGGTGACCATGAGGATCTGCTTGTTGGCGCCCCGGTCGCGGCCCAGGAGCCGGCGCGCCACCTCGAGGCCGTGGTGCATGTTGGTGCCGATGCTCCACTCGCTCCAGGCCAGCCCCGGCAGCTCCTCGACCTTGAACTCGCGGGCGTAGAGCGAGAAGCCCACGACGTGGAGGCGATCGCGCGGGAACTGCGCGCGGATCAGCGCGCTGAGCGCCAGCGCCACCTTCTTGGCCGGCAGGAAGCAGCCGCTATTGAGCATGGAGCGGCTCATGTCGAGCATGACCACCGTGGCCGCGCGCGTGGAGGCCTCGGTGCGGAAGACCTGGAAGTCGCCGGGCTCGAGGCGCACCGGCAGCCCCGGGCCACCCCGCTCGACGGCCCGCATCACCGTCTCCTCGAGGTCCAGCAGGAAGGGGTCGCCGAACTCGTAGGGCTTGCTGTCGTCGGTGCGGTCGCCGCCGGCGCCGCGGCGATCGAGGGCGTGGCGGCCGAAGCGGTCGCGCTGGAGGTGGGCGAACACCTCGCGGAGCGCGGTCTCGCCGATCTTGCGGATGGCGCGCGCGGTGAGCGTGAGCCTGTCGCCCTGGCGCTCGAGGTAGCCCGCCTCCTCGAGCTTTCGCGCCAGGTCGCGGAGCTGCTGGAGGTCGCGGGCCGCCTCCTCTCCCAGGAGGCGCTCCACCTGCTTGGGGTCGATGTGCTGGAGGTCGCCGGGGGCCTGCGCCTGGCGGAGCTGGCGCTCGAGGCGCTCCATCTCCGACAGCTCCTCCATGAGCCCCATGGCCTCCTTGAGCGTCACGTTCTCCTCGCCCCTGAAGTCCCAGCGCCGGGACAGCTCGTCCATGGGCAGGAGCGCGCCCAGATTCATGGCGAGCTGGCGGAGCTCGGCCTCGAGCCGCTCGTCCTGCATGAAGAGCGAGCGCATCATCTCCTCGATCTGGGCGCGCTGCCCCGGCGACATGCTCTCCATGAGCGACTGCATCTGGGCGCTCTGGCGGGCGATCTGCTCGAGGACGTCGTCCAGGCTCTCGGCGCCGGGAAAGTGCTGGCCCCACTTCTGCTTGAAGGCGTCGAAGTCGGGCTCCTCCCCGTCCATCCGCTGGCGGAGCATGCGGTTGAGGTCGCGGAGCATCTCGCGCGTGCGCGCCAGGTCTTGCGGCGTGAGGCCCTCGAGCCCCTGCTTCATTCCCTTGAGGAGGGGCTGGAGCATCTGCTCCTGGAGCGACCGGAGCAGCTCCTGGAAGAGCCGCTCGGCCTCGGGGTCGGCGAAGGGGTGGGCCTGGAGGCCCTTGATGCGCCCGGCGGCATCCGGGGGCAGCCGGTCCAGGCTCTCGATCCTCCGGTCGCGCTCGGCGCCTTCCGGGAGCCGCTCGGGAATGCCCGCGCGCTCCTTCTGGATGATCTCGTCCAGCTTCTTCTCGATGTCGGCGAGCGCCGAGCCCAGGTCGTAGCGGTCGAGCCGCTGCTGGCGCTGGCGCTGAAGGCGCCGGATCAGGTCCTGCAGTCCCTGCAGCCGCTGCCCCTGCGGGGGGTGCGCGCCCCGCTGGAAGAGGCGGCGCAGCGCGCTCCTGAGGTCAGCGCCCGCCAGGAGGTCGTCGGACATGGCGGAGAGGAGCTCGTCGGCGTCGAGGTCATCGAGCCGCTGCGTGCCGTCCCAACGCGAGTAGCGGATCCGCGCCACGGCCGTCCCGCTCCCCTCAGCCCCGGTACCGGGCCTGCCCGGCCTGGACGTCCTTGTTGAGCTTGCGCGAGAGGTGGAGGCCCTCGAGGATGAACTCCAGCGCCGCGGCCATGCCGGCCTCGTCCACGGCGCCCAGCCGCCGGGCGGCGGCGTGGAGCGGGCGCACCTCGGCGATCTGGCGGACGTACTCCCGCGAGGGCATGCTGTCGGACACCTCGATGCGCAGGCCCTCCTTGAAGGCGCCCACGACATCGTCGAGCTCGCCGGCCGAGAAGCGCTTGGTGAAGACGTTGAGCACCGCCTTCTGGGCGAGCTTGGCGAGGACCTTCTCCTCGCTCGCCTCGCCCGCGGTCTCGATCTCGATCTTGCCGGCCGTGGAGGCGACGACGGCGCCGAGGTCGCTCACCCGCGGCGCGACCTCTTGCTCCCCCAGGCGGATGGCGCGCTTGAGCGCGCTCGAGAGCAGGTTCTCGTAGTTGCAGATGCTGACGCGCACCGACACCCCCGAGCGCTGGCTGATCTCGGGGGAGCGGCGCGCCAGGTGAGTCAGCTCCGCCACGACCTGCGTCATGTAGTCGGGGGCGCTGACCCGCAGGCCGTCGGTGCGGAAGTCGGTGCGCTCGGCCTCCATGATGGCGATCTCGTCCTCGAGCCGCCGCGGGTAATGGGTGCGGATCTGGGAGCCGAACCGGTCCTTGAGTGGGGTGATGATCCGCCCGCGGTTGGTGTAGTCCTCGGGGTTGGCGCTGGCCACCACGAACAGGTCGAGCGGCAGGCGCACCTTGTAGCCGCGGATCTGGACGTCGCGCTCCTCCATGATATTGAGCAGCCCCACCTGGATCCGCTCGGCGAGATCGGGCAATTCGTTGATGGCGAAGATGCCGCGATGGGTGCGCGGGAGCAGCCCGAAGTGGATGGTCAGCTCGTCCGAGAGGTAGCGCCCCTCGGCGACCTTGATCGGGTCCACCTCGCCGATGAGATCGGCGATGGTGATGTCGGGGGTGGCGAGCTTCTCGCCGTAGCGGCGGTCGCGGGAGATCCAGGCCACCGCGGCCGCATCGCCCTGCTCGGCCACGCGGAGCCGGCAGGCGTGGCAGATCGGGGCCAGCGGATCGTCGTTGATCTCGCAGCCCGCCAGCGCGGGCACCTCGTCGTCCAGGAGCCCCACCAGCAGGCGCGCCATGCGGGTCTTGGCCTGGCCGCGCTCGCCGAGGAAGACGATGTCCTGTCCGCTGAGGAGGGCGTTCTCGATCTGCGGGACGACGCTCTCCTCGTAGCCGATGATGCCCGGGAACAGCGCCTCGCCTTGCTTGAGCCGGGCGATGAGGTTATCGCGCAGCTCCTGCTTCACCGATCTCGGCGCGTACCCGCTCTCGCGCAGCTCCCCGACCGTGCGCGCTTTCGCCATGGTTGGCTGCATGATGTGGCCTCGGCCCGTCGCTGTCAACGTGGCGCGGCCGGCGCCGGGCCCGCTCGTCGAGGCATCGCCGATGCTGGCTGGCCTCGTCGGCGCCTCGGTTGCCGCGGCCGCGTCGCGCTGGGCCCGGGCGCGGGGACGCGGGTGCGGCGCGTGGGGCAAGACCCGGACACGCCGGGGGCCCCCGCCCACCGCGCGCCTGGGCGTGGGCCGCACTGATCCGCCGGTGTCATGCACGCGATTCTCGCCCACCTCGGGCTGGCGCCGGCCCGAGCCCCCGCGGACCGGCCCCGCCCCAGCCCGCGACCCCGCCGCGGCCACCTCTGTCACCCCCGGCCGGCGGCCAGGCGGGCCTCTCACGGTCCGCTCAGAGGCCCTCCCAGATCGACGGCGACGGCCGCCAGGGCAGCCGTCTCCGCCGCTCACGCGGCCCTGTCCCGGGAGCAGGATCGCCGCGGGAGCCGGATCAGCGTCGGGCGGTCTCGGCTCCGGGGCCGGCGGCTCGACGACGCTGGGGTCTTTCACGGGGGCCCTGGATGCCCGCTGTACGGGCCGCGTGATGCGAGCTGGCGTTGTGGAAATCGCTAGGCAATGACCTTCAGTGTTGTCACCCTCGAGAAATCCAGATCATGCGTCACCAGGGCATCGGCGTTGATGGCGATGGCGCTGGCCACCTGCACCGCGTCCGGCAGCTTGATGTTCAGGCTCGCGCGCAGCCGCGCGGCACTTTCTGCGATGTCCGCCGATAACTCAACGACCTGCCAGGATTCCAGCACCGCCCGGTAGCGCTTGACGAGCACCTCGTC
>JACPCX010000129.1:0-16441 GCA_016184305.1 Candidatus Rokuibacteriota bacterium | reverse complement strand
CGCCGCGTCGCATGCCGACCAGGTGCCAGCACTGACCGCCATGGCGACGCCAACGGCGGCCCGACCGGTGCGTGAGCGCCTGCGTTTTCTGGACGCGGTCCGCGGCTGGGCGCTGCTCCTCATGGTGCTCAACCACACGGGCCGCTGGTGGCAAGACGGCCGCATGACGTGGCCCCGCTACTACGTGATCTACGTCTCCCTGACTTTGGCCGCGCCAATGTTCCTCTTCCTGGTGGGCTTCTGCCTGCCGCTCTCCGGCTCCCGCGCGGGCGGCGGCCGGGACGCCGCGCTGGGCAAATGGGCCGCGCGCGGCGCGCGGCTCATCCTGGCCGGGCTTCTGCTCAACCTCCTGGTTTTCCCGGAGGACCCGATCTGGAACAACGGCGTGCTCCAGACCATCGGCTTCAGCATCCTGATCGCCGCCCCGGCCGCGCTGCTTCTCGGCTCCCGGGCGGGACGCTGGGGACTCCTGGGCGCCGCCGTCATCATCTATCTGGCCTTTGTCGGCGCCTTCCCGCAACTCACCCAGTGGGTGGTCGCCCACCCGCGGAGCTCACGCATCTTCTTCTTCGAGTTCCCCCCCTGGCCCTGGGTGAGCCTGGTGCTGGTGGGCCTCGTGCTGGGCGGCTGGTGGGTCGAGCGGACCGATGCCCCCGGCCGGGCGCGTTACCTGTGGGGGATGGCGGCGGCCGGGGGCCTCTGCCTCTTGTGGTTCTTCGGCTGGGACTGGTGGGCGGGGACGCCGAACCGCTGGATGTTCACGCGCGACTTCACCCTGAACAACCACTGGACGCCGCGGGGGAACACGCTCGCCTGGATTCTGGGCGGGGTCTTCTGCCAGATCGCCCTCTTCTACTACCTCGTCGAGATGCGGCACTGGCCGTCGCGGTGGCTGGTGATCCTGGGCCAGACGGCGCTCTTCCTCTACTTCACCCACCACCTGATCGTGCTGACCCTGATCAACCAGTGGCTCGGCCTGCGCTTCAACAACTGGTGGATCTTTTCCGCGGCCTGCGCCCTGCTGGCGCTGCTGCTGGTGGCCATGGGCAAGGGCTGGCAGGCAATCAAGCGCGCCTGGCGCGAGCGTTGGCGCGAAAAGCTGCCCTGGTGGCTCATCGTGTTCCTGCCCGCATGAAGCTCTGGACGAACTGGCGCGGTGGCCCTGACGCCCCGCTCACCGTCGCGCCACCGCGATGCCGGCGGCGCCCATCTCGACGAGCCGGCCGCCTTCTCGAGCAGCGCCCCCTTGACGAACGCGGCGTTCACCTCGCCCCGGGAGCGCCGCAGATGCTGACGTGGCCGTGAGTGGCGAAAGCCACGGAGGGCGAAGCGCGGTCCCACCCTCCAGGGCCGAGGCGCTCGGGGCGAGGTCCGGGGGCCCGAGGGCGGGGCGAGGGGTGAATACACGGGTATCGCTCGGGCTGTCCATGAGGCCAGGACGCGCCGGCAAGGACGCTCTTGCGCGCCGCTATGACCCCCTCTTCCCTCTCCTCGCGCGCACCGGGCTGCGCCTCGGTGAGGCCCTGCTCCGCGCTCGGCCCTGAGGGAGGCTCCCCGCCCAGTCGGACCCAGCGCTGCCCTACCGCTCGGGGGCGATGGTGTGGGTGAAGCGGACCTGCCCCGTGACGTCCACGATGCGCACGGTGAGGCCCGCCTCGGCGATGGCGACCTCGCCGAAGTTCTCGATCTCGCCGAGGCCATAGAGGGTGCGCGAGCTGAGCCCCTGATCGGTCGGGCGCGGGCGCCCCAGCGAGGCCGAGAGCGGGCCCGCGATGAATTCGTGGAAGGACCACCCCGCCCCGGGGTGATGGCGGAGCACCTCGGCGTGATGCACGTCGGCGGCGAGGAAGACCAGATTCTTCACGCCCGCCTCGCGAAAAGCGCGAAGGATGCCGTCGCGCTCCACGGCGAAGCCCGAGCCCCCCTCCTCGGGAAAGCCGAGGATATTGGCGTTGCTCCACGAGTCCCGGGCGCCCCGGCCCGTGGGGACCGACAGGGTCACGCTGGTCACGATGATTTTCCACGTGGACCTCGATGCCGTCACGCCCTCGATCAGCCACCGTTTCTGGGCGGGGCCGAGCATGGTCTTCTCCGGCCCGTCGGGATCGCTGTTGGGGCTCCGGTACTGCCGCGTGTCGAGGATGAACACATCGAGGAGGCGGCCCCACTGGAACTTCCGGTAGAGCCGTCCCGGCTGCGAGCGCGGCGGCTGTATCGGGAAGTAGTCGATGAAGGCCTGGCGTCCGGTGGGCATCAGCCTGTCCACCGAGCCCGAGAAGTCGTTCCTCACCTCGTGGTCGTCCCAGATCGCGTAGACGGAACTACGCCGGAAGAGCTCCTGCACCGCCGGATCGGACCGGTTGTAGCGGTGCTTGGCCCAGAACTGCGGTAGCGTCCGGGCGACGAAGGCGGAGCCGGGCACGCGGTCGGGGCCCTCGCAGACATGATCGGCGTAGATCGTGTCGCCCACGAAGAGGAAGAAGTCCAGCGCGCGCCTGGCCAGGACGCGGAAGATCGGGTAGCCGTCGGTCACGTGGCGGCACGCCGTCCGACTGCCGAGATCCCCGCTCCACGCGAAGGTGACGGGTGCGGGCGTCGACGGGGCCGGCGCGGTCACGAACTCGCCGTCCACGTGGAGCGCCCCCTGCTCGACGGTGTAGCGATGCCGCCCGCCGGGTGTGAGCCCGCTCATCCTGATCTTCACCGTGAGATCGCTGGCGGATGCGGCCTCCACCCGGCCCCGGCCTGTGGGCGGACCATCCATGGGGCCGTAGCGGAAGGCGATGGGCCCGGGCTCGGGCGCGCGCACCCAGAGGACGGCGCCGGTGTCGATGACCTCCCCCGCCGTGATGAGGAGCTGGCGGGGCGTCTCCGTCCCGCCGGCGAGCCCCGCCGCGAGCACCGCGGCGATGCAGAGCCCCGCAGCGGCCGCCACGGGCCGCCGGGACCGCCGCGGCGGCAGCAGGCGGACGTGGACGTCGATCGGCATCGGGCTACGTCCCGGAGGCCGGCGGGGACGCTCCCGCGCCGCCCTCGATCTGCTCCTCGAAGCGCCGGCCATTGTCCGTGTTGAAGACCCAGCACGTGTTCGCGAGCTGCGGGACGTTCGCCAGGACGAACTTCCGCTTCGCGAGAGGGTCACCGAGGATCCGCGCGGCCCCGGCGGGATCGGCGATGGCCTTCTGCCGCAGGTAGTAGGGGGTCTCCATGCCCGCGTCAGGCCTGAGCCGGCGCCCTGTCCATGCTCAGACGAGCGGGTCGTAGTTGAAGTACTGGGCGGACGTCTCCAGCGGCACCAGGTGGTGCTTGAGCGTGCCCGGGAACATGTCGGCCAGCCGCTCGGGCGTCCAGCCCAGGTCGTGGTGGACGCTCCGCATGGGGCGCATGTGGCCGAAGAGCATGACCTCCTTGCCGCGCACGCCGAACACCTGCCCCGAGACCTCCTTGGCAGCGTCCGAGGCGAGGAACACGGCCACGGGAGCGATGTGCTCCGGGCCCATCTTCTTGATCTTCTCCACCCGCGCCTTCTGCGCCTCCGTCTCGGTGGGGATGGTGCCGATCATCCGCGTCCACGCGAAGGGCGAGATGCAGTTGGCGGTGACGTTGTAGCGCGCCATGTCCAGCGCCACCACCTTGGTGAAGCCCACGATGCCGAGCTTGGCGGCGGCGTAGTTGGCCTGACCCACGTTCCCCACGAGCCCCGAGGTGGAGGTCATGTTGACGATGCGCCCCCACTTCTGCTCGCGCAGGTGGGGGACCGCCGCGCGGGTCACCGCGAAGCACCCCTTGAGGTGCGTGTTGATGACACCGTCCCACTCCTCCTCCGTCATGTTGAAGATCATGCGGTCGCGGAGGATGCCGGCGTTGTTCACCACGATGTCCACGCGGCCGAAGTGATCCAGCGCCGTCTTGACGATGTTCCGCCCGCCCGCCATGGTGGTCACCGAGTCGGAGTTGCCCGCGGCCCGGCCCCCGAGAGCCTTGATCTGGCTCACGACCTCGTCGGCCGGGGCCGAGCTGCCGCCCGTGCCGTCGGCGCCCCCGCCGTAGTCGTTCACCACCACCGCCGCGCCGTGGCGGGCCATCAGAAGGGCGATCTCCCGGCCGATGCCGCGGGCCGCGCCAGTCACGACGGCGACCTTGTCCTGTAGCATCATGTGTTCTGTCTCCTCGGAGTGACTTCGGGCCTCTGGATTAGAGTATTCCGCGGGCGCCGAGAGCCTCGATCTCCCCCTCGGCGTATCCGATCTCCCTCAGCACTTCGCGCGTGTGCTCGCCCAGGGCCGGGGCAGGCGTGCGGATCGTCCCCGGGGTCTTCTCGAATCTCACCGGCGTGGCAATGGTCTTGAAGCGCCCCGCGCGCGGATGGTCCTGCTCGACGATCATCCCCGAGGCGACCACCTGGGGATGGGCGATCATCTGCGCGTACCCGGCCACCGGCGCGCAGAGCACATCCGCGCGCTCGAGGGCCTCCATCCACTCGGCAACGTTCCTGTCCACGAACACCTCGACCAGCACCGGCACGAGCGCGGCGCGATTGGCCACACGGGCCTCGCGAGTGCGGAACCGCGGGTCGTCCGCCAGGCCGGGGCGCCCGATGATCTCGCAGAACGGGCGCCAGGTCGCGTCCTTCCAGACCGCCACGAAGAACCAGTCATCTTGGGCGCGGAAGGCCTGGTACGGGACTATCTCCGGATGGCCGCTGCCCCGGCGCCCGGGCTCCTCCCCGGTCTCGTGGAAGACGGAGAGCCTGGCGGTGTGGGCGAGCAGCATGCCGTCCAGCAGCGAGACGTCCACCCGCTGCCCTTGTCCGGAGCGCTGGCGGGCCAGCAATGCGGTGAGGATGCCCTGGGTGGCGAGCAGCCCTCCGATCGTGTCCGCCACCGGCGCGCCGCACAGCACCGGGCCGCCGTCCGGCTCACCGGTGATCGCCATGACTCCGCCCAGCGCCTGCGCCAGCGCGTCGAGGCCGGGCTTGTCGTGCCACGGGCCGCCTGGGCCGAAGGCCGAGAGGGAGCAATAGATGAGTCGGGGATTGGCCGCCCGGAGCGATGCGTAAGCGATGCCGAGCCGCTCCGCCGCGCCGCCCCGGAACGCTTCGACAATCACGTCGGCCCGCTCGGCGAGGCGATGGAACACCGCGAGCCCCTGCGCCTGGCGCAGATCCACGCACACCGCGCGCTTGTTGCGGTTCACCGTCAGATGGAGCACGCCCTCCCCCCCCCGGAAGGCCCGGTACACTGTCCGGCCCGCGTCCGGCGCGTCACGGGACTCGACCTTGACGACGTCGGCGCCCATGTCGGCAAGGTACATGCCGCAGATGGGCCCCGCGATCAGATGGGCCAGCTCCAGGACCCGCAGGCCCTCGAGCGGCGGTGGAGATGGCGTGTCCATGGCCGGATCACCCTAACATATCCGCGACGGCGCGTGAGCCGCCGCGTGCCGCCTGAAGCAATCGACCCAGGCCGCCCTACCGGCGGGAGCGGCGCCAGGCCTCGAGCGCGGCGCCATACTCCGCGCCCAGGATGAGGACGATCCCCGTGTAGTAAGCGAACATCGCCAGCGCCACCAGCACGCCCAGTGGTCCGTAGATCTGATCGTAGACCCCGACTGTGATGATGTACCAGCGGAAGAGCTGCTTGGCGATCTCCCAGAGCACGGCCCCCAGGAGCGCGCCCCCGAGGGCCGCCCCGGCGAGGATCTTCCGGCCCGGGAAGTAGCGGTAGGCAACGAAGAACAGCCCCGCGTTGAGCCCCAGCGACAGCCCGACGAACATCCAGCGGATCCACTGGCGCGGCATCAGCGATGGCGTCAGCACGAAGGTCCGCAGCCAGAAGAACAGGTCCATGATGCCGACGCTCGCCAGGAAGAGCGTCCCCATCACGGAGAGCATGATGACGTCGGAGAGCATGCCGCGGAGAAAGCCCCGCCCGCGCTTGACGCCGAAGATGTCGTTCATCACGAGCCGCAGCGCCCCGAAGAGCTGGGTCGAGAAGAGCAGCAGGATCCCGGTGCCGAGCAGCCCCGAGAGCTTGCGCGTGGCGATGAGGCGGGTCAGGACGTCGCTCAGCTCCTTCTTGTAGACCGGGATGACCTGGGAGATCTGGCCGAGGACGGCCTGGGTCGCCGTCTCGCTGGTCAGGACGAAGCCGAGGACGGAGACCGCGAGGAACAGCATGGGGATGAGGCACATGAGCAGATAGAAGGAGAGCCCCGCGGCCATGAAGAGGCCGCGGTGGGCGCCGAACCCCCTGAGTGCCTTCCAGAAAGCGACGATCACCGGCGAGCGCCCGGGCCCCGCGGAGGCCGCAGCCTACACCACGCTCTTGATGAGGCCTCCATCGACCTGGATGGCGGCGCCGGTGACGTACGAGGCCCGCTCGGAGGCGAGAAACACAACCATGTTCGCGAACTCCTCCGGGGTGCCGACGCGCCCCACCGGGATGTCGGCGCCCGACAGCGCGATCTGCGCCTCGAGGCTCCGACCGGCCGTCTGCGCCCGCTCGGTCTGGTGGTGGATGAATCGATCGGTCATGATCCGCCCCGGCAGCACCAGGTTCACCGTGATGTTGTCCTTCGCCACCTCCGTGGCCAGCGTCTTGAAGAGCCCCGCCACCCCGGGCCGGATGCCGTTGGAGAGGACGAGCCCGTCCACTGGCTGCTTCACCGAGGAGGACTGAATGGCGAGGATTCGACCCCACTTCCGCTGGCGCATGTGGGGCAGCACCGCGCGGATGAGGCGCACCGTGGACAGGTGGACCTCCTCGAAGGCCTGCTTCCACTGCTCGTCCGTCATCTGGTCGAAGCCGCCGGGTGGCGGCCCGCCGACATTGGCGACCAGCACGTCCACGCCCCCGAAGGCCTCGGCCGTCCGGGCCATGACGCGCGCCACGTCCTCCATCCGGCTCAGGTCGGCCGGAACGGCAAGCACCTCGGCCCCGGTGCGCTTCCGCACGTCCTCCGCAGCCTCGCGGAGCGGGCCCTCGCTGCGGGCGCACAGGGCGACGCGCGCGCCCTCGGCGGCCAGCCCCAGCGCGCAGGCGCGACCCATCCCCTTGCTTGCCGCCGCCACGAACGCCGTCTTGCCCTTGAGTCCGAGATCCATGAGGCTCCTCTCAGGAGCGGTGAGACGCGGACTGGATTGCTGCCAGCGCCGGCACCGCGGCTGTCTTCGAGGCATCCAGATACTCCCAGTAGAGGCCGCGCGGACGCGTGAGGCCGCCCCCGCAGTGCAGCAGGCCCTCGGGGGTCGCGATCCAGTCGAGCACGATGTCGTGCGGCCGCATCTCGATCTCGTGCGGCACGAGCTGGAGCGGATGCACCGTGGTGACCACGGGGGTTCGCGCGGTCACCAGGCCGTGCTCGCGCAAGAGCCCGTACTCCAGGTCGGAGTCACCGCCCCCCTTGCCCACGCGCGCGCCGCGGCCGTTGACGGCCACCGAGCCGCAGACGATCAAATCGATGGGCCGGACGGCGGCAGACGTCACGGCGCGGCCGAGAGCCGCCGCCCCCTTGATGCCCGCCGCCCGTCGGCTGTTCGCGCCCAGCCGTGCGGGATCGAGCTCGATGAAGCAGGCCGACGCCCGCAGCCGCGGCACTGCCATGTACACGACCTTTCCCTCGCGAAGCGCCATGCGGCGCACGGACAGCTGCGGGGCGTCGGGATCGATCTTCACCACGCGGGCGCGCTTCCACTCGGGAAGATCCCGCAGATGCAGCGCTGCCCGCTCGGCGCCCGTGAAGTCGGGGATGCGACCCTTCGCTCCGGGAAAGCGCGCGCCTCCGTGGATCTCGAGCGCGCGCCAGACACGCTCGCGGAGCTCTTGCTTGGACAGCGGCTCATTCATCCCCGTCCCTCATGCGAGCCGTCACCCTACCACGGAGCCGTCGAAGGGCGCAACGCTCACCGCGCGAGGTGCGCCCCGAGGAAGGACTCGACCTCGCGGAACGCGCCGGCCGCGGCCTCGGCCTGATACGAGACGGTGGCGCCGCGGCCGCCGGGCCTGTAGTCGTTGTCGACGTGGGGCAGCACCTCGAGGCGCTGCCCCTCCACGTCGAAGTAGTGGTAGGCGCCGGGGTAGATCACGATGGAGGCCTCGGCCCCCCGCGCCCGCATGCTGTCCGTCATCTCCTTGCAGATGGCGGCCGGTGTCCAGTCATCGGCCTCGCCGATCAGCACGAGGAGCGGACGCACCACGAGCTGCTTCACCAGCGAGAAGCACCCGCCGGGATAGACGCCCACGGCCGCCGCGAAGCCGGGCTCCGGAAGCTTCACGCCGCGCCGCTGCGCCCGCTCGAGGCTCGGCCCGTTGATCACCGAGATGGCGTAGACGCCCCCCTGCGAGAACCCCATGGCAGCGACGCGGTCCGGCCGGATGAACGGCTGCGACTGCAGCCAGCGAAGGGCGCCCATGGCATCGTCGAAGCGCGCGGTGACGGGAATGTCGTCGGGGCTGTCGGGCAAGCAGTCGCCCGCCACCTTCCGCGGGCCAAAGCTGTCCACCACGAGCGCGGCGTGGCCGCGGTCGGCGAGCCACCGGGCCCAGCGCGTCAGCTGCGGCGAGACGCCGCCGCAGCCGTGCAGCAGCACGACGGCGGGGAACGGTCCCCGGCCCGGCGGCCTGGTCAGGGTTGCCGTGATCTCCTCCGGAGCGCCGGGCGTCACGCTCTGGAAGGTCAGGCGCCCCGCGCACCCGCCCAGGAGCGCGGCCACGATCACCAGAGCGAGAGCGCGCGTCGTCATTGATCACGCCTGAACGTGGATGACTTCACCTTGCGGTTGGGCCTCTTCGCGCCTCCGGCGCTCATCGGGCGACAGCATACCGGAACGGAGCCCGCGCGTACCAGTGCTGTCGTTTGCGGTAGAATCCGCACAGGAGGACCCTCACCATGCCCGTGCACATCGTGGAGTACGCCGACTACCTCTGACCCTGGTGCTATCCGGCGGCGGTTCGCCTCCGGCGGCTCAAGGATGAGATGGGCGACGGCCTGGTCATCCAGTGGAAGGCTTTCCCGCTCCGTCCGGAGCCAGACCCGACGGTGAGCTTCAAGGGCACCTCCCGGGAGGAGGGGTGGCGCCGCTGCGATGCGATGGCGCAGGACGACGGGATCCGCTTCACCCCGTGGCCGCGGGACGATTACCCCAACTGGTCCCTGCCGGCGCTCGAGGCCGCCAAGTGCGTCGCGCTCCAGGGGCCCGAGGCGTTCGAGCGGCTGCACCTGCGCCTCTACGAGGCCTTCTTCACCCGCAGCGTGAACATCGCCCAGCCCAAGGAGCTGGTCGCGGTGATCCAGGAGTCCGGGGCGGACATGCCGCGCTTCCTCGCCGACCTCGAGAGCGGCTCGGCGCGCGAGGCCGTGCTCGCGGACTACGAGGAGGCGCTCACCCGTGACCGGGTGCGCGCCATCCCCACGGTCATCGTCGAGGGCGGCCAGCGGCTCACGGGGCTCACGGACCTGCCGACCTACCGGAAGGCGATCGAGTCTGCCTAGTTGACCTCCATCCCCCGCCTCTTCTTCGACAACCCCCTGCTCTTCGGCCGCGACGCGACCGAGGGGCTCGTGGCCTTCGAGCCGCGGGACGGGGCCGTGCGCGCCTGGGCCCGGCAGGCCGGCCGCGCGGTCGCGACCGACCTGCCCTTCCGGCCTTTCCTCCTGCTGACCGACGCCGCACTCCTTGGCGGATTCACGGGAGACACCGAGATCACGCCTCTGGACGGCGAGGAGGGCTACCGCTGGCTGGCCGTGCTCCCCTCATGGGCCCAGGCCGAGAAGGCCCGCGACCATTGCCGGAAAGTCTCGGGCCGGACCCCGGGGTCCCCGGATGCCCCGTACCGCTTCCTCGGGGATCCGACCCACCAGTTCCTGCTCAGGACCGGGAAGACGTCGTTCCGCGGGATGACCTTCGGCCAGATCGTGCGCATGGCGGTGGACATCGAGGTGCTGACAGCGCCGGGCTTCGAGTTCCCAAACGCGGCGCGCGAGTCCGACCGGATCATCGCCATCGCGATGGCCGACTCGTCGGGCTGGAGCACGGTCCTGTCGGGCGCGGAGATGCCCGAGGCCGCGCTCCTGGAGGAGTGCACGCGGCTCATTCGCGAGCGCGATCCCGACGTGCTCGAGGGGCACAACATCTTCCGCTTCGATCTCGAGTACCTGGAGGCCCGCGCGCGGCGCCATGGCGTCGTCCTCGCGTGGGGCCGTGACGGCGCGGCGCTCCGCGGCCATCCCTCCCGCATGCAGGTGGCCGAGCGGACCATCGCCTACCGCCGCTACCGGGTGGTGGGCCGGCACATCGTGGACACGTGGATCCTCTCCCAGCTCTACGACGTGGCCGCCCGCGACCTCCCGTCCTACGGCCTGAAGGACGTGGCGCGCCATTTCGGCGTGGCGGCGCCGGACCGCACCTATCTGCCACCGGACGACATCCCGCGCGTCTTCCGCGAGGAGCCGGCGCGGCTCATGGCCTACGCGCGCGACGACGTGCTGGAGACGCTGGCGCTGTCGGCCATCCTCGCCCCGCCCTACTTCGTCCAGGCCCAGGCGCTGCCCTTCGACTACGAGTCGGTGGTCCTCAGGGGCAACGCCACCAAGATCGACGCGCTCCTCCTGCGGGAGTACCTCCACCGCGGGCGGGCCGTTCCCCACCCCGGCCCCGGCCGGTCGGTGGCGGGGGGCTACACCGCGATCTTCCAGCAGGGGGTCGCGCGCGACGTCCTCCACGTGGACGTCACCTCGCTCTACCCCTCGCTCATGCTCGCGCAGGGCATCGCGCCCGCCTCCGACAGGCTCGGCATCTTCTCGGCGCTCCTGCGCGACCTGCGGGAGTTCCGCCTGGCGGCCAGGCGCCTGGCCCGGGAGGCCGTCGCCGAGGCCGACCGCCTCCTGCTCACCGCGCTCCAGCAGACCTTCAAGACCCTCATCAACTCCTTCTACGGCTACCTCGGCGCCTCGTTCGCCCACTGGAGCGACTACGACGCCGCCAACCGCGTCACGGCGGAGGGGCGGCGCCTCGTGACGGCACTGGTGCACCGGCTGCGGGAGCTTGGGGCGAGCGTCATCGAGGTGGACACGGACGGGATCTACTTCACCGCTCCCGATTCGCAACCCGCCTCCGCCGAGGCTCTCCTTGCCGACCTGTCCGCTGTCCTGCCCGAGGGCATCCAGCTCGAGCTCGCGGGCCGCTACGTGGCCATGCTGAGCTACAAGATGAAGAACTACGTGCTGCTGGATGCCGCCGGCAAGATCCTCATCAAGGGATCGAGCCTGCGCTCGCGTGGACTCGAGCTCTTCCAGCGCCAGTGGATGGAGCAGATGTTCCGCCTGCTCCTCACGGGCCGTCGCGAGGAGATCCCGGCGCTCCTGCGTCGCTGGGAAGAGGACTTCACCGCCCGGCGCGTGACCGTGCAGCAGTTCATGAAGACGGAGACGCTGCAGGAGTCGCTGCCGAGCTACCAGGAGAAGGTCACGGCGGGGAAGCGGAACGCCAGCGCGCTCTACGAGCTGGCACTCCGGTCCTCACGCCCCTACCAGGCCGGCGATCAGCTCTCCTACTACGTCACGGGCACGGGGCCCCGGGTCAAGGTCAACGAGAACGCCAGGCTCGCCGCCTCCTGGGATGCGGGACGACCCGACGAGAACACCGCCTACTACCGCGCCAAGCTCCGCGACCTCTCGGACAAGTTCCGGCCCTTCATCGATCGGGAGGGGCTTCGTCCCGTCGTTGAGGAGGACGAGGCGGCGTCTGCCGCCCAGGAGTCCCTCGACCTCGACGCCTGACCGCCGGCGCGCCTGGCGAAACCCGGCGCTCCTCACGTGGCGAGTTGTCATGCGCCGGAAAAACCCCGGGGCCTCCGCCCCGGGGTCGCGTTCCTGCGGCCTCCGTCTGCCTCTACCGCCTCCAGCCGCCTCCGCCTCCGGCCCCGGTGCCGCCGGGACGGGGCCCGCGGTCACCGCGAGGTCCTCCCGCACCGCGCTGCGCCTGCGGCCGCGCCTCGTCCACCACGAGATTGCGGTCCCTGAAGAGACGGCCATTCAGCATCTCGACCGCCTTGGACGCCTCTTCCTTGGAGGACATCTCGACGAAGCCGAAGCCCCGCGGCCGCCCGGTGAACTGATCGGTCACGATCCGCACCGACTCCACCGTGCCGGCCTGCTGGAACAGCTCGCGGAGATCTTCCTCCGTGGCCTGGAACGAGAGATTGCCGACGAACAGCTTTGCGGGCATCACGACCCTCCTGCCGCGATCAGGACCGAGTCGACCGCTCTTCCCGGCTCAGCTGCGGCGACTGGGGCACAGCGCCCCGGGAGACCACTGCGCGGCGAAGGACTCGCGACCCCGAGCGATCGGCGCGCTAAGTAACCGTACTGAGGGCACCCAAAGCTGTCAAGGGAATCTTGCGAAGAATGTTCCGTGTTTCACGACGTTACAGCGCGCTTGCCCTGTCCGGTAAAATCCCGACACTGTCTGCTCGAGGTGAGGCGCGCGACAGATGGGGCAGGGGCGAGCGGCCATGGATTCCTCCCGAGGGGCCTGCGAAGCGCGCTGAGTATCCCACGCGCGTCACAAGCGCTCGACGCGCGTCCCCGCCAGCAGATCGTGCAGCGCGCGCTTGTCGACACGAAAAGCAGCCAGCAGGTGGCCGAGCCCGAGGGCAGCGAGCGACAGCACCCAGGCGAGGAGCCGACGCACGGCGACGCCGAGCGTGAGCGGGCCTCCATCCACCGCGACGACGCGGATCCGGAGCAGGATCTTGCCCATCGTCTGGCCGAAGAGCCAATGGAAGAGGACGGAGTAGACGCAGGGGAACAGCCATTCGAACGCCACCCCTGCCGCCTGGAAGACCCGCGAGCCCTGAGGCGCCCGGCCCCAGAGGACCCGAAGCATCAGGCCCAGTGCCACCTGCACCGCTCCCATGAAGGCCCAGTCGATCCCGACGGCAGCCGCGCGAAGCCAGAAGCCGACCGGCCGCGCTGCCGCGCCCGACGGCCCAGCCTCCGCGGGTCCGGCGTCAGGTTCGGTGCCTTCGACCGCGGGCAAGCCGCACTCCGACCAGGACTCCGGCATCGCGCGCGCATCGTAGCACAGGTATACTTTGGCCATGATCTCAGTCCAGGAGGGCCAGGCGCGCATCCTGGCGCAGGTCACCTCCGTCGCGCCGCCCCAGATCGTCCCGCTCCCCGAAGCCCTCGGCCGTGTGCTCGCCGAGGACGTCCGCGCCGGCATCGACGTCCCGCCCACCGACAATTCTGCGGTGGACGGCTACGCCGTCCTCCACGCGGAAATGCCCGCCGGCGGCAGCCGCGAGCTCCGGGTCGTCGCCGACCTGCCCGCCGGAGCGGTCCTCGACGGCGCCATCGCGCCCGATGAGGCCGTCCGCATCATGACGGGCGCGCCCATGCCCGCTGGCGCCGACACGGTGTACCTGCAGGAAGTGGTGGAGCGCGAGAGAGACCGGATCAGCGTCGGCCCGATCCCCCGCGGCGCCAACGTCCGGTATCGCGGCGAGGACGTGCGGGCGGGCGAGATCGTCCTCGGGGCTGGCACCGTCCTCCGCCCCCAGGAGCTCGGTGTGGCGGCCTCGCTGGGGTTGCCCCAGCTCGCGGTGCGGCAACGCCCCCGCGTGGCCATCGTGTCCACGGGCGACGAGGTGGCCGAGCCCGGCAGCCCGCGCAAGCCCGGGCAGATCTACGATTCCAACCGCTTCTCTCTCCGTGGGTCGGTGGAGGCCGCCGGCGGCCGGGTCATCGACCACGGGGTGGTCCCCGATCTCTTCGACGAGCTGCAGGCGCGGCTCCTCGATGCCGCCCACGGCGCCGACATCGTGCTCACCTCGGGCGGAGTGTCGGTGGGAGATCACGACCTCGTGAAGGCGGTGCTGCAGGAGGCCGGCGGCATCGACTTCTGGCAGGTCGCCATGCAGCCGGGACGCCCGCTCGCCGTGGGACGCATCGGTATGGCACAGTTCTTCGGGCTGCCCGGCAACCCCGTGGCCTCCATGCTGACCTTCGCGTTGTTCGTCCGGCCGGCGCTCTGGAAGCTGGCGGGCCGGCGTGACCTCTTCCCGCCCTGCTTCCATGCCGTGACCGCGGAGCCTCTGCGCAAGAAGGCGGGGCGGCGCGAGTTCAAGCGCGGCATCCTGACCTACACGGGCGAGGCCTGGGAGGTGCGCACCACCGGACCGCAGGGCTCCGGCATCCTCACCTCCATGGCCCAGGCCAACTGTTTCATCGTCATCGAGGAAGAGCGTGGCGACGTGGCGCGGGGCGAGCGCGTCCTCGTGGAGCCGTTCGGCCTCATCTGAGCGCAGGGTCACCAGGAGCGCCATGCCGCACAGGATCCGGACCGATCTCATGGAGCAGATCGCGCCCCTCGCCGAGGAGGCGGCGACCGTCTACGCCCGCGGGCTCGCCGGCCTGGCCTACGCGGACGTCCGGATCGAGATCACCGAGGGCAAGTGGGCCGGCGCGGAGAACGGGTCGGCCAAGTCCTCGGGGGACGACTACGGCTTTGCGATCGGCGTCCGCGTGCTGGCGGGCTCCCGCGCGATCGCCCCGGGCTACTTCGGCCGCGCCCTCGGCGCGGCGGACCTGCGCGGGCTCGCGGCCCTCCTGAGGGAGGCTCTCCGGTCCGCCCACGGTCGGGCGCTCGTGAACGCGGATTTGAAGGCCGACGCCCGGGGGAAGTTCGGGCCCCTCGGGGACGCCTTGGCGGACACGCGGCTCTGCCCGGTGCGCGTCACGCGCGACGCGGTGCCCGCCGTCTTTCAGGTGGACCCGCGCACCATGGACCTCGGCGAGATGGTCCGCTTCACCACCGACGTGTCGCGCCAGGTGGCGGCCGCCGACGCCCATGTCCACTACAACTACATCTCCACCATGACCCAGCTCGCCCGCGAGCTCTTCGCCTCCTCCGAGGGCGCCCTCATCGACCAGTCCTTCGCCCTGACCCAGGGCATGTGCTATCTCGTGGCGGGCGGGGACGGCACCAGCCAGGAGATCTACGACGTGGTCGGGCACCAGCGCGGCTGGGAGATCCTGACCTCGGGGGTGGACGATCCGCTGATGCCATTCCCGCCCTTCCCGCGCTTCGCCCTGGACATGGCGCGCGAGAGCGCGGAGCTGGCGGCAGCCCCGCCCGTCCCCACGCTCGACCGCGAGGTCACCGTGGTGACCGACCCGCATTTCAACACCCTCGTCTCTCACGAGATCATCGGCCACCCGATGGAGCTGGACCGCGGGCTCAAGATGGAGACGGCCTACGCGGGCCGCTCCTGGCTCCTCCGCGACCTGGACCGGAATCAGCTCGGCCGGCAGATTGCCTCGCCCCTCGTGACGGCGTACTCCGACCCGGGGCTGCCCGGCTACGGGCACTATGCGTACGATCACGAGGGCACGCCGGCCCGGCGGGTGGTCCACATCGAGGAGGGCGTCTTCACGGGCTTCATGAACAGCCGCCAGACCGCCGCCATCTTCGGCGGCAGCCCCAACGGGCACTGGAAGGCCACCGACGCCTCCCTCGTCCCGCTCATCCGCATGTCCAGCACCGTCTTCGGAGCGGGCGACCGCGATCCGGCCGACATCATCAGCGAGGTGGACCACGGCTACTACCTCGTGGGCCACAAGACCCCGTCCATCGCCGAGAGCCGCGAGAACTTCCGCATCTCGGCCCGCAAGGTGTACGAGATCCGCAACGGCCAGCTCGGCCGGCTCTACCGCGACGGTGGGATCATGGCCGACACCAAGACCTACCTGATGAACGTGGACGCCGTGGGTGCGGACTTCCGCCTCTACCCGATCCCCAACTGCGGCAAGGGCCAGCCCATGCAGACCAAGAAGCTGGGCAACGGCGGGCCCACCATGCGGAGCCGCGCCATCCTCACGGGAGGCCGCTGAGAAGGGTGCCGACCACCGAGGAATTGCGAAGGGCGGTGGCCGACGCGCTCGCCCTGGTGTCAGCGCAACCCGGCGTGCGCGAGGTCGAGGCGTTCGCGGCGGCCAACCGCACGCTCCTCGCGCGCCTGAACTACACGTCGCACATCCCCTGCAACGGCGTGGAGGAACCCAAGTCCAGCGAGGCGTATGGGCTCGGCCTGCAGGTCGCCTTCGACACGGCCGACGGCATCGCCATCGGCTTCGGCTCGGAGCCGAGCGACCTCTCGCAGGCGGGCGTGGAGCGGGCGCTCGACAAGGCGCGGCGGGGCGCGGTCCACGATCCCGAGTTCGTGTCGCTGCCGAAGCCAGGCCCCGAGAGGCGCGCGCTCCGCGGTTACCATGACCCCGCGCTCCTCGACATCGGCGACGCGCAGCTGGTGGAGGCCGGGTGGAAGGTCCTCGGCGGCGCCCTCGGCGCCTTCCTCGCCTCCTCCCGGCTGGCAGGCCTCGCCGGAGGCGACGCCGGCCTCCGCCGCCTCGGATTCATCGTGGGAGGCGATGTCACCAT
>JACPCX010000050.1:0-7721 GCA_016184305.1 Candidatus Rokuibacteriota bacterium | reverse complement strand
AACCGCCCCGCAGTTGATCGCGACGAACGGCCCCTTCGCCCGGCGGCTCCGCTCGTGGATGTACCGGGCCACCAGCTCCTTGCCCGTCCCGCTCTCCCCACCGAGCAGCACCGTCGTGTCCGCGGGCGCGACACGCTCGGCCAGCTCCAGGACGTCGCGCATCGCCCGGCTCTTGGCGACCGGCGCCTGGGGCTCCTGGAGGTGCTGCGCGAGGCTCTTCCACCGCTCGGCCTCGCGCTTCTGCCGCGATGCCGCCAGGCGCTGCTGGCGGAGCGCCTGCTCGAGCCGCGCGATCTCGTCCTGCACCGAGGCCACCTTGAAGTACTCGAGATGCGGATCGAGCGCGGCGCCCCAGTCGGCCCGCCGCTTGCCGACCGCGCGGCAGCACCCCTGCCCCGTCGCGCAGCAGTCGGTCTCGACGAAGTAGATCTCCTCGCCCAGGCAGGCCGAGAAGTAGCCGCTCACGTACCCCGCGAGCTTCCAGCACACGGGCTCGGTGGCCGCCCCCAGGTGGCGGAGATGCTGCTCCGTCTCGTAGCAGTTCTCCCACTTGATCTCGGCCTCGAACCTCCCGTTTCCCGCCAGCCCCGACAGGCGCGTCTTGACGGCCACGGCCTTGCCCTCGAGCGCATGGAGCACGAGACCGGCCTTGCACCATTCCTCCTGACTCTCCCAGCGGAAGAGCTTCTTCAGCGTCTGGGCGTCGCGGTAGCCGTCGGCGTAGCCGAAACGCGTCAGGAGCCCCCGCGCGACCCTCGGGCCGACCGTCTCGACGAGCTCCCGGCGGAGGATGCCCAGCACGTCGGCGTCGTAGAGGAGCATCCGCTGATCGTGGAACGCGATCACGCCGTCCGCGGCCCGGAAGTCGAGCAGCTCGAGCACCTTCAGGTCGCTGGCTCGCATGGTCTCCCCTCCCGTCTCTGACCATCTCATTTTCACATGGTCCCTTGCATTGTGACATGGTAGCCACGCTTCCGCCAGGCCTGCGCTAGGCCCTAACGCCTCAAGATCCCGGACCTTCTCAGCCCCCCCGAGCTTGGCAGGGCCCTTGCGTCTCATCGAGGCAGGGAGACCGAGATGAGTCGGAGGATCGTGGCCTTGCTCGAGAACAGCATCGGCCCCCGGTTGCTGCTCACCACCCGTCTCTCGGAGGTCGGGTACACGGTGACCGTCCTTTCGGCGGCGGACGCGGTCAGGGAGCAGATGAAAACGGGCACCCTCGATTGGCTCATCCTCGATGAGGCCGCCATTCGGCAGGACGGGGCCGCTCTCCTGGGGCAGCTGGCCCGGACTCAGGAGCGGCCCCGGATCGCGTGGCTGGGCCCGCATCCTCCGGCAGCGCAGGGGCTGATCCAGGTGCGGTTCGACAAGCCCCTGGACTACGGCGAGATCATCCGATTCCTTTCCGCAACGAACGACGACTGAAGGGAGGACGGTCATTGGCGACGGCAAGCGGGTCCGGTTCGGGCAAGGCGCGCATTCACCTGTCCGGCGTGTTCGATGGCTCCCGGGCGATGGAGCTCGCGAACTGGCTGCGCCATGAGGGCGCGGCGGAAATCAGCGTCGACTTCTCGGACGTCGATCGCTTCGAGGCCTTCGGCGTCGAGGTGCTGTCCAGGGAGCTGGCCGGGCTCCACGGCGCTGGCGCGAAGGTGCGCTGCTGCGGCATCCCGCCGTGCGTGACCGAGGGCCTGGACGCGCTCGGCATCGCCGTCATGCCGTCCCCGCGCCACCCCCGCTGGGCGCCCTGGGCGCCGTGAGGGGCGGAGGATGAGACAGGAGATCATGCCGGCGGAGCTCCACTGCGGTGCCCACGGCGCTACGCCGCGCGGCTTCCGCCGGGCCACGACGCCCGCCGAGGATCTGCTGCGCGGCGTCTGGCGGGAAAACCCGGTCCTGGTCCAGCTCCTGGGTCTCTGCCCGACGCTGGCCGTGACCAACTCGGTGGCCAACAGTATCGTCATGGGTCTCGCCACCTTCTTCGTCCTGCTCGGCTCGAGCTTCCTGGTCTCCACCGTCAAGCGCTTCGTGCCACACGCGGTCCGGATCTCGACCTACATCCTCATCATCGCGACCTTCGTGACGGTCGCCGAGATGGTGCTGCAGGCGCTCGTCCCGGACATCCACAAGGCACTCGGCCCATTCGTCGCGCTCATCGTCGTCAACTGCATCATCCTCGGCCGGCAGGAAGCGTTCGCCTCGAGGCAGCCGGTGGGCCGAGCCGTGCTCGACGCCGTGGGCATGGGAAGCGGCTTCATGATTGCGCTGCTGCTCATGGGATCGGTCCGGGAGGTGCTCGGCAGCGGGACCTTCCTCGGCATGAGCCTCTTCGGCCCGGGCTACGAGCCCTGGGTGATCATGGTGCTCCCGCCCGGGGGCTTCTTCACGCTCGGCTTCTTGCTCCTCGCGATCAACTGGCTGAAGCGAGCGCGGGTCGCACAGGCGCCGGCCCGGGAGCGGTCCCGGTCCGTCACCGCGACGAGGGCCGCATGATGAGCGACCTCGTGTGGATCTTCTTCTCGGCCATGGTGGTGAACAACTTCACCCTCATGCTCTTCCTGGGCATCTGCCCGTTCCTGGGCGTGTCGGGCCGCGTCGCGACCGCCGTGCGCATGGGCGCCGCGAACGTCTTCGTGCTCACCATCACGGCGATCAGTGTCTGGGCGCTCAACACCTTCGTCCTCGTCTACGCGCCATACCTCCGCCTCATCTCCTTCATCATCGTGATCGCCTCGCTCGTGCAGATCGTCGAGATGGTGATCAAGAAGATGAGTCCCGTGCTCTTCCGCCAGCTCGGCATCTTCCTGCCGCTGATCACGACGAACTGCGCCATCCTCGGCCTGGCGATCTTCCAGACCAACCGCGGCTATGGCTTCCTCGAGGGGCTCGCCTTTGCGATCGGCGCGGGGCTCGGGCTGACGCTGGCGCTCGCGCTCATGGCCTCGATCCGCGAGACCGTCGACTTCGCGGACGTCCCGGACGTCGCGAAGGGTACGGCGCTGGTACTCCTCATCGCCGGCAGCCTCTCGCTGGCCTTCATGGGCTTCGCGGGGCTGTTGAGCACGGCGTGAGCGTGCCATGACCGCGATCCTGGGCATCCTCGCCCTCGCCGTGATCTTCGCGCTGTTCGGGCTCTTCATGCGCGGGCGCCAGCGGGAGTGCGGAAGCGGCTCATCGTGCACAGCCCTGGGCCCGGACGGCGTATGCCCGGCGAACCCCGACGCGTGCCATGCGATCGCGGTGCGCGCTGCCCGCGCAAACCCACCGCTCCGCTCACGACCCGGGGTCACGGCGCTGGACGTCGGCGCCGCGCAGCTCCGGCGACCCGTTCCGACCCGGATGCGGCCCGGAGAACGTACATCCATGGAGGACAATGGACATGCCGGATAGCATGGTCGAGCTACCGATCCGGGGCATGAGCTGCGCGTCGTGCGTGGCCAAGATCGAATCGACGCTGGCGCGGCAACCCGGCGTGGTGCAGGCCAGTGTCAACCTCACCACCGAGCGGGCCAGCATCCGCGTCCAGGACGGCGCCACCCCCCGGGGGCTCGTCGAGGCGATCCGCGACCTGGGCTACGAGGTCCCCGGAGAGACGGTCACGATCCCGGTTGCGGGGATGTCCTGCGCCTCGTGCGTGGCGAAGATCGAGGAGGGGCTGGCGCGCCTTCCGGGCGTCCTCTCTGCCGCGGTCAACTTCGCGGCGGAGCGCGCCACGGTGGAGTACGTCCCGACCCAGGTGGCGGTCGAGGATCTCAGGGACGCCATCCAGGATCTCGGCTACGAGGCCGGAGAAGTCGCCGGGGCGGCGACGAGCGCGGAGGACCTGAGCGAGCGGGAGGCACGGAATCACAAGGCGCTGCTCTGCACGCTCCGCTCCAAGATCGCCGCCGGCGCCGTGGTGAGCGTCCCGGTGTTCCTGGGGAGCTATCCGTCGCTCTTCCCCTGGGTGCCGGACATCCGGACCAGCGATATGAACACCCTCATCGCGGTGGGGACCTCGGCCGCCTACCTCTACAGCGTGGGGCTGATCGTCTTTCCCGGGTTCTTCGAGGCCCAGGGGGTCGCGCGCGAGGTGTACTTCGACACGTCCACCATCATCATCACGCTGATCCTTCTCGGGCGATACCTCGAGGCGGTGGCGCGGGGACGGACCTCGGAGGCGATCAAGAAGCTGATCGGGCTACAGCCCAAGACCGCCCGGGTCATCCGCGACGGGGCGGAGACGGACATCCCGGTCGCGGAGGTGGCGCCGCGCGACCTGGTCGTGGTCCGGCCCGGCGAGAAGGTGCCGGTGGACGGCGTGGTCCGCAGGGGGGCGTCGAGCCTCGACGAATCGATGGTCACGGGCGAGAGCATGCCGGTGGACAAGAAGGCCGGCGACGAGGTCATCGGCGCCACCCTCAACACGACGGGCTCGTTCACCTTCGAGGCCACCAAGGTCGGCAAGGACACGGTGCTGGCCCAGATCATCAAGCTGGTCGAGGCCGCGCAGGGCTCGAAGGCGCCCATCCAGCGGCTCGTGGACAGGGTGACCGGCTACTTCGTCCCGGCGGTGATCGGCATCGCGGTCGTGACGGGGGTGGTCTGGTACGCCTTCGGGCCGGCACCGGCGCTGACCTACGCGCTCCTCAACTTCGTCGCGGTGCTCATCATCGCGTGCCCGTGCGCCCTGGGGCTCGCCACGCCCACCTCGATCATGGTGGGCACCGGCAAAGGGGCCGAGCACGGCATCCTGATCCGGAGCGGTCAGGCCCTGGAGACCGCCCACAGGCTGCGGGCGCTGGTCTTCGACAAGACCGGCACCCTGACGGCCGGAAAGCCGGCGCTGACCGACGTCGTTCGGACCGGGGCGTTCGCCGCCGACGATCTCCTGCGGCTGGCCGCGAGCGCCGAGCGCGGCTCGGAGCATCCGCTCGGCGGGGCCATCGTGGACGGCGCGCGCCAGCGAGGGCTCGCCGTTACCAATGCCGAGGACTTCCAGGCGGTGCCCGGCCACGGCATCGTCGCCCGTGTGGATGGCCGCTCGGTCCTGGTCGGCAACCTGCGCCTCATGGAGGACCGAGGCGTCCATGGCGGACTGCCCACGGATGAGGCCGCACGCCTGTCCAGCGCGGGGAAGACGCCCATGTACGTGGCTGTGGATGGACGGGCGGCCGGGCTCGTGGCGGTCGCCGACACCCTCAAGCCCAACTCGGCCGCGGCGGTCGCCGCGCTGCATCGGCTCGGCCTGGAGGTCATCATGATCACCGGGGACAACCGCCGCACCGCCGAGGCGATCGCGCGCGAGGTCGGAATCGACCGGGTGCTGGCCGAGGTCCTCCCAGGAGACAAGGCCAAGGAGGTCAAGCGGCTCCAGGACGAGGGCAAGCTCGTGGGGATGGTCGGCGACGGGATCAACGACGCGCCGGCCCTGGCGCAGGCCGACATCGGCCTCGCGCTCGGGACCGGCACGGACGTGGCGATGGAGGCGGCCGACATCACGCTCATGTCCGGGGACCTCCGCGGCGTCGTGACGGCCATCGCGCTGTCCAAGGCCACCATGCGGAACATCAAGCAGAACCTCTTCTGGGCGTACGCGTACAACACCGCCCTGATCCCGGTCGCCGCGGGAGTGCTGTTCCCGTTCTTCGGCTGGCTGCTCAACCCGATCCTGGCGGCCGCGGCCATGGCCACCAGCTCGGTCTCCGTCGTCTCGAACGCCCTGCGCCTCCGGCGCTTCCGGCCACCCGTCCTGCTGGAACATGAAGGGAGGCAGAGCCGATGAAACCCCTGAACCTCACCGTGATCGGCCTGACGCTCGGGCTCTTCAGCGCCATCACCTTCACGCTCTGTGTCCTCTGGGACCTGGCCCTGCCCGCGTATTCCATGATGCGCGTCTGGGAACTGGTGCTTCCGGGCTTTCGCGGGATCACCCCCGCAAGCTTCGTCCTCGGGCTCGCCGAAAGCTTCCTCTATGGCGTCTATGCGGCGCTGGTGTTCGTGCCGCTCTACAACTGGCTCTCGCGGCAGATCGGCGCGCAGGCCGCGACAGGAGGGATGAGACATGAGTGAATGGATTGCGGCGAACTGGATCTGGATCGTGCTCGCGCTCGGCGCCGGGTGGTTTCTCCTGCGCCGCGGCGGCGCGGGCTGCGGGATGGGGGGGCACGGATCTCATCACGAGTCGGAGCCCATGGCGAAGGGTCTCGACACGGATAGGTCACCTTCGACCGTCAACCATGACGAGCAGCTGACGAAGGGCGCGGGCTCCGCAGGCACGCCCCGCCGCCGGGGGGGGTGTTGCTGAGCGGGGGCCCCGGCCGCGACGCCCCGGCATGAGCCGGGTCGCCCGAGCTGAACCGGACCATCACACCGAGAGGAGGTCAATCATGACAAAGGATCCTGTGTGCGGGATGGAGGTCGACGAGAAGAAGGCCGCGGCGGCGGCGACCCATGAGGGGAAGACCTATCACTTCTGCGCCGCTGGCTGCAAGAACAGCTTCGAGAAGAACCCGCAGAAGTATCTCGGCAGCCAGGGCGGTCACTCCGCCCACTGAATATCCGGGGAAGGGGTTCGGGGGCCCTCGCCGACGAGCGGGGGACTGGCCCCCTTGGGCTGACAGAATGTCGGACGTCCCGGCCGCACGCGTCCCCGGCTGACGTTCCGTCAAAGACGTCGCGCGAGGCCTCCCGAGCCCCTGCCCGCAAGCTCGCAGATCTTTGGCTCTTTCCCATTCTGGACTTTGGCATTCCCGTTGCTTCTGTCGTGTTCTTGCCGGAGACGGGCTGGCCGAGCAGGCGTCTTCGTCCTGCCATGAACACGAGACGGAGGTGACCGATGGGACATGGGCAGAGGCGGAACAAGCGGGCGAAGCGATGGAAGCGCAACGCGTACATTCTTATCGTCGGGACGGCGGTCGTCGCCGTGGCCTGGCTGCTGGCGCCGGTGGCGCGTGGTACAGGCCCGGTGCCGCCCGGCGGGCAAGTCGTCGACATCGACGGCACGATGGGCGGGTTCTCCATGCAGGAGATCCGCGCCAAGGCCGGGCGGCCGCTGACCGTGCGCCTCACCAGCGTGGACACCCAGTTCCACACGGACGGCGGCGGCAAGCACCAGTTCGCCATCGACGGGCTGGGCGTCAACATCATCGCTCCCCCGAAGGGCACGCGATGGGCGACGTTCACGCCGGCGACGCCGGGAGTCTACGAGTACTACTGCGACGTGTGCTGCGGCGGCCGCGCGAACCCGACGATGCAGGGGCGACTCATCGTGGAGGCGTAGCGTATGCGCGCCGCCCGCGTCCTGACCTTCTCCGTCCTGGCGGTCGCCGCGCTGGGCGTGGCCGCGTGGCTCGGCCTCGGCCGACCGCCGGCACCGGCGTTCACGGGGCTGCCGCCTGTGGTCACGCTTGGCACCGTCGTCGTCGCCGGCTTCGCCGACGGCTTCAACCCGTGCGCCTTCACCGTCCTGCTCCTGTTCGTCGCCTCTCTGCTGGCGGCCGCGCAGCTCCGCACGGGAGAGGGCGCCGTGGCGGTGCGGGGACGCGTGCTCGGGCTCGGGTCGATCTACGTCTCGGCGGTGTTCCTCACCTATCTGGCGCTCGGCCTCGGCCTCCTGGCCACCAGCGCCATGTTCACCCAGTCCCATGTCCCGGCCCGCGTGGCGGCCGTGCTGTCCATCGCCCTCGGGCTCTGGATGTTGAAGGACTACTTCATCCCGGACCTCGGGGTCCGCCTTCAGG
>JACPCX010000049.1:0-17606 GCA_016184305.1 Candidatus Rokuibacteriota bacterium | reverse complement strand
GCGGGTGATGTGGAAGGGTCGCGACATCGCGCACCTGCCGTCGTACAAGATCTGCCAGATGGGCATCGGCTTCGTGCCGGAAGACCGCCGCATCTTCCCGGAACTCTCAGTCTGGGAGAACCTGGATATCGCTCGCCGTCCCGGCACCGGCGGGAAGGCGGTATGGAGGGAACCGGAAGTGTTCGCGTTGTTCCCCGACCTTGGGGAAATCCGCGCCCGGCGCGGCGGGGTCCTGTCCGGCGGCCAGCAACAGATGCTGACCATCGCCCGCACGCTGATGGGAAATCCGGAGCTGCTGCTGCTGGATGAACCGGCGGAGGGGCTGGCGCCGCTGATTGTCGACCACCTGCGGGACACGGTTGCGCAACTCAAGGCGACCGGGTTGTCGATCGTGCTGGCCGAACAGAACCTGGAGTTCGTGCTGTCGCTCGCAGATCGGCTCTATATCCTGGAGAAGGGCGAGGTGCGGTATACCGGCACGCCATCCGAGCTGCGCGCCAACCAGGACATCGTGAAGCAGTATCTCGCGGTCTGATGCCGGCCGTCTGGTGCCGGGCGGGCGATGGTTGACCCCGCGGCGGCAACGGGGGCATCGTGAGGCTGTGTCAGTGACCGAGGCCATCAAGAAGGCCCGGAGCACAGATTCGGACCAGGTGTCCAAGGCGCTGCTCGGCCTCACGGTGGACACGCCGCAGGGCAAGATGACAATCCGTGAGAAGGACCACCAGGCAACCCGTGGTCTCCTGTACGGCCAGGTGGTGGCGGGAGGGGCTCACCATCCTGCTGGCCGAGCAGAACGTGGAGTTCTCGCTGGACCTGGCGGACCGGGTCTACGTGCTCGAGAAGGGGCTCATCCGCTACGAGGGCTCGGCCCGCCGGGTTGTTCCGCATCCGGCTGGTTTCGGTCCGAGGACAAAGCGCCGGCCGGCGCTCTGGCGGGGGGAGCCTTCGTCTGGTAGGGTCTTGCCATGGCGACCTTCACGGTGACCTGTCCGTGCTGCAACGGCCGGCTCACGATCGACCCGGCGCTCGAGGCCGTCATCGCCCACGAGGCGCCCCCGCGCCCGCGGTCGGGGCTCGACCTGGGCGGGGCCCTCTCCGCGCTCAAGGGCGAGGCCTCCCGCCGGGAGGAGCGCTTCAAGGAGCAGATGAAGGCCGAGCAGAGCAAGGGCAAGGTGCTGGATCGGAAATTCCAGGAGGGGCTCAAGAAAGCCAAGGACTCTCCGGACGAGCGGCCGATCAATCCCATGGAGCTGGACTAGCGCCCGTGGGCGGAGGGAACCTCACCTCCGCGCTGCTCAAGCGCGTCAGCCGCTCCTTCTCCCTGTCGCTGGCGGTGCTGCCGGCGGCCGTGCGCCCCACCATCGGGCTCGCCTATCTCCTGGCCCGCGCCGCCGACACCATCGCCGACTCGCGCCTCATCGCCCGTCGCGCCCGGATCGCCCACCTGCTCGCGCTGCGGGCCGAGCTGGAGGCCCACGTGCCGGGCCGCCTCGAGGAGATCGTGGCCGCCACGCGGGAGGCCCAGGCCCTCGGGGCCGAGTGGACGCTGCTCGAGCGCCTCCCCGACTGCCTGGCTGCCCACCGCGCGCTGCCGCTGGCGGACCGCGAGCGCGTGCGCGCGGTGCTCGCCACCATCATCGAGGGGATGACGCAGGACCTCGAGATCTTCCCCGGCGAGGACGAGGGGGGGCTCGCGGCGCTCGCGACGCGCCAGGATCTCGACCGATACACCTACCTCGTGGCCGGCTGCGTCGGGGAGTTCTGGACCGAGGTGCATGTGGCTCACCGCCCGCGCCTCAAGGGCTGGGACCTCGCGAAGATGAAGGCGCTGGGCGTCCGCTTCGGCAAGGGCCTCCAGCTCACCAACGTCCTCCGCGATCTGCCCCGCGACCTGCGCCAGGGTCGCTGCTACCTGCCGAGCCATGACCTGGCCCTCCTCGGCATCGAGCCGCGCGATCTCCTGGACCCGGCCTCCGGGCGCGCGCTCCGGCCTCTGCTGGTGGAACTGCTCAATGTCGCGCTGGATCACTACGAGGCTGGCTGGCAGTACACGTTCGCCATCCCCGGGGCCGAGGCGCGGATGCGGCTGGCCTGCGCCTGGCCGCTCCTCATCGGGCTGCGCACGCTCGACCTCCTCGCGCGGGAGCCGAACTGGCTCGATCCGGCGCTCATCCTCAAGGTGCCGCGCGTCAGCGTCTACGGCATGATGGCGCAGTCGCTCACCACCGTCTGGTCCACTCGCGCGCTGGGCCGCCAGGCGCGGCGGCTCCGCGAGCGGATCAGGATCGAGAGGCCCGTGAGCCACCGCCCATGAGCATCTGGATCCCGATCGTCCAGATCAACGCGTTCACCAGCCTTCCCTTCGCCGGGAACCCGGCCGCCGTCGTGCTCGACGCCGACGCGCTCTCCGAGGCACAGATGCAGCGGGTCGCCGACGAGATGAAGCTGTCGGGCACCGCCTTCGTCTCGCGTACCACCCTCGAGGGCGCGGACCTGCGCCTCCGGTGGTTCACACCCACGCGCGAGGTGGGCTACTCGGGCCACACGACGCTCGCCGCCGTCCACGCGATGATCGAGGCCGGCCGGCTCCCTGGCGACCGCGTCGTCTTCGACACCCTGGGGGGCCTCCTCGAGGCCCAGGTGGAGCGCAAGGTCGGCGGAACGATCATCTGGGTCATCCCGCCGCTGCCGAGTTGCGTGCCCTTCGAGGGACAGATGCCCGCGCTCCTCGAGACGCTCGGCCTGACCGAGCTGGAGCTGAGCCGGTGGGCCCCGCCGGCGGTCACTCCCGACGCCGATCTCCTCGTGCCCGTCCGGGGGCTCGAGGCGCTCCGCCGGCTCCAGCCCGACATGGAGCGCGTCGCCACGTTCGGCCAGCGGAACAAGCTCCGTGGCATCTGCGTGGTGTCGAAGCAGACGCTGGACCCGGACTCCACGACGCATTGCCGCTTCTTCGCGCCCCACTACGGCATTCCGGAGGACTTCGTCACGGGCTCCGTCCACGCCGCCATGGGCGTCTGGCTGCTCGAGGCCCGCCAGGTTCCAGTGATCCGAGACCACGCGGAGTTCATCGCGGAGCAGGGAGACATGCTCGGACGGCCGGGGCGGCTCTTCGTCGACGTGCTGGTGGCGAGCCGGAAGCCCGCCCGCGTGCGGGTGGGCGGCCACGCCGTGACGGTCCTCAGCGGGAGCCTGCGGCTCCCCTGACGCTCAGTCGCGGAGGGGCACACCGAAGAGGGCGGCGGGGTCCACGCGGGCCTGCCGCACCTGCGCGGCGAAGTGCAGGTGCGGCTGCGCAGCGCGCGTGTCCCGGGTTGCGCAATCCGCGCTACGAGGTCTCGGGGCGCTGCTGGCGGAAGAACTGCTCGATCTCGGCCGCGAGATCCCCCGAGGACGGAAGCTCGTCGCGGAACTCGCCGGGCCGGGCAGGCTCCGGCTCGTCCTCGTCGAGGCTCTTCCGCTCGAGCCTCGTGACGTACTCCGCGATCTTCCCGTTCTGCGAGACGATCTCCTCGAGGTTCTGGTCGAACTGGCGCGCCGCCTCCTCGAGGTCCGAGAGATCGGCCTCGGCGTTCAGAAGCGACAGGACGCGGCGGACCAGCGCCATGGAGGCCTTCGGGTTCTCGATCCCGGAGATGTAGTGGGGCACGTTGGCCCAGAGGCTCGCCGTCGGCACGCCCCGCTCGCGGCAGAGGGTGTTGAGCACCCCCACGATGCCCGTTGGCCCCTCGTACCGGGTTGGACGGATCCCGAGCCGGGCCGACAGCTCCGGATCGTGCGCCCCGCCCACGAGCTTGACGGGGCGCGTATGGGGCACCTCGGCCAGGAGCGCTCCCAGCGTGAGGACGAGGGAGGCCCGGGCGCGCTGGGCCAGGTCCAGGACAGCGCCGCAGTAGGTGCGCCACTTGAGGTGGGGCTCGACGGCGACGCCGACGATCAGGTCCCGGTCGAGGGCCTCCGGCTGGGAGAGCGAGAACTCCGTCGAGGGCCAGACGATTTCGCGCTCGCTGCGCGAGCCGGTCTTGAAGCGGACGTAGGGGCGGGAGAGCCCGAAGTGGTAGAACTCCTCGGGATCGATGCTCGCGAAGGAACGGGCCGGCCAGATCTGGCCCAGGTAGCGCGCGGCACCGGTCGCCGACTCGGCCGCATCGTTCCAGCCGGCGAACGCCATGATGAGGATCGGCCGGCGCAGACCCTCGGGCTCCTCCAGGATGGTCAGCGGGTCGCTCACGGTCCCCCCCCTAAAGTTTCTCGGTGTCCACCAGGAGTGAGGTTCGGGGCGAGGCGGCAGGCATCGGCGGTCCTCCTGCATCGAGGATGCCCCAGCCGCTGTGACCCCGCAAGCGCAAAAGCAGCCGAGGCGCGCGCAGGCGGCCATCGTTGCCGGTTGACGGCACGAGCCCGCCCTCTGTATGATGGCGATGGACCTGACACCGCACGCTCACCACACAGGAGGCATGAACATGCGCGCACGCTTCGGGAGAGCCACCCTCGCTCTGGTCGTCCTGCTGATGGCTGGGGGCTGCGCCACATCCGAGGAGTGGGCCGAGTGGAAGGCCCACACCACCCACTTCGCCTCGGACAAGCACATTGGTTTCTCGTGGCGCAACCGGGAGGGCCAGGCGCCGCGCGTCGCCCGCTCGGACATCGATACCGCGCGCGCGGAGACCTGGTGGGGCAAGGCCATCACCGTCAGCCCCGACCAGATCTTCCAGAACTGACCGCCAGACCCAACCCCCAGAACCAACACCCAGAACCAACCGGATGACGCGCTGGACGGCAGTGGCGATCGCGGCGGTGCTCCTCGGCGCATCGCCGTTCCCGGTCCCGGCGGTCCCACCCGACGACGCCGTTCTGTCGCTCGAGAAGTACTCGACGCCGAAGGGCAGGAGCCTCGGCACGGCCTATCACGCCCAGCTCCGGCAGTTCTCCGAGCAGATCTATCACTGCGTGCCGTGGGTGGACATCCGGAAGCACGGCCTGGGCTTCAACAAGCCCCGCTTCGCCACGGCGGATGACCGCTACCTGTCGGTGTGGCTCGAGATCGACCAGCACGAAGAGAAACAATTCGCCGCGCTCGGCCGGGAGCTCCGCCAGTCGGCGATGTTCTCCCGCTACGGGGTCGAGATGCTGCGGCGGCTGGCGGCCCTGCCGGGCCTCCGGACGGAGCCCACCCTCGAGGGCTTCGGGGTCATCCTGACCTGGCCCAAGCCCGGCACCAACGGCAAGCCGGGTGTGCAGCCGGTGAACGAGACGCTCGCCCTCTTCGTGGACCGCGCCAGCCTGCTGGACTTCCTGGCCAGGAAGCTCACCCCGCCGGAGCTGGCCGCGCGCGCCAAGTTCACGCTCTTTGACGGCCAGCAAGAGGTAGGGCGTCTGCCGCTAGAGGTCTGGGAGGACTCCTTCATGACCACCTTCAAGCTCCCGGACTACCAGCCCCCGAGCGGACGTCCCTGCTGACCCGTCGCTTCACCCCGCCCACCGCCGGCCCCCGGCCGGACGCCTCGTAGCGGCCTTCCCCACGCAGCCACCGCTGTCGAATCCTGGGCTCACGGGACGCGTCTATAGGAGCAGAGCACGAAGACGGGCGGCGACGGCAGCAGCGAATAGCGCCTGACGCCGCAACGTCAGAACTGGCACGGGTTTGACAGCGCTGGGGGGGGTTCGCTAGCATGAAGTGCGGGTGCACGGAATGAAGGGTCCGATCCGGCAGAAGACGCAGTTCTCGCTCATCTACGTCCTCATCGCGGCTCTCGTCCTGTCCGTGCTCCAGAGCTGGCTGCTGGCTCCGCAAACCGTCGAGGTCCCCATGAGCCGCTTCCTCGCTCTCGTGCGCGAGGAAAAGGTGGAGCGGGTCTCGCTCACGGACAAGGAGATCCGGGGCACCCTCAAGCCGGGCGCCCTGCCGGCCGCGGCCCCGCGCCCGGGCGACCGCGTGCGCACCTTCCTCGGCGCCGAGCCCACCGTCGCCATCTTCACCACCACCCGCATCCCGGGCGTGGACGACTCCACCCTGCTCAAGGAGCTCGAGGCGCACAAGGTGGAGTTCTCCGGCCGGATCGAGAACACGTTCTGGCGGGACCTGCTCTTCGGCTGGATCATGCCGCTCGCGATCATGGCCGGCATCTGGATGTTCCTCATGCGGCGCATCGGCGGCGGGACCACGCAGGCGCTGTCCTTCGGACGGTCCAAGGCGAAGATCTATGACCGCAAGGAGCTCAAGACCTCCTTCGCCGACGTGGCCGGCGTCGAGGAAGCCAAGGCGGAGCTGATGGAGGTCGTGGACTTCCTCAAGAACCCGAAGAAGTACCAGCGCCTGGGCGGCCGGATCCCGAAGGGCGTCCTCCTGGTGGGGTCGCCCGGCACGGGCAAGACGCTCCTGGCCCGGGCGGTGGCCGGCGAGGCCGACGTGCCCTTCTTCTTCCTCTCTGGCTCCGAGTTCGTGGAGATGTTCGTGGGGGTGGGGGCATCACGCGTGCGCGATCTGTTCGAGCAGGCCAAGGAGAAGGCCCCCTGCATCGTCTTCATCGACGAGCTGGACGCCATCGGCAAGACGCGGGGCGGCGCCGGCGGGTTCGTGGGAGGGCACGACGAGCGCGAGCAGACCCTGAACCAGCTCCTGGCCGAGATGGACGGCTTCGACTCCTCCAAGGGCGTCATCATCATGGCGGCGACCAACCGGCCCGAGGTACTGGACGCGGCCCTGCTCCGCGCGGGACGCTTCGACCGCCAGGTGGTCGTGGACAAGCCGGACGTGAGGGGGCGCGAGGCCATCCTGGCCGTCCACGCCCGCAACGTGACGCTCGCCCCGCAGGTGGACCTGCACGTGATCGCCGCCCGGACGCCGGGCATGGCCGGCGCCGATCTCGCGAACATCATCAACGAGGCCGCGCTGCTGGCCGCGCGGAAGGGCAAGGAGGCCGTGGAGATGGCCGACCTCGAGGAGGCCATCGACCGCGTCATCGGCGGGCTCGAGCGCAAGAGCCGCGTGCTGTCCGAGAAGGAGCGCGACATCGTCGCGCACCACGAGATCGGGCACGCGCTGGTGGCCTCCTCCCTGCCCCACGCCGATCCCGTCCACAAGGTGACCATCATCCCGCGGGGCGTCAGCGCGCTCGGGGCCACCTACCAGCTCCCGCTGGAGGACCGGTACCTGCTCACGCGCAGCGAGCTCGAGGACCGGATCGCGGTGCTGCTGGGCGGCCGGGCCGCGGAGGAGGCCGTGTACGCGGAGATCTCCACCGGCGCGCACAACGACCTCGAGCGGTCCACGGAGATCGCGCGGCTCATGGTGATGCAGTACGGCATGTCGGACAAGCTCGGCCCCATGACCTTCGGCGGAGGACAGCAGGCGCTCTTCCTGAAGAGGCGCTCTTCCTGAAGGGGTCCGGGTTCGGGCAGGAGCGCGAGTACGGGGAGGACACGGCCCGGGCCATCGACGACGAGACCCGGGCCATCATCGACCACATATACGGGCGCGTGCGCGACCTCATGACGGCCAAGAAGGGGATCCTCATGCAAGCCGCCGCCGCGCTCAAGCTGAGCGAAACGCTGGAGGGAGACCGCCTGCGGGCACTCCTGGCCGGCGACGTCGTGGAGGGAGCTCGATGATCTCGATCAAGCGCCGCACTTTGGTTGTCCTCCTCCTCGTGGCCGCGGCGCTCGGGGCCGGCGCCGTCACGTGGGGGACCGAAACGGCCGACGTGGGGAAGCCGTTCCGCATTCTGCCCGCGGGCATGCAGGCCCGCGTGATCCCGGCCGCCCTGCCGGTGCCGTCCGGGAGCTTCGCCCAGGTCGCCGAGACGGTGGCCCCCGCGGTGATCAATATCAACACCGTGACGCGCGGCGCGCTGGGGCGGACGCCCATCGAGGAGTTCTTCGGCGAGGAGTTCTTCCGCCGCTTCTTCGGCGAGGCCCCCGAGCGCGAGCAGCAGCAGCGGAGTCTCGGCTCCGGCGTCATCGTCGACCCGTCGGGCATCGCGCTCACGAACGCCCACGTCGTCGAGCGCGCGACGGACATCGAGGCCGTCACCGCCGACGGCAAGAAACACAAGGCCAAGCTCATCGGCGTGGACCGGCGCACGGACCTCGCGGTCCTGCGCCTCCAGGGCGGCGGCCCATACGCTGCCGCGAGCCTCGGCGACTCCGACAAGATCAAGGTCGGCGACTGGGTACTCGCGATCGGCTCACCCTTCGGGCTGCAACAGACGGTGACCGCGGGGATCATCAGCGCCAAGGGACGGTCCCTCGGCGGGGGCCCCTTCGACGACTTCCTCCAGACCGACGCCGCCATCAACCCCGGAAACTCCGGCGGGCCCCTCGTGAACATGAGCGGCGAGGTGGTGGGCATCAACAGCGCCATCCTCTCCCGCTCCGGGGGCAACGTCGGCATCGGCTTCTCCATTCCGGCGAACATGGCCAGGCGCATCTACACGGAGCTGGTGGCCAAGGGCAAGGTGACGCGGGGCTGGCTCGGCGTGTCCATCCAGCCGCTCACGCCCGAGCTGGCGAAGAGCTTCGGCCTGCGCGAGGCCAAGGGGGTGCTGATCTCCGACGTGGTCCAGGACAGCCCCGCCGAGAAGGCCGGGATCGCGGCGGGCGACATCATCACCAACTTCGACACCAAGAAGGTGGACAACCCACAGGATTTGCAGAAGGTGGTCGCGCTCACCCCGCCGGGCAAGGGCGTGCCGGTAACCGTGTGGCGCGACAAGACGCACAAGACCATGGAGATCAAGATCGGCGACACGCCGGACGACACCGTCGCCCTCAAGTCCAACAACCGCGGCAAGAACATGCTGGGGCTGGAGTTGCGGCCCATCACCCCGGAAGTCGCCCGCCAGCTCAACCTGAGAGGCACGGAGGGCGTCGTCGTGGTCCGGGTGGAGGAGGACGGCGCGGCGGCCGAGGCGGGGCTCCAGCGCGGCGACGTGATCCGCGAGGTCAACCGGCAGCGGGTGCGGTCCATGCAGGACTTCGAGCGCGCCACCCGGGACCTCAAGGAAGGCGACCGGGTGACGCTCTTGCTCCAGCGCGGGTCCCAGGCGCTCTACGTGGCGTTCACCGTGGCCCGGGGCTGATGGGGGAGCGCGCGCCGCTCGCCCGGCTCCGCGCGCTCATCACCGATCACCACGGCCGCCCCGCCCCGCCCATCGCCCGCCTCCTGGGCGCCCGGGTGCTGGCCGTGGACGCAGGTCGCGTCTCCATCGAGTTCGCCGTCAAGGACGAGTTCCTGACCCCTGGGGGCGGGGTGCAGGGCGGCATCATCAGCGCGTATGTCGACATGTGCATGGCGCTGGCCGCCCACACCCTGTTCGAGCCCGGCCAGATGCTGTCCACCTCCTCGCTCACCGTGAGCTTTCTCGCCCCTGTGACGGCGGGCCCCGTGCTGGGCGAGGGCACCGTCATCAAGCGGGGGCGGTCGGTCGTCTTCCTCGAGGCGATGCTGCGCGACCACGAAGGGCGAGAGTGTGCCCATGCCTCGTCCGTGGGGTCCATCCGTACCCGGAGGTAGTCGCTCCCCCGCCTGCGCGCCCATCCACGGGCTAGAATCGACACGGACGACAAGGCGATCAAGACCGCCTATCGCCGGATGGCCCGCAAGCATCATCCCGACGTCTCCAAGGGGTCGGCGGCGCGCTTCCAGGAGATCAACGAGACCTACGAAGTCCTCTCCCATCCCGCGAAGCGCAAGCCCTACAACACCCTCGGCCCCGACCGGCATCGCTCCTCGGAGACCGGCGCGGGAGGCTCGGCGACCTCGAGTTCACCGACCTGGGCGATGTCGGCGGCAACCTCGAAGCCGAGCGGGGCGGAGACGCGGAGGCCGCCATCGACCTCCGGATTCTCAAAGGAGCGAAGCCAGGAGAGCTGCCGGTGGAGCAGCCAACAAGATACTACCTCCTCTTAAACGTCAAGACGGCCAAGACGCTCGGGTTGACGATCCCGCAGTCGCTGCTGGGGCGGGCGGATGAAGTGATTCAGTGATGGATCGGCGGACATTCATCGGCACGCTGGCCGTCTTCCTCCTCGCCGTGCCGCTCGCGGCCGAAGCTCAGGCGCCGGTGAAGGGCCCCCGGATCGGTTTCCTCGCGCCCTTCCCGCCCACCGACGACCTGCGCCTCGAGGCCTTCCGGCGAGGACTGCGAGAGCTGGGCCATGTGGAAGGTCAGTCCATCGCGATCGAGTACCGATTCGCAGATGGCCGGCACGAGCGCCTGCCTGCGCTCGCCGCCGAGCTTGTGCGCCTGAAGGCGGACACCATCGTTACCGGACCCTCGCCAGCCCTTCTGGCCGGCAAGCAGGCGACCAGCACGATCCCTATCATCTTCGCCGTCACTGGCGACCCTGTTGCTGAGGGTCTCGCCGCCAGCCTGGGAGCATAGGCGGGATAAAGGCCCTCTTCCCGGCGCGCCGGCTGCCGGCCCCGTCAGGGAATGCCCCGGCTCGGCGGGGAGGCGCCCGCCTCGCCCGGGAACCGCGGGCCCAGTCAGCCTGGCCGACACGCCGCTCAGCCAGGGACGGCCTCCGCCAACCCTCCCGGGCCCACGCTCCGGCGGCATCAACAGCGCCATCCTGTCCCGCTCCGGGGGCAACGCCGGCATCGGCTTCTCCATCCCGGCGAACATGGCCCGGCGCATCGACACCAAGCCGGTGGCCAAGGGCAAGCTGACGCGGGGCTCGCTCGGCGTGTCCATCCAGCCGCTCACGCCCGAGCTGGCGACGAGCTTCGGCCTGCGCGAGGCCGAGAGGGTGCTGATCTCCGACGTGGTCCACGACAGCCCCGCCGAGAAGGCCGGGATCGCGGCGGGCAACATCAACACCGACTTCGGCGATCCCCGAGCGGCAGGTCGGGGGAGTTCGCGGTGTGCATCCACAACGGCGAGTACGATGCCGACCTCATCGTCGGCAAGATTTATCGCGTCGTGAAGCCGAAGCGCAACGACAGGCTGTCTGACATCCGCGTCCTTGACGAATCGGGCGAAGATTACCTGTACCCCCGAGGGTGGTTCGTTCCCGTCGAGCTGCCCTTGAAAGCCAAGAAGGCCCTGGTCGCGATCCACTAACTCCGACGCGTCGACGGCGATCACGTGCTGAGCGACCTCCGCGAGCGCTTCGACGAGGTCCTCGCGACCCTGGAGGCTGTGGCGGGCTGGTCGACGCCGCGGCGCCGAGCGGCGCCACCGAGGTGAACCTGCTAATCGGAGGTAGCGAGACATGCTCTCGCCCCGTGATGACCTGCAGGAACTCGACGAACTTCAGGAAGATGACGCCTCCAAGCAGGACGAGCCGAACGCCGAAACGATCATCGACGACACGCCGGACGATACCGTCGCCCTCAAGGCCAATACCCGCGGCAAGAGCCTGCTGGGGCTGGAGTCGCGGCCCCTCTGTCACGGCCGGTGGAGGAAAGTGGCTCTGGCACCACGGACCCGCCAGGACCGAGATGGGTGCTTCATGCCGCTCATGCGCCGCCGCTCATGCGCCGGTGGCGAGATCCGCGATGCGGACTTGCTCCCGCTCTGCTCCCGGAAGAGGACCTTGTACTCCCGATTGCTCCTGTAGTGGCGGGTCGAGGTAGGCGAGATCGACCGCCTCGCCCTTGACGTGGCCGCGGAGCACGTCGAGGTTATCGGCTTGGGAGAGGGTGTGCGCGCGAGCGCTTCCCGCAAGTCCCACACTCGGCCGGTGACCCCCGCCGCCCTCGCGGTTGTGACAGCAGGCTCCGTTGCCCCGTGACGAAGGTGTAGCACGCGAAGTGCGGAGACAGCGCAGCCTTCAGGAGGCAAGGGGCGGGGCGGTTGGCCTCGGCCGGATTTCCCCCCACCGAAATCACATCAGGGCACTACCCGGCCGGCGCGCGCGCGAAAGGGCTCGGCGGCGGGCGAAGGCCTCCCTGGTGCGTGGGACGGCCCGCGGCCCCCTGCCCTCCGCGTCGAGGCTGCGGTTTGACCTCTCCCACGCGCTATGGCAGGATTGGCGCGCGATGCTCGCCCGCGTCATCCACGCCGTGGCACCAAGGGCCCGCCATGACCGAGACGGCGCTTTGTGTTGCCATGCGCCGCAAGTGCCGGCGGTGCTGAACGGCAAGGAACTGCGCTGGCCGGTGATGAGCAACGAATAGCCGCGCCATGCCTCTTCTTTCCAACCTCACCGTCCTCTCGCTCGAGCAGGCCACGACTCTGCCATTCCTCACGCAGCGCCTCGCCCGTGATGGGGCGCGCGTGATTCGCGTGGAGGCCCCCGGGCGAGGCGACCCCAACCGTCACGTCGGGCGGAAATGTCTCGGCGAAGACGGGATGGCGAGCTACTTCCTGCCGAACAACTGCGGCAAGCAGGCGATCACGCTGAATCTTGCGGAAGCGGAAGGCCGCGCGCTCTTGCATGAGCTGATTGCTCGGCTCCCTGTCGACATGTTTGCCACCAACACCCGCGTCTCCAGCTATGCCAAGCTCGGCATCGAGTACGAATCATTGAAGGCCATTCGCCCCGATCTCATCTGGGTGGGCGTGTCGGGCTTTGGACCCGAGCATGACGAGGCCGCGTACGATCCGGTTCTGCAGGCGCGAGCGGGGTGGATGGAGCTGACGGGTGAGCCCGACGGGACGCCGCTCGTGTTCGGGCTGCCGATGGTTGATCTCGGCGCGGCGGAACATGCGTACGGGGCGGTGATGAAGGCGCTGTACAAGCGCGCAGTCACGGGTGAGGGATCGCGCATTGACGTGTCAATGTTCCGCTCGGCGGCGACCTGGATGGCAAGCCCGCTGATGCTCGTGGCGCTCGGCGAGAAGGTAACGCGGCGGGGTAACACGCACCAGTTCTTCGCGCCGGTGTCGGTGTACCCGACCCGCGATGGATACGTGTACGTCACGGTCGGCAACGACCGGCAGTGGGAAGCGGTCACCAGGCTGCCCGGCTTCGAGTCCCTGGCCGAGCCGGAGTATCAACGCAACGCGGGCCGCATCGCCGACGTGGGCCGCCTCAACGCGCGCATCGCCGACTGCACGCGACAGCTGACAACCATCGAGTTGCTGGCGGCTCTGAACCGCATCGGTGTCCCCGTGGCGAAGCTGAATTCGCTGAACGATGTGCTCGAGGAGCCGCTGCTGAAGAAGGCGTTCACTCGCGTGAAGGACGCTCGAAGCGGCACGGAGGTCGTTCTGCCGCCGCTGGCCGAGGTGAGCGACGAGGGCCGGGCGGAGCTGCCATTTCCCCCGCGCCTCGGCGAGCACAACGAGGCCATCTACGGCGAGGTCTTGGGGATGAATAGCCAGCACATTCAAGCCCTGCGCGAGCGGGGCACGATTTGACGCGCTCGTAGTACGTCCCGCGTTGAGCATGGGCGGGATGAAGGCCCTCTTCCCGGCGCGCCGGCTGCCGGCCCCGTCAGGGAATGCCCCGGCTCGGCGGGGAGGCGCCCGCCTCGCCCGGGAACCGCAGGCCCAGTCAGCCTGGCCGACACGCCGCTCAGCCAGTGACGGCCTCCGTCAACCCTGCCGGGCCCGCGCTCCGCCGGGATCAACAGCGCCATCCTGTCCCGCTCCGGCGGCAACGTCGGCATCGGCTTCGCCATCCCGGCGAACATGGCCCGGCGCATCTACACGGAGCTGGTGGCCAAGAGCAAGGTGACGCGGGGCTGGCTCGGCGTGTCCATCCAGCCCTCACGCCCGAGCTGGCGAAGAGCTTCGGCCTGCGCGAGGCCAAGGGGGTGCTGATCTCCGACTTGGTCCAGGACAGCCCCGCCGAGACGGCCGGGATCGCGGCGGGCGACATCATCACCGACTTCGACACCAAGCAGGTGTGCATGGCGCTGGCCGCCCACACCCGGTTCGAGCCCGGCCAGAGGCTGTCCACCTCCTCGCTCGCCGTGAGCTTTCTCGCCCCTGTGACGGCGGGCCCCGTGCTGGGCGAGGGCAGCGTCATCGAGCGGGAGCGGTCCGTCGTCTTCCTCGAGGCCGTGCTCCACGACCGCGAGGGACGGGAATGCGCCCATGCCTCGTCCATGGGCTCCATCCGCGCCAGGACGTAGCCGCTCCCCTGCCGGGGCGCCCATCCATCTGCTAGAATTGACACGAAGCGGCGTCCGCCTGGGCCGCACGGGCCAGGGCGGACGACAAGGCGATCAAGACCGCCTATCGCCGGATGGCCCGCAAGCATCATCCCGACGTCTCCAAGGGGTCGGCGGCGCGCTTCCAGGAGATCAACGAGGCCTACGAGGTCCTCTCCGATCCCGGGAAACGCAAGCGCTACGACACACTCGGCCCCGACTGGTATCGCTCCGCGGAGACCGGCGCGGGCGCCGGCTCCCCTGCCGAGGGGGCCGAGGTCCACTTCCGGCAGGGCGGAGACCCCCGGGAGGTCTCCGACTTCTTCCGGACGATCTTCGGCGACCTGGGGCGCGGCGGCGGCCGGGTGCGGGATACTCGGCGCGGGGGGCTCCGCGACCTCGAGTTCACCGACCTGGGCGATCTCGGCGGCGACTTCGAAGCCGAGCGGGGCGGAGACGCCGAGGCCGCCATCGACCTCTCCCTCGAGGAGGCCTTCCAGGGGGCGCGGAAGACGATCTCGCTGGAGCTCGACGAGCCCTGCGGCGCCTGCGGCGGGGCCGGGCACGTGAACCGCCGGCCCTGCGGCCAGTGCCGCGGCAGTGGGTGGGCCAAGGGTCGCCGGCACCTCGAGGTGAAGATTCCCGCGGGGGTGGACACGGGCGCACGCATCCGCGTGTCGGGCGAGGGCCCCCGCGGATCAGGCGGCAGGCGGGCAAACCTGTACCTTCGCGTGGCGGTGCGACCCCACGAGCGCTTCGAGCGGAAGGGCGACGACCTCTACGTGGACCTGCCGGTGCCCTTCGTGGATGCCGCGCTCGGCGCCGAGGTGCAGGTCCCCACGCTCAAGGGCCAGGTGTCCATGAAGATCCCTCCCGAGACGTCGGGGGGGCGCAACTTCCGCCTCCCGGGCTACGGCATGCCCCATCTCAAGGGCGGCGGCGGCGGGGACCAGTACGTGCGGGTGCAGGTGACCGTCCCCACGGGGCTCGGCCCGCGGGAGAAGGAATTGTTGATGGAGCTCAAGCTCCTCCGTCCGGAGATGCCCAGATGAGATTCGACAAGCTGACGGTGAAAGCGCGCGAAGCGGTCGAGGCCGCCCAGGCCCTCGCGGATCAGGGAAACCATCAGGGGCTCGAGCCCGAGCATCTGCTGCTGACCCTCATGCAGCAGCAGGAGGGTGTGGTGGGCCCGCTCCTGGCCAAGCTGGGGGCCCACGCCGAGGCCATCCGGCGCCAGGTGCAGGCCGAGCTGGACAAGCTCCCCAAGGTGCGTGGCGGCGGGCGCCAGTACATCTCCCCGCGGCTCGAAGCCGTCCTGAACAGCGCCTGGGACGAGGCCCAGCGCCTCAAGGACGAGTACTGCTCCGCCGAGCACCTGCTCATCGGCATCGCCCAGGAGAAGGCGGGCGCGGCCGCCCGCATCCTCGCGGGCCAGGGCGTGACACCGGAGGCAATCTACCGGGCGCTGGTGGACGTGCGCGGCACCCAGCGCGTGACCGACGTGAATCCCGAGGAGAAGTACCAGGCTCTCCAGCGCTATTCCAAGGACCTCACGGAGCTGGCGCGCCGGGGCAAGCTCGACCCCGTGATCGGGCGCGACGAGGAGATCCGGCGGGTCGTCCAGGTGCTCTCCAGGCGGACCAAGAACAACCCCGTGCTCATCGGCGAGCCCGGCGTGGGCAAGACGGCCATCGTGGAGGGACTCGCCCAGCGCATCGTGGCGGGGGACGTGCCCGAGGGGCTCAAGGGGAAGCGCCTGGTGGGGCTCGACATCGGCGGCATGGTGGCCGGAGCGAAGTACCGGGGCGAGTTCGAGGATCGCCTCAAGGCCGTCCTCCGCGAGATCACCGAGGCGGAGGGCCAGATCGTCTGCTTCATCGACGAGCTCCACACGCTGGTCGGCGCGGGGGCCGCGGAAGGCGCCGTGGATGCGGCCAACATGCTCAAGCCGGCGCTGGCCCGCGGCGAGCTCCGCTGTGTCGGCGCCACGACCCTCGACGAGTACCGCAAGCACATCGAGAAGGACCCGGCGCTGGAGCGCCGCTTCCAGCCCGTGATGGTCCGCGAGCCCTCGGTGGAGGACACCATCGCGATCCTCCGCGGACTCAAGGAGAAGTACGAGGTCCACCACAAGGTGAAGATCAAGGACTCGGCGCTGGTGGCGGCGGCCGTCCTCTCCCACCGCTACATCGCCGATCGCTTCCTGCCGGACAAGGCCATCGACCTGGTGGACGAGGCCGCCTCGCGGCTCCGCATCGAGATCGACTCCGTGCCCAGCGAGATCGACGAGATCGAGCGCCGGATCATGCAGCTCGGGATCGAGCGGGTGTCGGTGGCGCGGGAGTCCGACGAGGTGTCGCGCGAGCGGCTCCACCGGCTCGACGCCGAGCTCGCCGAGCTCAGGGAGAAGTCCGCCGGGCTCAAGGCGCAGTGGGAGGCCGAGAAGTCCGCGATCATGGCCCTCAGCCGGATCAAGGAGGACGCCGAGGCCGCGCGGGTCCAGATGGAGGATGCCCAGCGACGCGGCGATCTCCAGAAGGCGGCGGAGCTCCGCTACGGCACACTGCCCGAGCTCGACCGTCGCCTCGAGCGAGAGAACGTGCGGCTCGCCGAGATCCGCAAGGGCGGCAAGATGCTCAAGGAGGAGGTGGACGAGGAGGACGTGGCCGAGACCGTGGCCAAGTGGACCGGCATCCCCGTCTCGCGGCTCCTGGAGGCCGAGGTCCAGAAGCTCGTGAAGATGGAACAGCGGCTGAGCCAGCGAGTTGTCGGGCAGGCCGAGGCGATCATCGCCGTGTCCAACGCCGTGCGCCGGGCGCGCGCGGGACTGTCGGACCCGAACCGGCCCATCGGCTCCTTCCTCTTCCTCGGACCCACGGGCGTGGGGAAGACCGAGCTGGCGCGGGCGCTCGCCGAGTTCCTCTTCGACGACGAGCGCGCCACCATCCGCCTCGACATGTCCGAGTACATGGAGAAGCACGCGGTGGCCCGGCTCATCGGCGCCCCCCCGGGCTACGTCGGCTACGACGAGGGCGGGCAGCTCACCGAGGCCGTGCGCCGCCGCCCCTACTCCGTGGTCCTCTTCGACGAGATCGAGAAGGCCCACGCGGATGTGTTCAACGTGCTCCTGCAGGTGCTCGACGACGGCCGGCTCACCGACGGCCACGGCCGCACCGTGGACTTCCGCAACACGGTGGTCATCATGACCTCCAACCTCGGCAGCCACATCTTCCGCGAGGAGGAGCGGCCCGAGCGCGTCCGCCCGCTGATCCTCGATCTGCTGCGGCAAACGCTCCGGCCCGAGTTCCTGAACCGCATCGACGAGGTGGTCGTCTTCCGTCCGCTGGGGCGCGGGGAGATCGCGGCCATCGTGGGCATCCAGACGCGGCACCTGCTCCAGCGTCTGGCCGACCGGCGCATCGCCCTCGATCTCACGCCCGCGGCTGAGGACCTGCTCGCGCGGGAGGGTTTCGATCCGACCTACGGCGCCCGCCCGCTGAAGCGCGCGATCCAGCGGATGGTCCAGGACCCGCTGGCCATGAGCCTGCTCGAGGGC
>JACPCX010000128.1:0-34929 GCA_016184305.1 Candidatus Rokuibacteriota bacterium | reverse complement strand
CCGGCTCGCAGTCATCCCCGTGAGGCTGCCCGCTCTCCGCGAGCGGCCCGAGGACATCCCGCTGCTCGCCGCCCACTTCCTCCAGCGCGCCGCCCGGCGGCTCGGCAAGACCCTCACGGGGTTCTCCGAGGAGGCAGCCACCTGGATGGTCGCGCATCGGTGGCCGGGCAATGTGCGCGAGCTCGAGAACGTCGTCGAGCGGGCCGCGGTGCTCGCGAAGGGGCCCCTGATCCATCTCGCCGACCTCGGTACGGAGTTCTCGATGGACACGGGCCTGCCCTCCATAAGGCCCACCCTGGGCGAGCTCGAGCGCCAGTACGTCCGCCGGGTGCTCGAGGAAGCCGGCGGCGACAAGCAGGCGGCGGCGCGCATCCTGGGCGTCTCCGTCCGGACGCTCCAGCGCCGGGCCCAGGATCTCTGACTGCCCTCGCCGCCCCGGGCGTCAAGTTGTCGCCGGGGCGCCAAGTTGTCGGCCGAAGACACCACGTCGAGCTGGCGTCAGCGCCCGTAACCCACGATGGACTCGCCGTATTTCCCAAGCGACAGAACGGGCAAGATCCTTGCGATACCGATCCTTGGCGATCGCGGGCGCTGGCGGGCGATCGTCAGGAGGACGCGATCATGGTTGCGCAGGATCTCGATCGGACGCGGGAGGCAGTCCAGGAATCGCCCGGCTGGATCGGTGAGGACGCTCGGCTCTGGGCCGTGGTGCTGGCTGGCGGCCAGGGGATGCGCCTGCGCCCCCTGACCAGGCGGATCCATGGAGAGGCGCGCCCGAAGCAGTTCGCCGCAGTCCTGGGCGCACGCTCGCTTCTTCGGCAGACGCTGGACCGCGCGGCCAGAGCAATCCCGCTCGCACGGACCGTGGCGGTCACCGTGGACGAGCACGCAGGCTATATCATGCGTGAAATCGAGCAGGGGCTGATGCCGCGCGTGCTGGAGCAGCCCGCCGACCGTGGGACTGCCGCTGGTGTCCTCCTCCCGGTGCACTGGGTCTCCCGGCAGGATCCGGAGGCCATCGTCGTGGTGCTGCCCTCGGATCACTTCATCGACGATGCCGAGCGATTCATGGCCCATGTCGAAGACGTGGCCGCCGCGGCCCGGGCCCACCCCACCTGGGTGGTGCTCCTCGGCGCGCTTGCCGACACGCCCGACACCCAGTACGGCTGGATCGAGCCGGGCGCCCAGGTCGGCGCGACAGGCGCGGGGCCCATCTGGCGGGCGAAGCGGTTCTGGGAGAAGCCCTCGCCGGCGCAGGCCGTCGAGTGCCTCCGCCGCGGCTGCCTCTGGAATACCTTCGTGCTCGTGGCCACGGCGCGGGCCCTGGTGGATCTCGGCCGCCGCTATCTGCCCTTGCTGCACGCGCGACTGGCCCCGCTGTCGGCCTTCTTCGACACGGAGCATGAGCGCTGGGCGATCCGGCAAGCCTATGCGCCGGCGCCGGCCGCCAATTTCTCGCGGGCGGTGCTCGAGCGGTGCCCGCCGGAGCTGATGGTGGCCCAGATGCCCGCGCTCACCTGGTCGGATCTGGGAACGCCACGCCGCGTCCTGAGACTGGCCCGCCGGCTGGCGCTCCCGACTCCGTGGCTCGCGCGTATGGGCAGCGTCGCGCGGCGGCGGCCGTCACGGCCTCTGCGGGGCGTCCTGTCAGGGCTCGGCCCTGACATCTCCGGCAGGGAGAGGTGGACGCCGCCGGTCGTCAGGATCCATGCCGCGTCTGGGAACCTGGGCTGAGCCAGAAGGCAACCCGGGTCGCGACCGGGTGCGGAGCCGGCGCCCTGAAGAGGAGGACGACCGATGGCGCGGAGAGTGATGCCGGGGAAGGTCGATCAAGCCCTGGGGAGGTTGCAGGAGCTGGAAGGCCGGCTCCTGAAGCTGGAGGGCCAGCATGGTCGTGATGGTCGTTGACGACGACGCCGACATGCGCGCTCTCCTGCGTGACATGCTGACCCTAGACAGGCTCGATGTCCGCGAGGAGGCCAGCGGCGAGTTGCTGGTCGAGGCGCTCGAAAAGGAGGTGCCGGATCTCATCGTGATGGACAAGGAGATGCCGGGGCCGAGCGGGCTCGACCTGCTCTCCTACATCGCCAGGCGACATCGCGGACTGCCGGTCATCCTGATCACGGCCTTCGGCGGCTCGGCGGTGCGGGACGAGGCGCTCCGGCTGGGCGCCGTGGCGTACATCGAGAAGCCGTTCAGCACGGACGCGCTGCTGCAGCAGGTGCGCCGACTCCTGCCGCTCGGCCGGGTGGCCTGCGCCCCGGGGACGCGGGACGATTCATGATCCGCTGGTCGCCGGCCCTCATGACGCCGATCCTCACGGGCACCGCCATCATCATCGTGGCGCTCCTGGCCCGCTGGGTGCTTCTGCGGGCACTGTCGCGGCGGGAGACCGCGCAGCAGCTGGTCCGGCCGGCGCGGCTGCCGTCCCTCCTGTGGTGTTTCGTGCTCGGAGGATACGGTGCGCTCCAGGTCGCCGATCTTCCGGTGCGGGCCGCGGCCCGTTTCGAGCTGTGGATCGAGGCCCTGCTGATCGCCTCGGTCACGCTCAGCCTGGCGGCCGCCCTCGCGCTCGTCACCGCGCATCAGGGCGGGCGCCTGGGCCTGACGGCGGCTGTCACGGGGCTCGGGCAGACCATCGTCCGCTTCGCCACCATCGCCGTCGGAACGCTGGTCGTACTCTCCACGCTTGGCTTGACCGTCACTCCGATTCTCACCGCCCTCGGCGTGGGCGGCCTCGCCGTGGCCCTCGCGCTCCAGGACTCGCTGGCCAACTTCTTCGCCGGGATCCACCTCCTGGCCGATCGCCCGATCGCCGTCGGCGACTACGTCAAGCTCGATTCCGGCGTGGAGGGCTATGTCCTGGACATCGGGTGGCGCTCGACGCATATCCGCACGCTGCCCAACAACGTGGTGGTGATCCCCAATCAGACGATGGCCAAGGCCATCATCACCAACTTCAACCTGCCCGAGCCCCGGATGTCGCTGCTGGTGCCCGTCAGCGTCAGCTATCAGGCGGACCCCGATCAGGTGGAGCGCGTCCTGGTCGAGGAGGCGATGAAGGCCGCCGCTGAGGTCCCGGGCCTCCTCGACGAGCCGCGCCCCTTCGTCCGCTTCATCCCTGGCTTCGGCGACCACTCCCTGGACTTCACCCTCATCTGCCAGGTCGCTTCGTTCGTGGACCAGTACCTGGCGCAGCACGAGCTGCGGAAGCGCATCCTGGCGCGGTTCCGGGCCGAGGGCATCGAGATCCCCTACCCGGTGCGTACGGTGGTCCTGCAGCAGGCTGACGGGACCGGCCCGAAAACACGCGATGAGTGAGCATGACTTGCGCTCCCGAGTCGTGGCACCGTGGGGGCGACATCGCGCATGCGCACGGAGGACACACCGATGATGAACGTCACGCCACAGGCTCGAGACTACCTGCTCGCGCTCCGGAATGAGGCGAACCTCTCCCATCCCGACATGGCCCTCCGGATGGTCCTGGGACCACCCGGCCGCCTGGGCCTGCTTCCCGGAGTCCCCAACCCTGGCGATAGCGCGGTTACCCACGGGGGCCTGGCCATCCTGCTGCTGGACCCGGCTGTCGCCAGCGCCCTCGACCGCGCCACGCTCGATGCTCGGGACGGGCGGGCCGGTCGCGGCCTCGTCGTCCGGCCGCCCCGCCCGAGACCAACCCCATCCAGCGGCGGGCCACCCACTCACAGGAGCCGGCTCCCGAGGCCCGGGGTCGCGGCGCCCGAAGCGGGAGCCCGGCCATGAACGCGGGGTGGAGCGACGCCGCGCTGAGGACGCTGGGCACGGTGGGCGAGCGGCTGCTCGGCATCGTGCCCGCCGTGCTCGCCCTCATCGTCCTGGTAGGGGTCGGCCTCCTGCTCGCGTGGGCCGGCGCCAGGCTCTGCCAGAGGCTGGCCCGCGCCGTGGACCTTGACCGCCGCGCCGAGACCTGGGGGCTCGGAACGTCCCTCCTCAGGCGGGAAGGCATCTCGCGCCCCCCGTCGCAGCTGTTCGGGCTTGTCATCTTCTGGGGGATCTTCCTCCTCTTCGCCACGCTGGCCGTGGACGCCATGGCGGTGCCGGGCACCGAGCGGGTCACGGCCTTCGTCTTCGTCTGGCTGCCCACGGCGCTCGGAGCGCTTCTCATCCTGCTCATCGGCTGGCTCCTCGCCCACTTCCTGGCCCAGGGCGTCCTGATCGCCGCCGTCAACGCGGGGCTGCCGGAGGCGCGCCTCCTCGCGCGCGGGGTGCGCTGGGGCCTGCTGCTCTTCGCCGTGGCCATGGCCGTCACCCACCTGGGCCTGGCGAAGGAGATCGTGCTCCTCGCCTTCGGGCTCACCTTCGGCGGGCTGGTGCTGGCCGCGGCCCTGGCCTTCGGGCTGGGGGGGCGCCACCTGGCCCGCGAGATCCTCGAGCGCCGCCTGAGACGGGACCGGGAGCCACACTCCCACGAGACGCTGACGCATCTGTAGGCGGATGCGGCGCACCATCCTGGGGTGGCTACTTCTCGCGGTGAGCGCCGAGCGGCTTCTGAACGTCTCTTTGCCGAGCCGCCACCCCAGCATCTTCGAGCAGGTCGACTGGAGGGCGCCCCTCGCCGTGGGACTCCTGGCGGGGATCGCGGGGACCGCCCTGCTTCTGCGAGTGAGGACCGGCGGCCGGGCCAGGAAACCGCCGCTGGCGCTCCTGACCCTGGCGCTCGGAATCGCCGGCTGGATGCCGGCGGATGCCGAGACGGTGACGCTCGCCCAGTTCAAGCCTCGGGACCCCGCCAGCGAGGCTCAGCTCCTGGCGACCTTCACCGCGCGCACCGGGGTCCGGGTGCGCCAGCGGACGCTCCCCAATGCCTCTGACGTCCAGCACCAGCAGTTCGTCACGTGGCTCGCGGCGCGGGATTCCGGGGTGGACGTCTACCAGATCGACCAGATCTGGACGGCGGAGTTCGCCGCGGCCGGATGGATCAGGCCGGCCGGCGCCGAGCTCACCGCCGGGGAGCGGGCGGCCTTCCTGCGGGCGCCGCTGGCCTCGGCGGCCTGGGGCGGGCGGCTGTGGGCACTGCCGCGCTTCACCGAGTCGGGCCTCCTGTACTACCGGCGCGACGTGCTGCCGGCGCCGCCGCGCTCGTGGCCGGAGCTCGTCCGGGTCGCGACCGCCCTGGGCACCACCGGGCGCTCCGGGTACGTCTTCCAGGGCAAGCAGTACGAGGGCCTGGTGGTCAACTTCCTGGAGATCCTGCGGGCGATGGGCGGCAGACTCCTGGGCGAAGACGGTGGGGTCGCCGTGGACTCTGCTGAGACATCCCGGAGCCGCCTCGCCCGGCGTCCTCACCTACGCCGAGCACGACAGCCTGCAGGAGTTTCTTGAGGGCCGCGCGCTCATGCACCGCTCGTGGAACGAGTTCCTGCTGGCGCTGACGCTGGCGGGCGCCGATCGGGTGCAGACCGTAACGGTGGCCATCGCCTTCTTCCCGGGCATCGAGGAATTCCCCTGGGGCGAGATCGCCGCCGCCTCGGTCATCGTGACGGTGCCGGTGGTGGTCGTGGTCCTGCTGCTGCAGCGCCGCATCGTGAGCGGGCTCACGGCCGGAGCCCTCGGGGGGTAGCTGGTGCCCCGCCCGGAGCGGTCACGGCCCGAGCACGGCCACCGAGTCGGGAGGCAAGGCGATCCCCGTCGGCTCGAAGGCGATCTCGGGGCTCGAGGCCAGGAGCGGGCGGCGCGGCCGCTCCTGGCCCAGGGGCACCGGCTGGCGCCGGGCTCCGAGGTTCACGGCAACGGTGAGCGCCCCCCGCTCGATGCGCATCCAGCCCGCCGGCTGGTCCCAGTCCACCCGGACGAGGTCCATGCGTCCGTCCGACAGCGCAGCCTGGGCACGCCGCAGCCGGATCAGGTCTCGGTGCCAGGCGAGGAGGCTCGCGTGCGGCTCGCGGGCCGGCTCGCTCCAGTCCAGCCGCGACCGCTCGAAGGTCTCGGGCGCCTGCGGATCCGGCACCTCCTCGGGGTTCCAGCCGAAGGCGGCGAACTCGCGCCGCCGGCCATCTCGCACCGCGGCGCCGAGCGCCGGGTCGTCGTGGTCGGTGAAGTACTGGAACGGCGTCCGCGCTCCCCACTCCTCGCCCTGGAAGAGCATGGGCACGAAGGGTGCGGTCAGGACCAGGGCGGCGCCGATCATGAGGCGCCCGGGCCCCACCAGCTGGCTCATCCGCTCGCCGCGAGCGCGATTGCCCACCTGATCGTGGTTCTGCAGACATCCCACGAAGCGCTGCCCGCCGAGCCCGGTCGCCGCGCGCCCGTGCCGCCGGCGGCGATAGGCCGACCGCCGGCCCGCATAGACGAAGCCCTCCCGGAGTGCCGCGGCCACATCCGGCATCCCGCCGAAATCGGCGTAGTACCCCTGGCGCTCGCCCGTGAGCAGGGCATGGAGGGCGTGATGGTAGTCCTCGTTCCACTGGGCGTCGAGGCCGTAGCCGCCCGCGACCGGGGCCTGGACCAGCCGCGGGTCGTTGAGGTCGCTCTCGGCAATCAGGACCAGGTGGCGGCCGAGATGCGCCTCCAGCGCCCGCACCTCGGCGGCGAGCTGCTCCAGGACATGCGTCGCCGAGCGGTCGAGCATGGCGTGCACGGCGTCGATGCGGAGTCCGTCCATGTGGTAGTCCCGGAGCCACATGAGCGCGTTGTCGCAGAGGAAGCGCCGGACCTCGTCGCTCTCCGCCGCGTCCAGGTTCACGGCCTCTCCCCACGGCGTCCGGTAGCGATCAGTGAAGTACGGACCGAAGCGACCCACGTAATTCCCCGCGGGGCCCAGGTGGTTGAAGACGACGTCGACAATCACCGCGAGGCCCCGGCCGTGACAGGCGTCCACGAGGCGCTTGAGGCCGACCGGCCCCCCGCAGCCATGGTGAGGGGCGAAGAGATCCACCCCGTCGTAGCCCCAGCCCCGCGCGCCCGGGAACTCGACCACCGGCATCAGCTCTACATGGGTGACGCCCAGGCTCACAAGGTGATCGAGCCGGTCGACCACGGCCTCGAAGGTGCCGGCCCCGGTGAACGTCCCCACATGGAGCTCGTAGATCACCGCGGCCGCGAGCGGTGGCGGCTGCCACCGCGCATGGCTCCAGGTGAAGGCTCCGTGGTCCAGGACTCTCGATGGCCCGTGCACCCCCGCCGGCTGCCATGGGGAGCGCGGATCGGGCAGCGGCGGGCTCCCGTCCAGCGCGAAGCCATAATCGGTTCCCGGGGCGGCCGAGGGCTCCTCGACCTTCCACCACCCGTCGCCGCGGGGGCTCATGGCGATGCGCCGGGTCCCGATTGTCAGCTCTACCTGGCCGGCGCGAGGGGCCCACACTGTGAACGTGGTCACGGGCGCGGCCTCCTTCCAGGGGGCAAGCGGTGCAACGGCTGCGCCACGCCCCGAAACGCTGGTGGGGCGGACCTGATCGGAAGTCGGAGGCAGCGGATCCGGCGACACGATGTCGCTGGAGCGTCACGGTGTCGCCCCGCGCCGGCAGTCATGCCACGCAACTCCCCGTCCCCGCGAGGCTCCTTGTTGGCACACCCTTCGCACTGTGTTGGCATCGGACCATCCCCATGAGCACCGTGACGATCCCCTTCGACCCGGGCCCCCGAGGGCCTGCGATCGCCCGTGTCGCTCTGGGCCGGGGCCTCATGCGGTTACCGCTGCTCCGGGGCCTCACGATCCGGCCCGCCCTCGCGAAACGCCGCCACGACGTCGTCGTACACCCGATGGGTGAGAGCGGCGATGGCGTCCCAGCCGAAATGCTCCTCTACCCGGCGGCGGCCAGCCAGGCCCAGGGCACGGGCCCGGGCAGGGTCCTCGAGGAGCGCGCGCAGCGCCCGGGCCAGGGCCGCCGGCTCCCCTGGCGGCACGAGCAGGCCCGTGACCCCGTCCTCCACGACCTCCGGGATGCCGCCGACCCTGGAGGCGACCACCGCCGCCTCGCAGGCCATGGCCAAACCCACCGACAGGGCCTCCAGCGCCCCCGAGTAGCGCGGCTCGCCGGGGCCGCCCCGCAGCCGATCCCAGGGCTCGTAACCGCGCGCGACGATGGGGGGCGTTGGGGCGGGCGGGCCGAAGCAGCGGACCTCTACCGCCATTCGCCGGCTGAGCGCCCGCGTGAGATGGTCCACCGCCACCCCGGCCCCGCCGTAGACGTGGGGCGGGTACTCGCGCGTGAGGAAGAGAGCCTTCACCGCGGGCTAGCGTATCACCCCCTGGCCGCCTGCCACTATCGGCCGGTGTGGCCCCACCGCTCGGTGGCAGAATGAGGGCATGGTGCTGAAGACCAAGCCGCCGGGCCACCCGTACCCGCTCAACGCCCATCACCTGCCTCTGTCCTTCGTGCTACCCGGCTACCGCAGAGGAGTGGGCTGGGACCCGGTGGTGGATACACGGACGGACGAGGTCCCCGCCGGCGTGGGGCGGCACCTGAGGGGCGGCGCCCCCTATGCCCTCGAAAGCCGTTCGCTGGCGCTGCTGCGTCTCTGCTCGAAGACCGAGGCGGTTGCGCCCCCGCGCCGCGGTCGACGGCCCGACCCGGCGCCTGGAGGTTAGCCATGAACACACCGAAGAGGCCATGGCTCCGCTGGCGAGCCACCGCAGGGCATCTCGCAGGCGCCCTCGTCATCGTCCTCGGCGCGAGCGGATGCGTGCTCCCCTCCGCTGGCCCGCGCCCGCCTCGGGTGGAGGTGCTCCCGGCGGATCCGGGAGCCTTGCGCTATGGACGGACCGGGGCCGAGGTTCTCGGCCACCCCGAGGTCGGGCCGCGGGTTCGGGCGCTGTTCGAGCGTGACTGGACCGCCGCGGCGCCGGCCCAGGGGGGCACCGCCATCCCGGCTCGGGAGGTGTTCCGGCAGGGCGGGCTCCCGCAGATGCTCCGCGTCGGGGACGTCGAGCATATCGCCGTCACGGGCTGCACCCCCGGTGCGTGCCGCACCCAGCGGGGCTTGCTGCTGATCCGCGCCGACGGCCAGGAGCTGCGCGCGCGCATCGACGAGGGCGGGTTCACGCACCACTATGCCTTCGGCGCCGGGCTGGCCATGGATATCCCGAACCGGCTCCTGGTGGACGGCGCCTGGATGGCCCTGGCCGCCACGCCCGGGGCCTGGGCGGGCGGGCGATGACCGCGGCCGGCACCCAGGCAAGCGCAGCGGCGCGGGGGAGCTCTGGAATGGCAACACCGATCCGGATCCTTGTGGTGGACGACGATCCCGAGATGCGGGGACTTCTCGCGGAGGAGCTCCGGCGGGAGGGCTGGCAGGTGCGGGAGGCCGGCGACGGCGCGGAAGCCGTGCTGGCCTGCCGGGGCACGCAGTTCGACGTGATCCTCATGGACAAGAACATGCCTGGGCCCAGCGGACTGGACCTGCTGCCGGGATTCCGGCGCACGTGTCCGGGCTCCCGGATCATCATGATGACCGCCTTCGGCGACGTGCCGTCTTACGTGGAGGCGGCGGAGAAGGGCGCGGTGGACTTCCTCTTCAAGCCGTTCAGGATCGACGACATGAAGGCGGCCATCCGGAAGGCGCTGGGGCTGCAGCCGGCGCCGCCGGCCTGACCCGCTCCGGCACATGAAGCACCTCACGACCCGGCTCGTCCTGCTCGTGATGCTCGCGTTCCTCGTCATCACGGGCGCCTTCGACTACGTGCGCCTGGCGCGAGAGCGGGACCGGCTCGTGGCGGTGGCGGCCACCGACCAGCGGGTCTTTGCCGAGACCCTGGCCCTGGCCGTGCGACGCAATGTGCGGCGCGGGCGGACGACGGAGGAGCTGCAAGAGCTGCTGGAGGAGATCCGCCAGAGGCCGGGGCTGGTCTGGGCCGCCATCTACGACCCCAAGGGGGAGGTCGTGGCGGCCGCGACGGCCTGGGACGTGCCGGCGCCGCCGCCCGCCGACCACACCGTCACCCTGGCGCTCAAGCGGCGCGAGTCGAGATCGGGGCTGGCCGAGGAATCGGGCGGCAAAGTGCTCCGCCACATCCAGCCCTTCCGCTGGCCCGACGGCAGGACGGCGGCCGTCGAGGTGCGCCAGAGGCTGGACGCCGTCGAGCGGGAGTTCGCGCATGCCGTCCGGGAGCGGATCGTGTACCGGCTGGTGGTGCTGGTCCTCTTCGTGCTGGCCATCCTGGCCGTCACTCGCTGGAGCATCGCCCGTCCCATGCGGGCCCTCACCCAGGGCGCACGCGCCGTGGCCAGCGGCGATCTCAGCCAGCGCATCGACGTGCGCCGGGCCGACGAGCTGGGACAGCTGGCCGAGGAGTTCAATCGCATGGCCCAGAGCCTCGAGCAGGCGCAGCAGGCGCTCCTGGAGCAGTCGGAGGCGCGCCTCAAGCTGGAACGCGATGTCCAGCAAGCGCAGAAGCTCGTCGCCGTGGGCATGCTGGCCGCCGAGGTCGCCCACGAGATCGGGACGCCGCTCAACGTGATCTCCGGGCGCGCGGAGGCGCTGGCCCGCGGCATCCCCGCCGACGATCCCGAGCGCAGGCACCTGGACGTGATCTCCAGCCAGACCGAGCGGATCACCGCCATAGTCCGGGACCTGCTCGACTACGCCCGGCCGAGGCGGCCCCAGCTCCGCGCCGAGCAGCCGGGGCCGATCCTCGCGCGCGTGACCGACCTCTTGGCCGGCCGGCGCCGCGACAAGGGCGTCGGGATCCGCCTCGAGCTGCCGCCCGAGGAGGTGCAGGTTCTGGCCGATGCCGACCACCTCCAGCAGGTGTTCGTCAACCTGCTCACCAACGCGCTGGACGCCTCGCCGCCCGGGGGAACGGTGCGCGTCACGCACGGCCCCGAGTCCCTGTTGCCTCCCGAGGGGCGCGCCAGCGTGCTCCGGGGCAAGGCCGACACGCCGCTGGTCGCGATCCACGTCCTGGACGAGGGGAAGGGCATGGGCGAGGAGGAGCTCGCGCAGGCCTTCCAGCCCTTCTTCTCCACCAAGAGGCGGGGCCACGGGACGGGCCTCGGCCTGCCCATCGTCGAGGAGATCGTCCGGGCTCACCGGGGCGAGGTGGAGATCCTCTCGGTCGCCGACCGGGGAACCGAGGTGATCGTTCGCCTTCCCGTGCTGGACCCTCAGGCCCGGGAGCCTGCGGACGGGACCGCCGCCGAGGCCCCGCCTCCGGAGAGGCCCGCGCGTGAGGCCTGAGGATCTCACGCCCGCGGGGGTGCCGATCGAGGCGCGGGTGCCGCTCAGCACCTACCGGCTCCAACTGAACGCCGCCTTCACCTTCCGGGACGCCGCGCGCCTCGTGCCGTATCTCGAGGCCCTCGGGATCAGCGACGCCTACACGTCCTCCTATCTGGCCGCCCGGCCCGGCAGCTCGCACGGCTACGACCTGGTGGACCACAACCAGCTGAACCCCGAGATCGGCTCACCGGAGGATCACGCGGCCTTCACCGGGGCGCTGCGGGCGCGGGGCCTGGGCCACCTCCTCGACGTGGTGCCCAACCACATGGGCATCGCGCAGGGCGCCAATCGCTGGTGGAACGACGTCCTCGAGAACGGCCCCAGCTCGCCCTACGCGGACTTCTTCGACATCGACTGGGAGCCGGTGGAGCGCCACCTGGCCCAGAAGGTGCTGCTGCCCATCCTCGGAGACCAGTACGGTCGGGTGCTGGAGAACCAGGAGCTCGCGCTCGAGATGGACGCCGGCGGCTTCCGCGTCCGCTATTACGACACGCTCCTGCCCGTGGAGCCGCGCTCCGCGGCCCTGGTCCTCGGCGAGCGCCTGGAGGCCCTCGTGGCGACGTTGGGCGGAGACCACCCGGATGCGCAGGAGTACCAGAGCATCATCACGGCGCTCGAGAACCTACCCCCGACCGCCGAGCGTGCGCCTGAGCGCGTCCGGGAGCGCCTCCGCGAGAAGGAGGTCATCCGGCGCCGACTGGCCCGGCTCGCGGAGGCAAGCGAGGCTGTGCGCGCCTCGCTGGACGAGACGCTCCGGGTCTTCAACGGAAAGCGCGGGGACCCGCGCAGCTTCGATCTCCTGGACCGGCTGTTGGGTGAGCAGCCGTACCGGCTGGCCCACTGGCGGGTGGCCGCGGAGGAGATAAACTACCGCCGCTTCTTCGACGTCAACGAGCTGGCGGCAATCCGCATGGAGCACCCGGCGGTCTTTCGCGAGACCCACCGGCTGATACTCCGGCTCCTCGAGGAGGGCAAGGTCACGGGGCTCCGGATCGACCACCCGGACGGCCTCTTCGACCCGCGCGGCTACTTCCTGGCTCTGCAGCGGGAGCGCTTCGCCCAGCTCGCGCGCGCCCGCCGCCGCCGGGAGGGGGCGGCTGAGGGCCAAGGCCTCGACGAGGCCGTGGCCGCGGCGGCGGCCGGCTTCGAGGCCGCCTGCCAGGCCGATTCCGCCCGGCCGGGCTGCCGGCCCCTCTACGTCGTGGCCGAGAAAGTCCTCGCCCGCGGCGAGCGGCTGCCGGCGGGCTGGGGCATCCACGGCACCACGGGCTACGAGTTCCTGAGCCTCGCGGGCGGGTTGTTCGTGGATGCGGCCGGCGCGCGCCCCATGATCGCGGCCTACGCGGGTTTCACCGGGCAGCGCGCGCCCTTCGCCGACATCGTCTACGAAGCCAAGCAGCTCATCGTCGAGACGGCGATGGCCAGCGAGCTCGGAGTGCTGGGCCACGCCCTGAGCCGGCTGGCGCAGCGTCACCGTACTTCGCGCGACTTCACGCGGCAGAGCCTCACACACGCGCTGCGCGAGATCATCGCGTGCTTCCCGCTCTACCGGACCTACGTCGTGCGGGACCAGCAGGAGGTGGATCTCCAGGACCGCGCCTGCGTGGAGGTGGCGGTGGCCTTCGCCCGGCGGCGCAACACCACCACCAACGCCTCCATCTTCGACTTCGTCCGCGAGATCCTGCTGCTGCGCGAGCCGGAGGCGGCCGACGACGATTACCGTCGCGCCCAGCTGGCCTTCGTCGGCAAGTTCCAGCAGATCACGGCGCCGGTGACGGCCAAGGGGGTCGAGGACACGGCCTTCTACCGCTACAACCGGCTCGTGAGCCTTAACGAGGTCGGGGGGGATCCCGAGCAGTTCGGGGTCTCCGTGGAGGAGTTCCACAAACAGTGCGCGGCCCGCCTGCAGGCGTGGCCCGCCGGGCTCTCCACAACGGCGACCCACGACACCAAGCGCGGCGAGGATGTGCGGGCGCGCATACACGTGCTGTCCGAGATGCCGCGCGCGTGGCGCGAGGCCGCGAGGCGCTGGCGGCGCTGGAACCGGCGGCACGCCGCCAGCGTGGACGGACGGCCCGCGCCGGACGCCAATGACGAGTACCTGCTCTACCAGACCCTGCTGGGCGCCTGGCCCCCCCCCGAGTCGGGCGTGCCCACCCCCGGCGGCCCCTTCGTGGCCCGCATCCAGGACTACATGGCCAAGGCCGCCAAGGAGGCGAAGGTCCACACGAGCTGGATCAACCCCAGCGAGGCCTACGAGGGGGCCCTCCGATCCTTCGTGGCGGTCATCCTGGAGTCCGGGGGACACAACCACCGCTTCCTGGAGGACTTCGTCGCCTTCCAGGCGCCCATCGCTCGCCTCGGCATGGTCAACAGCCTGGCCCAGACCCTGCTCAAGATCACGGCGCCGGGCGTCCCCGACTTCTACCAGGGCACCGAGATCTGGGACCTTGCTCTCGTGGACCCCGACAACCGGCGCCCGGTGGACTTTTCCCTGCGCGAGGCCGCCCTCGCCGAGCTCCGCGCGCGGATCGCCGCCGGCGACCTCGAGGGCCTGGCGCGGGAGCTGCTCACGCGGTGGATGGACGGCCGGATCAAGCTCTACACGATCCACCGGGCCCTGGCCGTCCGCCGGGAGGCGGCCGCCCTGTTCCAGTCAGGGGAGTATGTTCCGCTGGCCGCGGGCGGCCAGCACGCCGCCCATCTCTGCGCCTTCGCCCGCCGGCGGGACGGCGAGGTCGCCGTCGTCGTGGTGCCCCGCCTGACGGCGCGCCTCACGGATCAGGGCGCGCGGCTGCCCCTGGGACCGGCGGTGTGGGGCGACACGCATGTCCGGGTGCCGGAGGACCTGCCCGGTCCGCTCACCCATGCCTTCACCGGGGCGTGCCCGGGCATCGAGCGGCGTGCCGGCGGGCCGGTCCTGCTCGTGGGGCGGCTGCTCGAGGCCTTCCCCGTGGCCTTGCTCGCGCGAGAGGAGCACGAAGGATGATGGCCAATACGCCCCGAGACCCGATGCGTGGCGACCTCCGGGCGATCTGGATCGCCAACGTGTGGCCCGAGCTGGACGGCGGCCGCTTCCCCGTCAAGCGCGTGGCCGGAGAGCGATTCGAGGTCAGCGCCGACATCCTGTGCGAAGGGCATGGCGCGCTCTCCGCCGTGCTGCGGTACCGGACGGTGAAGGACACCGCCTGGCGCGAGACGCCCATGGCCCCCGTGGACAACGACCGCTGGGCCGCGGACTTCCTCCTGGAGGAGAACGCCCGGTACCTCTACACCGTCGAGGCCTGGACCGATCCCTCCCGGACCTGGGCGCGCGACCTCGAGAAACGGCTCGCCGCCGGGATGGACGTCACGAGCGAGCTGCTGGAGGGCGCGGCGCTCCTGCGGACGGCGCTTGCGCGGGCGGCCGACGCCGACCGCCGCCGCATCGAGGAGCGGCTCGCCGCGGTGGCGCGGGCGACGAGCCAGGCCCAGCGGGCGCGCCTCCTGCTGGACACCGAGACGGCCGAGCTGATGGCGAGCTATCCGGACCGGAGCGCGGCCACACTGTACGAGCGGGAGCTGGAGCTGCTGGTCGAGCGCCCCCTCGCCCAGTGCGCCGCGTGGTACGAGCTGTTCCCGCGCTCCCAGGGCCGGGTGCCGGGACGGCACGGCACCTTCGAGGACTGCGTCGCCCGCCTGCCGGACATCGCCGCCATGGGCTTCGACGTCCTCTACCTGCCCCCGATCCACCCCATCGGCCGGCGCTTCCGCAAGGGCCGGAACGGGGGGCTCGCGGCCGGCCCCGAGGACCCGGGCTCCCCCTGGGCCATCGGTAATGAGCACGGCGGCCACAAGGCGGTGGAGCCGGCCCTGGGCACGCTGGAGGACTTCCGCGACCTCGTCCGCGCCGCGCGGGAGCACGGCCTGGAGATCGCGCTGGACTACGCGCTGCAATGCTCGCCCGACCATCCCTGGGTGCAGGAGCACCCCGAGTGGTTTCAGCACCGGCCCGACGGCACCATCAAGTACGCCGAGAACCCGCCCAAGAAGTACCAGGACATCTATCCGCTGGACTTTTTTTGCCGGGATCGCGAGGCGCTGTGGGAGGAGGCGCGCAGCGTCCTCGTCTTCTGGATCGAGCAGGGGGTGCGGATCTTCCGCGTGGACAACCCCCACACCAAGCCCATCCCGTTCTGGGCGTGGCTCATCCGCGAGGTGCAGGCGGTGTTCCCCGACGTCGTCTTCTTGTCGGAGGCCTTCACGCGGCCCAAACTCATGCATGCGCTCGCCAAGGTGGGGTTCACGCAATCGTACACCTACTTCACGTGGCGGAACTTCAAGGACGAGCTCACGGCCTACTTCACGGAGCTGACGGGGACCGAGTTGGCGGAGTACTTCCGGGGCAACCTCTTCACCAACACGCCGGACATCCTGCCGTCGATCCTGCAGCAGGGCGGCCGCTCCGCCTTCATGCTGCGCGCCGCCCTGGCCGCGACGCTGTCCTCGCTCTGGGGCATCTACAGCGGGTACGAGCTCTGCGAGAACGCGGCTGTCCCCGGCACCGAGGAATACCTGGGCGCGGAGAAGTACGAGATCCGGGTGCGGGACTGGGAGGCCCCGGGCAACATCAAGGCCTACCTCGCCCGGCTGAACTGCATCCGCCGCGAGCACTCGGCGCTCCAGACCTCCCGGGGCCTGCGCTTCTACCGGGCCGACGACGACAACATTGTCTTCTACGGCAAGCAGAGCGCCGACGGCGCCGAGTTGCTCTGGATCGCCGTGAGCCTGGACCCCTTCGAGGCCCACGAGGCCCTCCTGCACCTGCCGCTCGACGGGCTGGGGCTCGCGGCCGACGCGCGCGTGCAGGTGCACGAGCTCCTGACGGGCCGCCGCCAGCTCTGGCGGGGACCAACCCACCCGCTGCGGCTCGAGCCGGACGAGCCGGCCGCGATCTTCCACGTCTCCGCGCTGCCGCGGACGGCCTTCGTGGATCCCTGCTCGTGAGCGCCGGGAGACCCCCCGTCGACGATCTCTGGTACAAGGACGCGATCGTCTACGAGCTTCACGTCAAGGCGTTCCAGGACGGCGACGGCGACGGCGTTGGCGACTTCCGCGGCCTGACGGGCCGGCTCGACTACCTCCAGGATCTGGGCGTGGACTGCGTGTGGCTGCTGCCCTTCTACCCCTCGCCGCTCCGCGACGACGGGTACGACATCTCCGACTACTGCAACGTCTCGCCGCTCTACGGGACCATGGCGGACTTCGAGGCGTTCCTGGGCGAGGCCCACCGGCGCGGAATCCGGGTCATCACGGACCTCGTGGTCAATCACACCTCCGACCAGCACGCCTGGTTCCAGGAGGCACGGCGGGACCCCGCCTCGCCGAAGCGCGCCTACTACGTCTGGAGCCCCGACGACCGCAAGTACCGGGACGCCCGGATCATCTTCGTGGACACGGAGAAGTCCAACTGGGCGTGGGACCCGGAGGCCGGCGCGTACTACTGGCATCGCTTCTTCAGCCACCAGCCCGACCTCAACTACGACAACCCGGAGGTCGAGCAGGCCATGCTGGACGCGATGCGCTTCTGGCTCGACAAGGGGCTCGACGGCTTCCGCTGCGACGCGGTGCCCTACCTCTTCGAGCGCGAGGGCACGAGCTGCGAGAACCTCCCGGAGACCCACGCCGTCCTCAAGCGCCTCCGGGCGCAGGTGGACGCCCGGTACCGGGGCCGCGTCCTGCTCGCCGAGGCCAACCAGTGGCCGAGGGATGTGCGTCCCTACTTCGGCGACGGGGACGAGTGCCACATGGCCTTCCACTTCCCGCTGATGCCCCGGATGTTCATGGCGGTGCACCGGGCCGACCGGCGGCCCATCACCGACATGTTCCTGCACACGCCGCCCATCCCCGAGACCTGCCAGTGGTGCCTCTTCCTGCGCAACCACGACGAGCTCACGCTGGAGATGTGCACCGATCCCGAGCGCGACTACATGTACTACGCCTACGCGCAGGACACGCGGATGAAGCTCAACGTGGGAATCCGGCGCCGTCTGGCCCCGCTGCTGGATAACGACCAGGGGAAGCTCCGGTTGCTCCACGGCCTGCTCTTCTCCTTCCCGGGCACGCCGATCATCTACTATGGGGACGAGATCGGCATGGGCGACAACATCCACCTGGGGGACCGAGCCGGAGTCCGCACGCCGATGCAGTGGACGGCGGACCGCAACGCGGGGTTCTCCACGGCCGAGCCGGAGGCGCTCTACAGCCCGGTCATCACGGACCCCGTTTACGGCTCCCCCGTCGTCAACGTGGCGGCGCAGCGCCGATCGCCGGCGTCGCTGCTGCAATGGATGCGCCGGCTCATCGCCGCGCGGAAGAGCACGCGGGCCTTCGGGCGAGGGGCGCTCCGCTTCCTCCACCCGGCGAACCCGCGCATCCTGGCTTACCTCCGGGAACACCGCGGCGAGACCATCCTGATCGTGGCCAATCTCTCGGCGACGGTGGAGCCCGCGCTCCTCGACCTCAGCGAGTTCGCTGGAGCCGTGCCGACCGAGATGCTGGACGGGGCGCGGCTGCCGGTCATCAAGAGCCGCCCGTACCTGTTCACGCTGGCTCCCTACGCCTTCTACTGGCTGCGTCTGCTCCGTGGTGGCGCCGCCGGCGATGAGGTGTTGTATGGCATCGAAGCCACGGCGATCTAGGGCGGCGGGCAGGGGCGCAGCCGTGCCGGACCTCGCCAGCACGGCGACGGCCCTCGCGAGCGTCCTGCCCCGCCAGCGCTGGTTCGGAAGCAAGTCACGGCGGATCACGGCCGTGAGGGCCGTGGATCACGTCGAGGTGCCGGGCAGCGCTGGGACGCTCGCCCTGTTCCGTGTCGACTTCGAGGTGGGCGACCCCGAGACCTACCTCGTGGCCCTGGCGGGAGGCGCGCCCCGCGGGGGCGCGCTGGCCGACGCCCTCGACGATCCGGGCTTCTGCGCCGCCGTGGTGGAGCAGATGCGCGCCGGGGGCACGCTGGCGGGCCGGTGCGGCGGCTTCCGGTTCGGCGCCACCGCCTTCCTGCCGGAGCTCCTGCCCGATCCCGTCCGCTCGGTGAAGCCGGTGGGCGTCGAGCAGAGCAACACCTCGCGGGTGCTGGAGCAACGGGCCTTCCTCAAGGTCTTCCGCCGGCTCGAGCCAGGTGCGAACCCCGAGCTGGAGCTCACGCGCCACCTCACCGAGGAGACCGACTTCCGCGAAGCGCCACGGCTGGCGGGCTTCCTCGTCTACGAGGGTGAGGGAGACGAGCCCACGACCCTGGCCACGCTTCACGAGTTCCTTCCGACCGAGGGCGATGCCTGGGCGGCGGTGCAGGCGCGCCTGGACGAGTACTACGCGGCGGCGGGCAGCGGTCCCGAGCCCGACGGCGCCTCCGATCCCGCGTTCGCGCAGGCGCTGGCATCGGCGGACGCGAAGGAGGCCCACGCGCTGGGGCTTCTCACGGGCCGCTTGCACCGGGCGCTGGCCTCGGCCCCGCTGGGATCTCCGCTGGGGCCTGAGCCCATCGGGCTGGCCGACGTCCTCGGGTGGCAGCAGGAGATTCGTGCCCGCCTGGACCGGGTCGGAGAGGCGCTGGGGCAGGCGGTGGACGAGCTGCCCGCCGACGCGCACGGGCTGGCGCGAGAGGTGCTCGAGCACCTCCCCGCCCTGCGCGAGGGCCTGGCCGCGCTCCAGAGCCTCGCCGACGCGGCCGTCCTGAAGATCCGCGTCCACGGCGACTACCACCTCGGCCAGATCCTGCGGGCTCCGGGCGGCTTCGCCGTGGTGGACTTCGAGGGCGAGCCGGCGCGCTCCCTGGAGCTGCGGCGCCACAAGACCTGCGCCCTGCGCGACGTCGCGGGAATGCTGCGGTCATTCGCCTACGCGGCCCGGGCGGCGCTGCTTCGCGCCGCCGACGCCGCGCCGGCGCAGCCGCGGCAGGCCGACCGGCTCGGGCCCTGGGCAGAGGCCTGGGAGGACGGCGTTCGCGAGGCCTTCCTCGAGGGGTACCTGGCAGAGACGCTCGAGCGCGGCGTCGGGTTCCTGCCGCGACAGCAGGAGACGCTGAACGCCGCGCTGCGCGTCTTCGAGCTGGACAAGGCCGCCTACGAGCTGCTTTACGAGCTGGATCACCGCCCGGGCTGGGCCCGCATCCCGCTGGCCGGCCTCCGGCGGGCTGCGGCGCCCGCCGCGCGCCCTGCGCCCGACCGGCTCGGGCCCGGCGCGGGGCCGTTCCGCTTCGTCGCCTGCCTCGAGCTGCGGGAGTTTGTGGGCGTGAGGGCCGAGAACGAGCGGCAGCTGGCCGAGCTCATCGACCAGGTTCCCGTGGACTCGATCTACTTCCACACCCACGGCTTCCTGCTGCGCCACAAGTTCGCTGCCGGCATCTACCCCAACGACTTCGCGACCTGGGCGGCCGTGCAGGTGCGCGACCAGGTGCTGGGCGAGCGCCTCGCCATGGTGGACCCGGCGGAGTTCCCGACGCTCGAGGCCCTGCGGGAGGAGCTGGTGGCGGTCATCGACGCCCATCTGCGGGAGATGCCCGTCGTCCCCGGGGTCGTCTCGGCCGACCCCTTCGACTTCGTCCGCTCGCGCATCGTGGAGATCCCCACGGGTGTCGAGGTGCGCAACCTCGCGGACTTCCGCCGGGCGCTCCTCGAGGTCGATTCCAGCGCTATCTACTTCCACCTGGTCGAGGCGCGGATGCGGCTGGGCCGACGGCAGAACGACTTCGCGGCGTGGCTGGAGCAGAGGCTCGGTCTGCCCGAGCTGGCCGCGCGCGTGCGCTCAGTGAGCCCCTACGGCGGCAGCCTCGAGCGCACTCGCGCCCGCCTGATCCGCCTGGTGGACCAGGCGCTGCCGGGGGGCGGCCGGTGAGCCCGGGCCGTCTCGACGCCTACCGGGAGGTCGCCCCGCGAGGGACCATCGATCTCCTGGTGCGTCTCGCCGAGCGGCTCCGGGGGCGCCGCTTCCTCCACGTCAACGCCAGCCGTTTCGGAGCCGGCTCGCCGGCTATCCTCAACCGGCTGGTCCCGATGATGCAGGAACTCGGAATCGACGCGGCATGGGAGGTGATCGTGGGCGACCCGGCGTTCTACGCCGCGGCCCGGCACCTCGACATGGCCCTCGCGGGCCTCGAGGAGCCGGTCACCGAGACCATGCTCCACGGGTTCCGCGAGACGGCCGGCGCCAACGCGTCGCGGCTCGGGCTCGAGGCCGACCTCGTCATGGTCCACGACGCCGCACCGCTCGGCCTCGTCCATCATCGCCCGGAGCGGGGGCGGTGGGTGTGGCGCTACCACGGCGACCTCTCGGCGGCGTACCGGCGGGCCTGGTACCTGGTCCGCCGCGACGTGGAGCACTATGACGCCGCCGTGTTCTCGCTCCCGAAGTTCGCCCAGCGCCTGCCCATCCCGACCCTGATCGTCCACCCGTCGGTGGATCCCCTGAGCGACCGCAACCGGGATCTCACCCGCCGGGAGATCGACCAGACCCTGGAGCAGCTCGGGGTCCCCCGCGACAAGCCCCTGCTCCTCACGGTGGCCCCCTATGCCCGGAGCAAGGATCTCCCGGGCGTGCTCCGCGCCTACCGCCTCGCGAAGAAGTACGTGGCCTGCCGCCTCGTCCTGGCGGGATGGGGAGCCACCGACAACCCCGAGGGCACCACCGTGCTCGCGCAGGTGCGCGAGGCGGCAGCGGACGATCCCGATGTCCATGTGCTGGTTCTCCCGCCGGACGCGGAGCTGCAGATGAACGCCTTGCAGCGGGCCGCCGCGATGCTCGTGCACAAGCCGCTCCAGGAGGATTTTGGGCTGATCGTGGCCGAGGCCATGTGGAAGGGCAAGCCCGTGGTGGCGAGCATGGTCGGGGGCATTCCCGCCCAGCTGATCCCCGAGGTGACGGGATACGGGGTCACCTCGGTCGAGGGCGCGGCATTCCGCATCCGCCAGCTCCTCGAGGACCCGGACCTGATCGCCAGGCTCGGCGGCGCCGCCCGCGAGTACGTGCGGCGCACCTTCCTCGTCACCCGCCACCTGGGCGACTACCTCGCGCTGCTGGCGAGCCTCACCGCTTAGGAGGCGCCCCGGCATGGCGAGCCTCGGGGATCTCCCTCTCGCGGCGGAGAGCCTCACGGCCCTGGAGGCGGCCGGGCCGCTGGACCTGGTGGCCGCCGTGTACGCCGACGAGGAGGCCGGCGGGACCACCGACCTGCTCGACGCCGCGGCGACGGCGCTGGCGAAGCATTTCCCTGCTCAGCGGGCGGCGGTGCTCGCCTTGCCCGTGGGATGGCGCCAGGGCGCCATGCATGCGATCCGCTCGTGGGCGGGCGCCGAGCCGGCGAGCCGGCTCTGCCTCGAGTCGAGACCGGACGCTGACGCCGGGCAGGCCCTGCGCACGCTGCTGTCGGTGGCGGGCCGGCTCGAGGTGCGCGGCGCGGTGCTCCTGGATGCGACGCTGGCCGGGCTGCCCCCCGAGGCGATCCGCGCTCTGCTCGGGCCCGTGGCGGCTGGCCGGGCCGACTGCGCGCTGCCGGCCTACACGCGATCGGTGGCGGAAGTCCAGGTCCATCTCGGGCGGCGGCCCAGCCCGCGGGCGCGACCGGCCGACCTGCCGACCATCGTCGCCGAGACGGTGGGGCCGCTGCTCACGCTCATGGGGCGCCATCGCGAGGCCTGGCAGGAGGCGCACGACGCCCGCGCGGTGCCGCTCATCGGAGGTCCCGCGACCATGCTCCCTGACCAGGGCGGCCCGGACGTGGAGCGCATGGTCCGCGCGTTCCGCCTCGGGCTCAAGGACCTCCTCCCGGTCTGGGAGCAGATCATGCCGGACACCACGCTGACGGACCTCTATCCGTTGCCCTTCGTCGCTCCCGACGAGTTCCGCTTCGCGCCTCGGCTCTGGGCCCGGGTGATCGGCGACTTCGCCGTCGCCTACCACGACCGGCGGCTGCCCAGCGATCATCTGCTGCGGGCGCTGACCCCCCTCTACCTGGGCCGGGTCGCGGCCTTCCTGCTGGCGACGCGTGACCGCTCCCCGGCCGAGATCGAGCAGGCGCTCGAGGAGATCGCCGGAGCCTTCGAGGCGGAGAAGCCGACCCTCATCGGCCGGTGGCGGTAGGGCCATGCTCCGCGAGGCGCTCGAGCGCCACGGCTTCGAGGTGCACGAGGCGGCCTCGGGCGAGCAGGTGCTCCAGGCGCTGGAGTCGGCCCGCCCGGACGTCATCGTGATCACCGCCTTCGGCGGGATGGCCGTCAGGGCGGAAGCGCTCCGCCGCGGGGCCACCGCCTACGTCGAGAAACCGTTCCGGGTGAATGCGCTGGTCGAGCAGCTTCTGGCGGTGACGGAAGGCCGAGGGCCACGGAGCGCCAGCCGTGGATCGCTCTCCTGTGGAGCTCGCCCGTCTCGACGATGGCGGCCTCAGCGTCCACTACGTACACGGCACGGGGCTGGCGCCGAGCCCGGAGATGCGCGCCCTGGTGGATGCGGCGCGGCGCGCCCTCAGGCGATAGAGCCCCTGCCCGCCATCCCGGCGTCGGCTTCCGTCGTCGGCCTACCGCTCACACGGCGCCGATCGGATACAATGCGGGCCATGTCGGCGCGGCGCTTCTCCCTCTTGCTCTTGCTGTATGTCTCGCTGGATGTGGCCAATCCCTTGATGCCGGGAGCCGTCCAGTTCGTGGACGGCTCGGTCGAGGTGATTCAAGCTGATCGCGCCCGAGCCGAGAGCGTGTCCGCCCCTACGCTCCTCGCCCGCGTGCCCACGCTCGGGCGGCCCCATGTCGTTGTCCGGACCCTCTCGCGTTCGCACCCCATGACCGTCGATCACCGGCAGACCCTCCTTCCGGCCAGACGCCCTCCCGACGCGCTCTCAGACCCGTCCTCGCCCTCCGAAGACCACTAGCCAGTCCTCACGCCTTCGCGTCCCTGCCTGCCGCTGATGCGGCAGCGCGCCCTCTTTCTTTCTCCGCGGAGGACGGCACCGTGAAAATGAAGGAAGGCTGGGAAGGTCTCGTGGTGAGCCTGTGGATGGCCCTGGTCGCCGGGATTGTAATCCTGGTGCTCAAGCTCAGCCTGGGCTGAGGAGGGCTCCATGGCCGGAGCCGGCCGGTAGACGAGGACTGGGACCCGATGCCGTGGTATGCGGTCCTGCCGTTCGTGGCGATGCTTGTCGCCATCGCCATCTGTCCGTTGTGGGTGCCGCATTGGTGGGAGCGGAACCGTAACAAGCTCCTCGTGTCCTGCGGCCTCGGCCTCCCAGTCGCGGGGTTCTACCTCGTCCAGCGGCCAACCGCGCTCCTTCACACGCTGGAAGAGTATCTGTCCTTCATGCTGCTGCTGGCCGCGCTCTATACGATCTCCGGCGGCATCCGGCTCCGGCGGCATCCGGCTGACGGGCGACCTGGAGGCGACGCCGCTGACGAACACCGCCTTTCTGGCGGTGGGATCCGTCCTGGCGTCGCTGATCGGGACTACGGGAGCCTCGGTCCTGCTGAGCGGACGCGAGAGCGCAAGGCCAGGGACGGGCGGACGGGTCCTGCCTGGGTGTCCTCGACGCTACGGCAGCCCGTCGGCACGCGCCCGGCCCGCCGTGACGTACTCCGCCTCGTGTCCGGGCCTCCGCCTCGGCCGTCTCGTCCAGGTCGTAGGGGTTCACGAGCAAGGCCTCGCCCAGCTCCCGCGAGGCCCCCGTGAAGCGGCTCAAGATGAGCGCCGCCTCCCCGTCGTCGCGAACCGCGACGAACTCCTTGGCGACGAGGTTCATGCCGTCATGCAGGGAGGTCACCATGCAGAAGTCGGCATGGCGATAGAAGGGCCAGATGTCCCGGTGGTCATGATGGTGCCTGAGGTACACGATGGGCTGCCAGCTCTTCGTGCCGAGGGCGCGATTCACGGCGTCCACGGTCGCGTCGACCTCCGCCTGGAGCTCCTGGTACCGCTTGATCCGGCTTCGGCTCGGGGCGCCGAGCTGGACGAAGACGAGCCGCTCGCAGTATTCGGGGAAGCGCTCGAAGAACCGCTGGAGCGCCAGGAAGCGCTCCGGCAGCCCCTTCGTGTAGTCCACCCGCTCCACTCCCACCCCCAGGAACTCCCCCGTGATGCCCAGCTGGTCCAGGAGGGCCTTCCGCGAGATCTCCGGGGGGTCCTCCACGAGGTCCGGGGCCACGCTGATCGGAAACGGTCGGACGCAGGCGGTGTGGTCGCCACGCACCACCGAGAAGTGCTCTGCGTCCACTCGCGCCTCGAGCGCGCGATCGACGGTATCCAGGAAGTTGTTGCAATGGTACTGCGTGTGGAAGCCGATGAGGTCCGCCCCCAGCATCCCGAGAAGGATCTCCCGCTGCCACGGGCAGATGCCGAAGGCCTCGGCGTTGGGCCACGGAACATGCCAGAAGATCGCGACCCGCGCGTCGGGCCGCGCCTCCTTGATGAGCGCGGGGAGCAGCGCGAAGTGGTAGTCGTGGATCACGACCGTCGGGGATTCGACCCCCGCCATCTCGTCGAGTAGGGCCTCCGCGAACTTCTTGTTGACGGCCCGGTATGCCAGCCAGTCGTCGGGCCGGAACACGGGCCGCACGTGGACGACATGGCAGAGCGGCCAGAGGCCCTCGTTGGACAAGCCGTAGTAGTACCCTTCCTCCTCGTCCGGAGTGAGCCACACGCGCCGCAACGTGTAGCGCGGGTCCTCCACGGGTAATCCGAGCCGGCCCCTGGCGTCCGCCGTCTCCCGATCGGCGACGCCACTGCCGTGCGCCACCCACACGCCGCCGCAGGCCCGCATCACCGGCTCCATGGCCGTCACGACCCCGCTTGCAGGCGTCTGGGCCACGATCTCCTTGCCCCTCCAGAGGTGGCTGACCGGCTCCCGATTCGACACGACGAAGAGGGGCCGCGTGCCGAATCTGAGGCGAACGAACTGCTTGAGCCGCTCCTCGGTCCAGATCACGTCGCCAGCAAGGCGCAGGGCCGCTTCCTGCTCCGCTGCGGCCTGGGCGCGGTACAGTTTCCTCGCGAGGCCGGCCACCTCCACGCTCAAGGCGCCGAACAGCCCAGGATCCGCGGTTCGGGGAGGCGGCGCAGGGTTGTTCCTCAGGCGCTTCGCCCACTCGGCCATCTCCGACAGCGGATGCGCCACGCTGACCCGGACGACGAAGAGGGCGACGACCGAGATGCCAAGCGCAAGGGCCAGGAAGCGAATGGCGTTGTCCTGCCAGAGCCCGCTCTCGGCGGCGTCGAGATGGGCGGCGTCCAGGAAGACCGCAACTGCCCCGGTGGACCGCTCCTCGTGCTGGAGCGGCGTCGCGTACACGTACGTGTTCCCGCCGTGGATCGTCCGGAACCCCTTCTGGGCAGCGCCGAGCGTGATCGCCTCCGTGACTTCGGGCAGCGCGGGGGGCAGGGCACGAGGCATGTCCGGCGCCACGGACACAAGACTCCCGAACTGGTCATAGACCGCGATGCGGCGATCGGGGCGCGCGAATTTCTTGAGCAGGCGCGCAACGGTCGGGGCGGAGCCCTTCCGGACGGCCGGCTCCACCGCCTCCTTCAGCCCCTCGCCGAGGAGCGCCGCCCGCCGGGCCAGGTCCTGCTCCAGCCGGCCCCGCTCCTCCCGAACCTGGAAGAAGGCGAATCCGGCCATGATGACCAGCGCCGAGATCCAGATCGCCCCCACGAGACGAGTCGTGATCCTCATGGGGAGCGCTCTGCCTCCGTTCCTCCTCGGCCCGTCGGCTCGCCCCCCAGCATGAGGTGCCCCTGGCGCGTCTCGTTCGCGATGGCCTCCACGATCTCGACCATGCGAAACGGTTTTTCCCGGGAGCAGTGCGCGCCTCCGCGCAGGGCCTCCTCGGCGACGCGGGGTCCCTCCTGTTCGAGCACAACCCGGAGGACCGCAACCATCTCGGCGTCGTCGTCAATGAGCAGCACGCTTCGGTGAGCCATACCGTCCGCCACCTGATCCCCCGCACGCTCCTCGTGCAGCGGAGCCCTCGCAAGTCCAGTGCCAGGCAGTCACTCCGCGAATGCTGTCGACGAAGGGCAGTGTTCGCGGGGAGATGCCGGCCGCCCCCGGACATCCGGCGCCGGCGCCCGCACGGTCGCGAGCGACATGATGTCGCCTCGACGCCAAACTGGCGCCGGTCGTAGCTCCGAGCCAGGGGGACTCGACCCGGCCTCCTGCCGCTTCACGAGGAGGTGGGCGCGATGGTTCTGGCTGCAGCACGCCCCGGTGCGGTCCCCTCTCATCCTGGGGACTGGGTGCCAATTCCTGCCACAGCGGTACCGCTTTTTCCCCGCAGAGTGTAGGAGTTTCGCCCGACTGGACCCCCATGCCTTCGGGCTAAATATTGAATATCGAGACCTTAGGGGACGTCCAACTCGGCAATTCGTGGGCATGATGATTGCATGTTACGTGTGCCACGAAGCTTATAGGTTTGGACATCCCAGGGCCCAAGAGGAGATCGGTGATGAAAGACGTCAAGCAGCGACTCGAGGCGGAGCTGACCCGGACGGTGGAGAGAATCCGGCGGATGGGCGGTGGGGTGGTCTTCGAGGACTTTCCGGGCTCGATCGGGGACAGCACGGCCATGGCCGATGAGGTGGATCTGATCCGCGTGAACGAGGACCGGGAGATGAGCTTCGCCACCCGGAGCCTGCTCGTCGAGCGCGCCAACAAGCTCGCGGAGGCGCTCGAGCGGCTGCGCGAAGGGGAGTACGGGATCTGTCAGGAGTGCGGCGAGCCGATCGCGCCGGCGCGACTCCGGGCCATGCCCGAGGTGCTGACCTGCGTGCGCTGCCAGGACATGCTGGAGCGGAGCACCCGGAGACTCGCGCCCGCAGGTGCTGCCTTCGTCGGGGACGAGGGCGACGAGGATTAGAGGGATACGGACAAGCTCCACAGGCCCTTTTCAGCGGCCTGTTAGAGCCGGGCGCGCAAGAGCGCCGGCCGGTCGGTGATGATCCCGCTCACCCCCCATGAGACGAGCCGGTCCATCTGGGCCGGCTCGTTGACTGTCCAGACGTAGCAGCCGAGCCCCGCCCCCAGGATCACCGCCGTATCGTGTTCCGTCAGCAGGTGTGCCCCCGGACAGATGGCCTGAACGATGCCTGGCGCCACCACCGCCGGGTCCAGGGGAGGCTGCGCCACCAGCGCCCCGAGCGTGACCTCCCGGCTGAGCGTCCGGACGCGCGCGAGCGCCTCGTGGTCGAAGGACTGGACCAGCGCCCGGTCGATGACCTCGTAGATCTCGAGGCAGGCCACGACCCGCTCCTCGATGCCGGGGTAGAGGTCCGATCCCCCCTTCAGCTCGATCCAGAAGCGCGTGCGGTCGCGGAATCGCTCGAGCACCTCCTGGAGCGTCTGGATCCGCTGGCCCCGGAAGACCGAGGAGTGCGAGCCCCCGGCGTCCAGCCGCTTCAGCTCCTGCACCGTCCGGTCGCGGACGGACCCGACGCCGTTCGTGGTCCGCTCGAGTGTCCCGTCGTGGATGACCACCGGGTGCTCGTCGCGGGAGAGGTGGACGTCGAGCTCGATGGCGTCGGCGCCCTGCGCCAGGGCCAGCTCGAAGGCCGCGATGGTGTTCTCGGGGGCCTCCGCCGATGCGCCCCGGTGGGCGATCACCAGCGGCCGGCTCGCGTCATGCCGCATTGTCTCGCTCATCGCTTCCGTGGCAGTATCGGGACGTGCGCACGCCCGTCCTGGATCTCTTCCGTCCCGCCGTGTGGCTGGGGGCGCGCCTCTATTTCGGCATCCGCTTCGAAGGCGTCGACAATATCCCCCGGGATGGGGGGCTGATCATCACCCCGAACCACGTGACCTATGCCGATCCTCCGCTCGTCACCATCCCGGTGCGCCGCCCGGTCCACTACATGGCCTGGAGCGCGCTCTTCCGCATCCCGGTCCTGTCCTCGTTGATCCGGCGTCTGCGCGCCTTCCCGGTGGAGATCGAGGCGGCCGACCCGAAGGCGACGCGGGAAACCGTGCGGCTGCTCGATGCGGGAGCGGCCGTGATGATCTTCCCCGAGGCGGGGCGGAGTCCCGACGGGCGGCTGCAGCGCTTCAGGCCGGGCGCGTTCCGGCTGGCGTGCTCTTGCAAGGTGCCGGTGCTCCCCGTGACCATTATCGGGGGCAGCGAGTCGTGGCCGCCCGGGCGCTGGCTCCCGCGCCCTGGCCGCCTCACCATCGTGTACCACCCGCTCATCTGGCCAGCGGGGGGCAAAGATGTCAAGGGCGCCGCCCAGGAGATGGCGCGGAACGTCCGCGCCGCGGTGGTCTCGGCGCTGCCGCTGCCGCTCAGGCCCGCCGACGAGGAGTAGGCCCCGCGCGTCAGCGGGATCTTCGGGCAGCAGTCGGTGCTATGATCGCGGCAATCCACCGCCGGAGCGCGTCGGGGCCATGGTCAACGTCAACAAGCTGTTCCGCCGGCTGAGCATCCGCACCAAGCTCGTCATCGCCTTCGTGCTGCTGGGGGTGGTGCCGGTGGCCGTCGTGGGAGGCTACGGCGCGGTCTTCTCCTTCTCGCTTCTCAAGCAGACCGTCCTCGACGGCCTGCGTGAGGGAGTCTCGCTCAAGGCGGGAGAGGTCCAGCAGTTCCTCGAGACCGTGCGCGACGACGTGACGTTTCTCACGCGGCTGCCAACCCTGCAGACGATGGTCGCGTCCGGGTCGGGTCCCTCGCGCGCGGCGACCGACGCCGTCCAGCAGGCCTTCCTCGCCTTCTCCCGATCCCGGAAGGCCTACTACCAGATCCGCTACCTCGACGAGCGGGGACGCGAGGTCGCCCGCGTGGACTTCGACGGGGAGCGCCACTACGTGGTCCCCGCCGCCGGGCTCCAGGACAAGAGCGACCGCTACTACTTCCGCGAGGCCATGAGGCTGACGGTCGGGGCGGTCTACGTCTCTCCCATGGACCTCAACGAGGAGTGGGGGAAGGTCGAGCGTCCCGCCATGCCGGTGGTGCGGTACGCGGCGAGGGTGGCCGACCCGCGCGGCGAGGCGCGGGGGATCGTGATCGTGAACCTCTACGCGTCGAAGATCCTCTCGCAGGTGGTGAGCCTGGGGCGCGAGCGCGGCACGGTTTTCCTGGTGGACTCGCAGGGAATCTATCTCGCCGACTCGCGGCGGATGCCGCCCGAGGCCAGCGGCTTCGCCGCCGCGGGCGACAGTCTCCACGGAGATTTCGCGCGTGAGATCACGGCCAGGTTGCTCTCGGGCACCGCCGGCGCGGTCGTGGAGCCGGGGCTCAGGGGCCGCATCCTCGCCTTCGCGCCGATCCACCCCGGACCCGGGCGGGGCCCGTGGGTCGTGGCCCACGCCTACAGCAAAGCCGAGGTCCTCTCCACGATCCGCTCGCTCCAGCTTCTCGTGGCGGTGCTGGGGGCGGGCGTGCTCGTGGTGGCCGCCGTGGTGGGCGTCGCCGCCGCGCGGCACTTCACGCGGCCCATCGCCGCGCTGGCCAAGGCCGCCGAGGCCGTCGCTGCGGGGGACTTCGACCGCGTCATCCGCGTGGAGACCAACGACGAGCTGGAAGACCTGAGCCACCAGTTCAACCGGATGGCCGGGCACCTGAAGCAGCACGAGCGGGAGCTCCTCGAGGCGCGGGAGCGCGCCGAGCGGTTGGCCCGGGAGGCGGGGGCGCTGTTGCGCATCGGCACCGAGATATCGAGTCTCCTCTCGCTGCCGGAGATCCTCCAGCTCGTGGTGGACAAGGCGCGGGAGCTGCTCGGGGCCGATGTGGCCATCCTCTGCCTGGTGGAGCCGGGCATGGGGCTGCGCGTTGGCGCCACGAGCGGCGCCGGGGAGGCCCTGCGTCTCGGCCCCGGCGCGCCGCTGGACGCCACCGACTGCGGTCGGGCGGGGGCGCTGGGCTGCCTGTGCTCCGTGACGCACGGTGAGCTCCTGCCGACCCACGTCGCCGCGCTGCTGCGGACAGGCGAGCGCGAAGTTGGCGATCTCTGCGTCGGCTACCGGGCCCCGCGCGTGGTGGACCGGGAGCAGATGGACTTCCTCCAGGGGCTTGCCAACCAGGCGGCCATCGCCATCGAGAACGCGCGACTCCACCGTGAGGTGCGGGATCTGGCCCGGCTGGAGGAGCGGGACCGGATCGGGCGCGACCTCCACGACGGCGTCATCCAGTCCATCTACGCCACGGGCCTCGGGCTCGAGGAGTGCATGCGGCTGGCCGCCGAGGGCTCGCTCGAGGTCAGGCCCAGGCTCGAAGAGGCCATCGAGGGCCTCAACACCGTGATCCGGGACGTCCGGAATTACCTCGTGGGGCTCGACCCCGAGGAGCTTCAGGACCGCGATGTGGCCGGCGCCCTGGACGGGCTCGTGCGGGGGCTCGCGCTGAACTCGCTCCTGGCTGCCGACCTCTCCGTGGACGAGGGCATCGACCGGCTGCTCACGCGCGACCAGGTCATTCACCTCTTCCAGATCTGCCGCGAGGCCCTGACCAACGTGATCCGTCACGCCCGGGCCTCTCGCGTTGCGCTGAGCCTCGGCCGCGACGACGGCTCCGTGCGCCTGCGCGTCGAGGACGACGGGGTCGGCTTCGAGCCCGATGCCCGGCCGGGCGTCGGCCGCGGGCTCCGGAACATGAGCGAGCGGGCCCGGCGACTCGGGGGAGAGCTCTCGGTGACCAGCGCCCAGGGCCGCGGCACCCGGATCGCGCTGAGGATTCCCCGGGCGCCGGCGTCGTGAGCGCCCGGAAGATCGGCGTGCTCCTGGTGGACGACCACGAGGTGGTCCGCGTGGGGCTGCGCTCGCTCCTCAGCCGGGAACGCGGCATCGCGATCGTGGGCGAAGCCGGGACGGCGGAGGCCGCGGTGGCCCAGGCGGCGGCGCTGCGACCGGACGTGGTGGTGATGGACGTGAGGCTTCCCGATCGCAACGGGGTGGAGGCCTGCCGGGAGATCCGGAGCGCCGATCCCCGCGTCCGCGTGATCATGCTGACCTCCTACGCGGATGAGGAAGCCGTGTTCAGCTCCATCCTGGCCGGCGCCTCCGGCTACCTGCTCAAGCAGATCCGCGGCCAGGAGCTGGTGCGCGCCATCGAGACGGTGGCGGCGGGGCAGTCGCTGCTCGATCCGGCCGTGACCCAGAAGGTGCTCGAGAAGGTCCAGCGACTGGCCTCGGGGGGCCAGCCCGACGACGTGACGCAGCTCTCCGCCCAGGAGCGGAAGGTGCTGGCCCTCGTGGCCGAGGGCAAGACCAACAAGGAGATCGCCGCAGCGCTGGGCTTGAGCGACAAGACGGTGAAGAACTACCTGTCCCACATCTTCGACAAGCTCCACCTCTCGCGCCGCTCCGAGGCTGCCGCCTTCTTCGCCCGGCGCCACGCTCCCCCGGCCTGAGCCCCGGCCCGGCCGAACGAGTGCGGCGCCAGGGCCATTCGGCCCTGATCCGCCAGGGCCGAAAAACTGTCCCCCGGACCCCACCCGGCACTTCTCGGCATCCCTCTCCGCGCGCGATGCTGCCGCCGTGGAGCGCCCCGTCACGGTTGTCATCGTCGATGGGAACCCCGGGACCCGCGCGGGGCTGGCCCGGCGGCTCATGCAGGTGCCGGGGATCTCGGTGGTGGCCGAGGGGCGCGACGAGGCAGAGGCCGTGCGAGTGGTCGGTGAGCGGCGCCCCGACGTGGTCGTGGCAGACGTGCCGCGGATGGCGCCGGATGCCGCGGCGTTCCTGGGTCGAATCGCGCAGGCTGCGCCGGAGGCCGGGATCGTGGTGCTGACCGCGTATCTGACCGAGCGGGCGCGGAGCGATCTCATGCGCGCGGGCGCGCGAGCGCTGCTCCTCAAGGAGATCGATTCCGGGGCGCTCACCCGGGCGATCGAGACGGTCGCCGGCCGGCGGCTCGGCGAGGGAAGGAGAACGGAGGCGTGAAGAAGCTCTCTGCGTTCGTCGTGGCTGTTATCTGGCTCGCTCCCGCGGTGGCCCTCGCGTACGACGTGGCGCCGGTGGCCGATGGCGGGAGCGTCGCGGGGAAGGCGCTGTTCAAGGGGGCGCCGGTGTCGAAGAAGATGCTCATCACCAAGAACAACGACGTCTGCGGCGACGGCGTGCGGGAGATCGTCGAGGTGGCCGTCAAGAACGGGGCCCTCGAGAACGCCGTCGTCATCATCGACGGGATCGAGAAGGGCAAGGCCTGGGCGGCGGCGGGGAAGAAGCCGCTTCTCGACCAGAAAGGCTGCCGCTTCATCCCGCCGATGATGGTGGTCCCCAAGGGAGGCGACCTCGACATCCTCAACAGCGACCCGGTGCTCCACAATATCCACAGCTACGAGATCATCGGCACAACCCGCCGCACTCTCTTCAACTTCGGCCAGCCCAACCAGGGGCAGACGCTCACCAAGGCCGTCAGCGTCCGCCGGGGGGAGTGGGTCAAGATCGAGTGCGACGCCCACGACTTCATGCACGCGTGGATGTTCGCCGCGCCGTCGCCCTACGTGGCGGTGACCGGGGCGGACGGCACCTTCGCCATCGCCGACGTGCCGCCCGGCAAGTACAAGGTCCGGGCCCTGCACCCGGTGCTCGGCATCAAGGAGGGCGAGGTCACCGTCCCCGCCAAGGGCAAGGCGGAGATCACCTTTGACCTCGTGGCCAAGTGACTCATCGCCTTCTGGGTGTCGGCTGCCGGACCGTCCATCTTCCTCTCGATCTGGACCGCCGCCCCGGGATCGGGCGGGCGACAGCCCGGGTGCCCGGCCCGGGTCACAGGAGACAGGCCATGAACAGGCTCCTCGCACTCGGCGGAGTTCTCGCTGCGGCCGTCCTTGTTCTGGCAGCCGGCGCCGCGCTGGCCGAGCCGCTGGCCCCGCTGCCCGCGCTGAAGGCCCCGAATCCAGACCAGGCGGAGCTGGGCCGCTGGCTCTTCTTCGAGACCAAGCTCTCCGGAGACGCCGCCATCTCCTGCGCGACCTGCCACGATCCGAAGAAGGGGTGGGGCGATGGGAAGCCGCTCTCCACCGGCTACCCCGGCAGCGAGTACTTCCGGAACAGCCAGACCATCCTCAACGCCGCCTATTATCGGCGGGGTTACTGGGATGGCAGGATGGACGGGCGGGACCTGCCGACCCTCGTCCGCGACCATCTCACGGAAGCCCACTTCATGCAGGCCGACGGCCGCCTCCTCATCGAGCGCATGCGGCAGATGCCCGAGTACGAGGAGACGTTCACGAAGGCCATGGGAGGAGAGCCGACCTACGGGCGCATCCTCAACGCCATCACGGCCTTCATCCAGACCATTGCCTCGCGCAACGCGGCGCTGGACCGCCACCTGAAGGGGGGGGCGGGGGCGCTGAGCCCGGCCGCGGCGGAGGGGTTGGGACTCTTCCAGGGCAAGGCCGGCTGCATCCAGTGCCACGACGGCGCCCTGCTCTCGGACCAGAAGTTCCATGCCCTCGGCGTTCCGGAGAACGCGGCCGTCTACGCCCAGCCGCTGCGCCACATCACCTTCCGGCGCTTCATGAAGACGCTTGGCGTTCCCAACTACGACAACCTGAGGGAAGACGTGGGCCTCTACGGGGTCACGAAGGAGCCCGGAGATCGCGGCAAGTTCAGGACCCCGTCGCTGCGCGAGGTGGCGCTGACCGCGCCGTACATGCACAACGGGTCGCTGGCCACGCTCGACGACGTGATGGACTTCTACAACCGCGGCGGCGGGGCCCACCCGAACAAGAGCCCGCTGCTCCGCCCGCTGGGGCTCGGCGACGGGGACAAGCGAGCCCTGGTGGAATTCCTCAAGAGCCTGACCGGCGATCCCATCGTCGTTGAGCGCCCGACCCCGCCGGAGTACAAGCTCCGGACGCTGGGCAAGAACTGAGGAGGCCCGACCCATGCGACGCGTACCCGGAGCGAACCTCATCGGCGCGGGGGCCGCGCTCCTGCTCGGGGCCGGGCTCCTCGCCGGCGCCGTCTCGGCTCAGTCTCAGAAGCCTCTGGCCCTCGGTCCCCTGCCTCCCGTGGCGGTGCCGCGCGACAATCCGATGTCGCCAGCGAAGGTCGAGCTGGGGCGGCTCCTCTTCTTCGACCCGCGGCTGTCGGGCGACGCCTCGACCTCCTGCGCCTCCTGTCACAACCCCGAGGCAGGCTGGGGCGACGGGAGCGACGTCTCCCGCGGCTACCCCGGCACCCAGCACTGGCGCAACTCTCAGACGGTGCTCAACGCGGCGCACTACACGAAGCTGTTCTGGGCGGGAGAGGTGACGAGCCTCGAGGGGCAGGCCGAGGCCGCGGCCACGGGCAACGTGGCCGGCAACGGCGACCCCATCATGATGGAGGAGCGGCTGCGGCAGATCCCCGAGTACGTGCGCCGCTTCAAGGCCGTCTTCGGCACCGACCGCCCCCTGATCGGCGATGTGTGGAAGGCCATCGCCGCCTTCGAGCGGACGCTGGTGTCCAGTCCCGACCAGGTCGCCTTCGACCGCTTCGCCAAAGGTGACGCAAGGGCTCTCGGGGAGGAGGCGAGGCGCGGCCTCGCTCTCTTCCAGGGCAAGGCCGGCTGCATCCAGTGCCACTCGGGCCCGCTGGCGTCCGACGAGAACTACCACAACCTCGGCGTTCCCAAGAACCCGGCCTTCGAGGAGGACCCGCTCCGGCAGATCACGCTGCGCTTCCAGCACTACAGCCGCGGCGTTCCCGAGCCGCTCTACCGCAAGGCCGACCGGGATCTCGGCCTCTACTACACGACCAAGCGCGACGAGGACAAGGGCAAGTTCAGGACGCCGACGCTGCGCGAG
>JACPCX010000239.1:0-1801 GCA_016184305.1 Candidatus Rokuibacteriota bacterium | reverse complement strand
GCGCGACGCAGGCATCGGCAAGCGCGGGGTGTCGGTGCACACCCTGCGCCACTGCTATGCCACCCATCTGCTCGAAGCGGGGGTCAATCTCCGCGTGATCCAGAAGAACATGGGCCACGCCAGTCTCGAGACCACCATGATGTATCTGCACCTCACCCACAAGGGCTCTGAGGACGCCTATGCCTTGATCGACCAGGTCATGGAGGGCCTGTAGCCATGGGACTTCTCCAGGACCTCTTTCGCACGCACGGGCCGGCCTACCTCGACCGGTTCGGGTCGGCCATGCCCAAGGCCCACAAGACGGTCATCGCGGCGATCACGGACTGCCATACGGAGGCCGCGGGGTCGGCCCTGTATGTGTGCGACGCCTGCGGGCAGCGGCACGTGGTCCATCGCTCCTGCGGCAACCGCCACTGCCCGTGCTGCCAGCAGGGGAAGGGGCAGGAATGGCTGGAGCGGCACCGAGCACGCCAGCTGCCCGGCGAGCACTTCCTGCTCACCTTCACCGTGCCCGAGCCCGTGCGCCCCTTCCTGCGTCGGCATCAAAGGATCGGCTACGGAGCGCTGTTCGAGGCCTCGGCGGGGGCCATCAAGATCCTGGCCGTCGACCCCCGGCACATCGGCGGGGATGTGGCGGGGTTCTTCGGGGTCTTGCACACCTGGGGGCGCACCTTGCAGTATCACCCCCACATTCACTATGTCGTGACGGGCGGAGCGCTGAGCAGCGAGGACGGGCGCTGGCATCCGGCCCGGCCCGGGTTCTATCTCCCGGTGCGGGCCTTGTCGCGGATCGTTCGGGCCAAGTTTCGCGCCCGGATCGACACGGGAACGTCAACTGCCAGCCGGCGGGCGACGGCCTGGCGGCGCTGCAGTACCTCGCCCCCTACGTGTTCAAGGTGGCGATCTCGGAGCGCCGCATCCTGGACGTCGATGCGCACGACGTGCGCTTTCGGTATCAGAAGCCGCACAGCAACCGGGTGCGCACCATGACCCTGCCGATCTTGGAGTTCATGCGCCGGTTCCTCCAGCATGTGCTCCCGCGCGGGTTCATGAAGGTGCGCTACTACGGGTTCCTCTCGCCCAGCTCCTCGATGTCCCTGGAGGACGTCAAAGCTCGTATCGAAATGGCCAGCGGGTTCGCGCTGGCAGCCCCCGAGGCCACGAGCGAGCCCCCGGCGGCCCTGCGCTGCCGTCACTGCGGGGGCGCGCTGCGATTCTCCCGCCTGCTCCTGGCCGGAGACTCCGCGCCCGGCTGGCTGGCCTCGCTGGGCCAGCGGGCGGGCGAGGCTGCCACCCTCAGCGCCGTGCCGGCGGGTCCCTGAGCCGCGCGGCGCGCCCTCTGCGTCCGCGCATCCCGAGCGCTCCGCCGGCAGCGAGGCGCCCCATCGCCAACCCGTCCCGCGACCCGCACGGGCCGGTACGGCCTCGGTCTGCCCGTCACCCCGCGCCATGGCCATCGTGACGCCCACGCCGGCTCCGCTGCCGCCGGACCCAGCGCGCGAATAGCGTGTTGGACCCCGGCCAGCGCATGCCCAAGCGTCCCTCGGGCTCCCCCCAGTCGTCGTAGCGCTCGCTCCCGTCCTGCAGGTCCGAAGCATTGCCCATATCCCGCGGACACCCGATCTGCACACCGGGCTTCTTGAACATCGGATTGAGACGACCGCGGCGGTCGTCTCAATCCTTATGGGTTGGGCCTCCACACACTCCAGCGCCTGAGCAAGCGGCGCCACGACGGCGGGTGCCTGGACGATTGGCTCGTGCGGGCCGGCTCCGGAGCCTCGGTCCCTGCCCAGACGCTGCG
>JACPCX010000127.1:0-18095 GCA_016184305.1 Candidatus Rokuibacteriota bacterium | reverse complement strand
CCGGTGGGGAGGGAAGGGACCCTGGTTCGGGGTGTGTCTCGACGGGCCAAGGGGCGGGAGATTGGCGTGAGCCTGGCAACTCCACCGAAGCTCCGGCGGCTCCAAGAGGCGCTGTACACCAAGGCCAAGCAGGAGCCGGCCTACCGCTTCTACCTGCTGTATGACCAGGTGTATCGGGCGGACATCCTCGCCCACGCCTACGCCCTCAGCAAACAGAAGGGGGGCGCGCCCGGCGTGGACGGGGTGACGTTCGAGGACATCGAGACCGCAGGGGAGGAGCGGTGGCTGGCCGCCGTCGGAGAGACGCTGCGCACGGAGACGTACCGCCCCCAACCGGTGCGGCGGGTGCTGATCCCCAAGCCGGGTGGCACGGGCGAGCGGCCCCTCGGGATCCCTGGGATTCGGGACCGGGTGGTCCAAACCGCCGTCCTGCTGATCCTGCAGCCGATCTTCGAGGCGGACCTGGAACCCACGGCCTATGGCTATCGGCCGGGCCGGACGGCGCTGGAGGCGGTCCAGGAGGTGCACCGGGCGCTGGACGCCGGGCACACAGAGGTGATTGACGCCGACGTGTCGCAGTATTTGGACGCGATTCCGCACGCGGACTTGATGAAGTCGCTGGCGCGCCGCATCAGTGATGGGAAGCTGTTGGGGTTGCTGAAGCGGTGGCTGAAGGCGCCAGTGGCGGAACCGACCGAGGGCGGGGGGTGGCGGTTCAGTGGGGGCAAGCGGGCGACGCGCGGCACGCCGCAAGGTGGGGTGGTGTCGCCGTTGCTGGCGAACGTCTACATGAATCGCTATCTGCGGGTGTTTCGTCTCCGGGGGCTTGACGGACAGTACGGGGCGCGACTCGTGAACTACGCGGACGACTTCGTGGTCCTGTGTCGGACTGGGGCCGGGGAGGTGCTCGCGCAGAGTCGGCGGTGGTTCACCACGATGGGGCTGACGCTCAATGAGCAGAAGACTCGGGTGGTGGACGGGCGGCGCGAGGCGTTTGACTTTCTGGGCTACACCTTTGGGCCGATGCGGTCGTGGAAGACCGGGCACCGGTACGTGGGGGCCGCGCCTGGCAAGAAGGCGGTGAAGCGGGTCAAGGGAGGCATCCGGCAGATCCTCCGACCGGGCAACCAAGGTTTCTGGGGCGGAGGCACAAGGTCCCTGCGCGAGGGACGAGGCGCTACCCCGCGGAGCGTATCTTCGGGGAACTGGGCGTGTTCCAGTTGCGGCGCTTTCAATTGAAGCGGCCTGCGCATGCCTCGGTGTGAAACCCGTCCGAGAGCCGGATGCGGGAAAACCGCACGTCCGGTTCGATGAGGAGGGGCGAGAAACGCGTGATGGTCCACTCGGCGAATGGACACCGGCCCGAGAGGGCGGAAACAGTGGGGCGCCGCCGGACCTGTACACGACCGCGCTCGCCCTTCACTCTACCGGCCCGGCTAGAAGCGGCGGCGGCCGCTGAGGTGCTTCTTGCGGAGGCGGAGCGACTTCGGCGTGACCTCGAGCAGCTCGTCCTCGCGGAGCCACTCGAGGGACTGCTCGAGGCTCATCAGCCTCGGCGGCGTGAGCCGCGCGGCCTCGTCCGAGGTGGACGCGCGCATGTTGGTGAGCTTCTTTTCCTTGGTGATGTTCACGTCGAGGTCGTTGTCGCGGGAGTTCTCGCCGACGACCTGGCCTTCGTAGACCGGCTCGCCCGGCGCGAGGTGCAAGACGCCGCGCGGCTGGAGATGGTCGATGGCGTAGGCGGTGGTCCGGCCGGCGCGGTCGGACACCATGGCGCCGTTGGAGCGGTGGGGAATGTCCCCCTGCCAGGGCGCGTAGCCGTCGAAGAGGTGGTTCAGGAGTCCGGTGCCCCGCGTGTCGGTGAGGAACTCGGTGCGGTAGCCGATGAGCCCGCGCGAGGGGATGCGGTACTCGAGGCGCACGCGGCCGGTGCCGTGGTTCACCATCTTGGTCATCTGGCCCTTCCGGGGGCCGAGCTTCTGGGTGACGGCGCCGATGAACTCCTCGGGGATGTCCACCACCAGGTACTCCATGGGCTCGAGCGTCTGCCCGTGCTCCTCCCGGGTGATGATCTGGGGCTTGCCCACCTCCATCTCGAAGCCTTCGCGCCGCATGGTCTCGATGATGATGGCCAGCTGGAGCTCGCCGCGGCCGGAGACGCGGAACGTGTCCGGCGAGTCGGTCTCGTCGACGTGGATGGCCACGTTGGTCCGGCGCTCCTTCCAGAGCCGGTCGCGGAGCTGGGTCGAGGTGACGAAGCGCCCCTCGCGCCCCGCGAAGGGCGAGACGTTGGCGGAGAAGAGCATCGACACGGTGGGCTCGTCGATGTGCATCACCGGCAGGGCCAGCGGCGTCTCGGCGTCCGCGATGGTCTCCCCGATCTCGATGGCCTCGATGCCCGCCACGGCGACCAGGTCGCCGGCCCAGGCCTCGGCGACCTCCACGCGCTTCAGCCCCTCGTAGCCATAGAGCACGGTGACCTTGGACGTCTCCACGCTGCCGTCCCGGTGGACGACGGCCACCCGATCGTACTGGCGGATCCGGCCGTTGACGATCCGGCCGATGATGAGCCGGCCCACGTAATCGTCCCAGTCGAGCGAGGCGGCGCGGAGCTGGAGCCCATGGTCCTCCTCGAAGCGCGGCGGTGGGATATGGGCCAGGAGCGTGTCGAAGAGGGGGGCGAGGGTCTTGCCCTCCGCCTGCGGGTCCGTGGTGGCGGTGCCTTTCCGCGCATCCGTGTAGAGGACGGGGAAGTCCAGCTGGTCCTCGGAGGCGTCCAGGTCGATGAAGAGGTCGTACACCTCGTCGAGCACCTGCGCCGCGCGGGCGTCCTGGCGGTCGATCTTGTTGATGACGACGATCGGGGGGAGCCCGGCCTCCAGCGCCTTCTTGAGCACGAAGCGCGTCTGGGGCAGCGGTCCCTCGGCGGCGTCCACGAGGAGCAGCACACCGTCCACCAGGGTCAGCGTTCGCTCCACCTCGCCGCCGAAGTCGGCGTGGCCTGGCGTGTCCACGATGTTGATCTTCACGTCCCGGTAGTGGACGGACGTGTTCTTCGCCATGATCGTGATGCCCTTCTCGCGCTCGAGGTCGATGGAGTCCATGACCCGTTCGGCCACGTGCTCGTTGGCGCGGAAGATGCCGGACTGCCACAGCATGGCGTCCACCAGCGTGGTCTTGCCGTGGTCCACGTGGGCGATGATGGCGACGTTGCGGATGTCAGGACGCTGCGGCATGCATTCACTGTAGCATGGATTGTTTGCGCCGGGCCCCGGGGCTCGCTCACGCTCGGCGGCTCTGGCATAATGGCGCATCTCGTTCTCAAGGAGGCCCACCGATGCGGTTCCGACACCTCGCCCTCGTCATGGGTACGGCTGCGCTGCTCGCGGGCCAGGGGCTGGCGTTCCCCGCGGCCGAGGCCCAACAAGGAGGCAAGAAGGTGAAACAGTCAGCGGTCATCACCATGGAGAAGGGCGGGGAGATCAAGCTGGACTTCTATCCCGCCGACGCGCCGAAGACGGTGGCGAACTTCGTCACGCTGGCGAAGAAGGGCTTCTACGATGGGCTCACCTTCCATAGGGTGGAGCCGGGCTTCGTCGTCCAGGGCGGGGATCCCAAGGGAGACGGCACCGGCGGTCCCGGCTACATGATCAAGGCGGAGTTCAACACGCAGAAGCATCTCCGCGGCGCGCTGGCCATGGCGCGCTCCCAGAACCCGGACTCCGCCGGCAGCCAGTTCTACATCTGCCTCGCGGCGGCGCCCTTCCTCGACGGCAAGTACACCGTGTTCGGCATCGTCACCTCGGGCATGGACGCCGTGGACAAGATCAAGAAGGGCGACAAGATCAAGTCCGTGAAGATCATCGTGGCGGGGCAGTAGCCATGGCCTGGTCGCTCCTGATCCGGAACGGTATGGTGGTGGACGGCAGCGGCGCCCCGGGCGAAGGCAAAGATGTGGCGGTGGAAGGTGACCGCATCGCGGCCGTCGCCCCCGGGCTCGCCGGGGCGGCGGCCCGCGTCATCGACGCCAGCGGCCTCATGGTGGCGCCCGGCTTCATCGACATCCACTCGCACTCCGACCTCTTCTATCACGCCTGCCCCTCGGCCGAGTCCAAGGTGCGCCAGGGCGTCACCACCGAGGTCGTGGGGATGTGCTCCTTCTCGCCGGCCCCGGTGGCGCCCGGGCGGGCCGAGCTGGTGCGCGCGTGGGCGGGGGGCACGGGCTCTCAGCTGCCCATCGCCTGGGAGAGCTTCGGCGAGTACCTCGACCACCTGAGGCGGCTGGGGCCCTCGGTGAACATCGTCCAGTTCGTGGGGCAGGGCGCGCTGCGGCTGGCCACCGTCGGGCCCGACAACCGCCCGCCCACCCCGGCCGAGCATGCGGCCATGGAGCGGTATCTGGCCGAGGCGCTGGAGGCCGGGGCCTTCGGCTTCTCCACGGGGCTGGTCTACCCGCCGAGCCTCTACGCGTCCACCGAGGAGCTGATCAGGCTGGCGCGGAGCATGGCCCGGCGCGGCGGACTGTACTTCTCCCACATCCGGGGCGAGGCCGCGATGCTGGAGGACTCCGTCGCGGAGGCCATCAGGATCGGCGACGAGGGCGGGGTGCCGGTGCAGATCGCCCACATCAAGGCGGCCGGCCGCGAGAACTGGGACCTCATGGATCGGGCGCTCGGCCTCATGGAGGCCGCGCGGGCCCGCGGCGTGGAGGTGACGGCCGACGTCTATCCCTACACCGCCGGCAGCACGAAGATGGACAACCTCCTGCCCGCCTGGATGCACGACGGCGGCGTCGCGCGCCTCCTCGATCGGCTGGCTGAACCCGCAGCGCGCCGGCGCGCCGTGGCGGAGTGTCTGGTGGACGGCGAACGCTGGCTCACGTTCTCCGGCGCCACGGGCTGGGACGAGATCGTGATCGCCACCTGCCCGCGCGTGGAGCTCGAGGGGATGAGCCTCGCCGCGCTGGCGCGGCACACCGGCACACCTCCGGCCGAGGCGATGCTCGACCTGCTCCTGGCCGAGCGGGCCAGCGTCTCCATGGTGATCTTCAGCCAGAGCGAGGACAACGTGAAGAAGGCGCTGGCCCATCCCCACGTCATGGTGGGCTCGGACTCCATCGGGCTCTCGGCGGGGCCGGGGCCGCATCCCGGCAAGCCTCACCCGCGCATGTACGGCACCTTCCCGCGAGTGCTGGGCCGCTACTGCCGCGAGGGCCGTATCGTCTCGCTGGAGACGGCCGTCCACAAGATGACCGGCATGCCGGCCGCCAAGCTTCGCTTCAAGGACCGCGGCCTCGTGCGCAAGGGCTTCGCCGCCGACCTGGCGCTCTTCGACCCGGCGACCGTCAGGGACGAGGCGACCTATGCCGACCCCCACCGCCATCCGACGGGCATCCCGTACGTCGTGGTGAACGGGCAGCTGGTGGTGGACGGGCCCCGCTTCAACGCCGTCCCGGCCGGCCGGGTGCTCACCCCGGCCTGACCCCATGGCGGCCCTGGCCTGGGCGTGGCGGAGGCTCGCGCGGGCTGTCCTCCTGGCGGGCGCCCTGCTGACGGGGCTCGCCGAGCCGGGCGCGGCGGCCTCGACCACCGTCATCCTGGCCACCACGACGAGCCTGCAGGACTCCGGCCTGCTGGACCTGCTCGTGCCCATGTTCGAGAAGAGGACGGGGCTGACGGTGAAGACGATATCGGTGGGCACGGGGCAGGCGCTGGCCCTGGCGGCCCGGGGCGAGGCGGATGTGACGCTCGCGCATGCCCCGGCCCTAGAGAGGAAGTACGTCGACGAGGGCCGGCTGCTCCGCCGGCGCCTGGTCATGTACAACGACTTCGTCATCATCGGTCCGCCCGAGGACCCGGCGGCGATCAGGGGGCTCCACCAGGCGGTCGACGCCATGAGGCGCATCGCCGCGAGCCGGTCGCGGTTCGTGTCGCGCGGCGACAGGTCGGGCACCCACACCATCGAGATCGCGCTCTGGAAGCAGGCGGCCATCGAGCCCCGGGGCGCCTGGTACATCGAGTCGGGCCAGGGAATGGGCCAGACCCTCGCCATCGCCGATGACCGCCGGGCCTACACGCTGACGGACCGCGCCACCTGGCTCGCCCTCCGGAAGCGGATCAGCCTGCCGATTCTCGTGGAGAAGGACCGGCCGCTCCTCAACCTCTACTCGGTCCTGGAGGTCGCCCCGGCCAGCGGGCCGCGGGTGAACGCCGCCGAGGGAAAGGTCTTCGCCGATTTCATGCTGTCGTCGGAGGCCCAGGCGGCCATCAAGGTATTCGGGGAGGCTCAGTACGGCCAGCCGCTCTTTGTCCCCGCCGCCGGGAAAACCGAAGCCGACCTTTAGAGCGTCGACCTGCTGTATCCACCATTGCACATTATGCAGGATCGGTTGGGCGAGCTACGGTGGCATCGACATGGATCAGAGGCCACGACGTCAGCTCAGCCTCCCGCTGCCTTGTGGCAATCGCGCGGCTCATGCTAGTCTTTCGCATGCCCTTGAGAACCACGGGGTCACCGACGGGCTTGACCATGGTGACGCCGGGCTCGCCTCTCTCGCGGCGGAGGTGGGCGTGAAGCGCCTGGCTCCGCAGCTTTCGACCCACCTGGGACTCCTCTACGGCACAGATTGCTTCAACCTGTTTTCGGCCCTCAAGGAGGAGTCCATCCACTGCGTCTTCGCTGATCCGCCATTCAATCTCGGCAAGGATTACGGTCGCGGCGCCATGAAGGACGCGCTCGAGAAGCGCGATTATCTCAAGTGGTCGTTTGCCTGGCTCGACGAGTGCGTTCGACTGCTGACGCCCGGCGGCGCGCTGTTCGTGTACATCCTCCCGCAATGGGGCTACCATCTGGCCTCGCACATCGAAGAGCGGGGAATGCTCTTTCGCCATTGGATTGCGTTGTCGATGAAAGGCACCTTCCCGCGCGGCCGCAAGCTGTACCCGGCGCATTACACGCTCCTCTACTTCACCAAGGGAGAGCCGAGGGTCTTCAATCACGTTCGACTGCCGGTGCCGGTGTGTCGTCACTGTGGGAAGGACGTGAAGGATTACGGCGGCCATCGCAAGTACCTGAATCCGCTTGGACTCAACCTCACCGACTTCTGGGACGACACTGCACCCGCGAGGCACCAGAAATTCAAGGCCCGGTGGCACATCAATGAGCTGAAGCCGATGATTCCCAGCCGCTGCATCCAGGTTGCGACCAACGAGGGGGACATTGTGCTTGACCCATTCGGCGGCGGCGGCTCGACGTACGAGACGGCGGAGCGTCTGAAGCGCCACTGGCTTGGCACTGAGATAGCGACAAGTGCCGCGATTCGGGATCGGTTCAGGCGGCATCTCCACGATCTGAAGGCCGCGTCGCCAGGCGCCCTGCAGCGCGTGTTCAAGCGACCCGATCCGAAATTCACTCTGGTCCTGCCCTGAGTGGCCAGGATCGTAGAGGAGCACCACTACGATGGGGCTCGCGAGCGCGTGGAACGCTTGGGCCTCATGCCGCTTCTCGAAGAACTGCGGGGTATTCTCCGAGGCGTGCCTCTCCAGGTGAAGGAAGAGCGGGACGCGAATGGAGGAGCAGCCGTCCGCAAACTGATCGACGAGCGATTCCCGGAGTCGTGGGCCGGGGTCAAGAGCGGAGACATCGACTGGACCAAGTGCCATACCGTCAATGGCACGCGTGTGTGCATCGGGGGCGAGATCCAGATGTCCGCAAGGAGCGACCTTCTCGTCATTGACGTCATCCACATCCGGAAAGCGCTGGAGACCGGGAAGATCGACGTGGGCGTCCTTGTCGTCCCGAGCGACAAGCTAGGAGGCTTCCTGACGGATCGAGGCCCTCGGATGTCTGACGCCAAACGGCACGTGAGAGAGGCGCGCGCGGAGGATCTGCCGCTCGTGCTCATCGCGCTGGAGCACGATGGCCCGGGGCCTGCGTTGAAGAAGCAGGCGAAGCGGGAGCGCAAGCAGTAGCGGCATCGAAGCCTGATCCCATGCGGTTGTTCCTCCCGAGACCTGCGAAGTGAGCCTCTTCGTCGAGGGCGTGCTGGAGGCGCTCCGCCTCCTCCTGACGGGCGATCCGGAGGTGTGGCGGATCACGCTCCTGTCGCTCCAGATCTCGGGGAGCGCGACCGCGCTGTCGCTGCTGATCGGCATCCCGCTGGGGACCGTGCTCGCGCTCGCGCGCTTTCCGGGCCGGGCGCTCGCCGTCAGCCTGGTGAACACGGGCATGGGGCTGCCGCCCGTCGTCGTCGGTCTCTTCGTGACGATTCTTCTGTGGCGGAACGGCGCCCTGGGGTTCCTCGAGATGCTCTACACGCCGCTGGCGATGGTGCTGGCGCAGATGGTGATCGCCGCGCCCATCGTGACCGGCCTCACGCTCGCCGCCGTCCAGCAGATCCCCGCGGCGTTCCGGCTGCAGATGCTGGCCCTCGGCGCCTCGCGCGCGCAGATGGTCGGGGCGCTCCTGCGCGAGGCCCGGCTGCCCATGCTGGCGGCGGTGATGGCCGGCTTCGGCGGCGTCATCTCCGAGGTGGGGGCCTCGCTCATGGTGGGCGGCAACATCAAGGGCTCCACGCGCGTGCTCACGACGGCCACCGTCCTCGAGACGAGCAGGGGGAATTTCGACATCGCCATCGCGCTGTCGGTGATCCTGCTCCTCCTCACCTTCCTCGTGAACTGGGCGCTCACGTGGATCCAGCAGCGCCCCCGCGGGTGAGCCCGCGGGGGCGCTGCGCCGGGGGAGTGCGGGGGCCAGCTCTGGGCCCCCGCAGATGGGAGAGCCCCGGGACCATGGCCTGGCCCAAGGTGCCGGCATGGCGGTTGACGCGGCCGGTGCCGCCTCGCACAATCGAGACCACCATGTGGCGATTCTGGACGCTCGCCGCCGCGGCCGTGCTATGGGCCATGCCCTCGCTCCCGGGCCCGGCGGCGGCGCAGCCGGCCAGGCCAGCGATCACCGTGTTCGCGGCCGCCGACCTCGCCTTCGCCTTCAAGGATATGGTGCCGCTCTTCGAGCGGCGGAGCGGAGTGCGGGTGACCCTCGTGCTCGGGTCGAGCGGGCTGCTGGCGCGCCAGATCGAGCACGGGGCGCCCGCCGATGTCTTCTTCTCCGCCGACCGCGCGCTGGTGGACGATCTCGCCCGGGCCGGCGCGATCATCCCCGAGACACAGTCGCTGTACGCCCAGGGACGCATCGTCCTGGCCGTTTCGAAGAGGGTGGGGGTGGCGCTCCGGGAGCTGGGCGACCTTCTCCGTCCCGAGGTGCGCCGTCTCGCCATCGCCAATCCGGATCACGCTCCCTACGGGCGCGCGGCGAAGGAGGCGCTCCAGGCGCTCGGGCTCTGGGAGCGGCTCCGGCCTCGGCTCGTGTACGGCGAGAACATCCGCCACACGCTCCAGTTCCTCCAGGCGGGCGCCGTGGAGGCGGCCATCGTGGCGCTCTCCATCGCCTCCGTCCCCGAGGTGGACGTGGTCCTCATTGACCCGCGACTGCACGGGCCGCTCGACCAGATGGCGGCGGTGGTGAGGCGCAGCGGCCGGCCGGAGCTGGGACTCGCCTTCCTCCAGCTCGTCCAGGGGGCGGAGGGGCGGCCGATCATGAAGCGCTACGGCTTTCTCGTTCCGGGAGAGTTCTGAGCCGTGCCCGACCTCTTCCCCGTCTGGCTGTCCCTCCGGGTCGCGGGACTGGCCACCCTGCTCACGCTCGCCATCGGGCTGCCGCTTGCCTGGGTGCTGGCGCGCCGGCGCTTCCCCGGGCGCGATCTGCTGGAGGCCGCGGTGGTGCTGCCCCTGGTGCTGCCGCCAACGGTGCTCGGCTACTACCTCCTGCTCCTGATCGCCCGCCGCGGACCCGTGGGCCGCGCCTTCGACGCCGCCGGCATCGAGCTGGCGTTCACCTGGCGGGCCGCCGTCCTTGCCGCGTGCGTCGGCTCCATCGCGCTCCTCATCAAGGCCGCGCAGGCCGGGTTCGAGTCGGTGGACGTGAGGCTCGAGCAGGCCGCGCGCACGCTCGGGCGCTCGGAGTGGGGCATCTTCTGGTCCATCAGTCTGCCGCTGGCCTGGCGCTCGGTGGTGGCCGGCACGGTGCTCGCCTTCTGCCGCGCGCTGGGGGACTTCGGCATCACGCTGATGGTGGCGGGGAGCATCCCGGGGCTCACCCAGACCCTGCCGCTCGCCATCTACGACCACGTTCAGCAGAACCGCATGGCCGAGGCCAATGCGCTGGCGCTCCTGGCAGTGGCGGGCGTGACGGTGCTCCTCATGGGTCTCGGCCGGCTGGCGCGGCTCCGCTTCTAGGCGGCTGATGCTCTCCCTCTCGATCAAGACAGCGCTGCCGGGGTTCTCGCTGGATGTCACCTGGGAGGCCGGCGAGAAGGTCGTGGCGCTCTTCGGTCCCTCGGGCGCCGGCAAGACGCTCACGCTCCAGTCGCTGGCCGGGCTCGTGCGCCCCGACGAGGGGCGGATCGTGGTGGCCGGCCGGGTCTTCTTCGACAGCGCGACGGGCATCAACGTGCGCCCGCAGGAGCGCCGGCTCGGCTACGTCTTCCAGGGCTACGCGCTCTTCCCTCACCTCAGCGTGGAGGACAACGTGGGTTACGGCCTGCGCGCGCTGGCCCGGGGGGCTCGGCACCGGCGCGTCGCCGAGGTGATGGATCGCCTCGGTCTTGGGGGGCAGGCGCGCCGCCGGCCGCGGGAGCTGTCCGGCGGCCAGCAGCAGCGGGTGGCGCTGGGGCGCGCGCTGGCGGTGGACCCGGGGCTGCTGCTCCTCGACGAGCCGCTGTCGGCCCTGGACGCGCCGCTCCGGCGCCTGCTGCGCGAGGAGCTCATGCAGATCGTGAGCGAGTGGGGCGTCCCGACCGTGCTCGTCACCCACGACCTCACCGAGGCCTTCCAGCTCGCCGACCGCATCGTCATTTACGATGACGGGCGCGTGGTGCAGGCGGCCCCCAAGTCCGAGCTGCTCTCGCGCCCGGCCTCCGCCCAGGTGGCGCGGCTCCTGGGTGTGCGCAACATCCTGGACGGCACGGTGCTCAAGGCCACGCCCGAGATCATCCAGCTTCGCTGGCGCGGCTACACGCTGGAGGCCATCAACTCGCCCTCGCGCGGCTGGCTCCCGCCCCCGGGGACGCCCGTGCTGTTCTTCATCCGGCCCGAGTACGTGCGTCTCATCAGGAAGGACCGGCCCGGGCCCGACTCCACCCACTACATGAACCGGATGGAGGGGCGTGTCGTCGGCCAGGTGGACCAGGGCGCCACGTGGGCGCTCTCCTTCGCGGTGGACGGCGCCGCGCCCCACGCGCGTGAGGCCTACGATTTGGAGATCGAGGTACCCCGTCTCGTGCACGAGATGCTCGAGATCGGCCGGGAGCACCGCTGGGCGATCTCCATGCACCGCGGCTCGATCCACGTGCTCCCCCACGCATGAGCGCCGTGGTCGAGTGCGCGCGCGTGGCGGTGGCGCATGGCGCGCGGACGGTGCTGGAGGTGCCGTCGCTGGCCGTGGCGCCGGGCGAGATCCTGGTGGTGATCGGCCCCAACGGTGGGGGCAAGTCCACGCTGCTCCGCGTGATCGGCCTCCTGGAGGCGCCCACCGCGGGCGAGGTGCGGTTCCGGGGCGAGCCAGCGACGCCGCGCCACGGCCTCGCCGTGAGACGCCGGATGGCCAGCGTCTTCCAGGAGCCGCTCCTCATCGACGCCAGCGTCCGGGACAACGTGGCGCTGGGGCTCCGGTTTCGCTCCGCGGAGGCCGCGGCGCTGGGCCCGCGCGTGGCGCGCTGGCTCGATCGCTTCGGCATCGGCGCCCTTGCGGCGCGGCGGGCCAGGACGCTCTCGGGCGGCGAGGCGCAGCGCGTGGCGCTGGCCAGGGCGCTCGTGCTGGAACCCGAGTTGCTCCTCCTGGACGAGCCGTTCGCGGCGCTCGACCAGCCGACGCGCGAGGGGCTCATCGAGGACCTGGGCGCGATCCTCCGCGCCGAGGGGATCACCACGGTCCTCGTGACCCACGATCGGGGGGAGGCGCTCGCGCTGGGCGACCGCGTGGCCGTCCTCATGAACGGCCGGCTGCTGCAGGTGGACGAGACGGCCCAGGTCTTCCGCGCCCCGGCCTCCGAGGAGGTGGCGCGCTTCGTCGGGGTGGAGACGATCCTGCACTGCCCCGTGATCGGGCGGGACGGAGCGCTGTCGCTGCTGGAGGCGGGCCCGGGGACCATCGAGGTGGCGCAGCCCGCCGAGCCCGGCGAGTGGGTGCGGCTCTGCCTGCGCCCCGAGGACGTGACTCTTGCCGCGGGCGCGCCCGCCGCCGCCCATTCGAGCGCCAGGAACCGGCTCCCGGGCCGGGTGGTGCGTTTGATCCCCTCCGGTCCCCATGTGCGTGTCATCATTGACTGCGGGTTTCTGCTGGCGGCGCTGGTGACCCGCCGCTCCGTCGAGGAATTGCACCTGGCCGAGGGCGTCAACGTGACGGCGCAATTCAAGGCCACGGCCCCGCACCTGCTCCGCTCGCGCAAGGCGTGACAGCGCGTCACCGAAGTCTTGACGCCCCGGAATGTCCGGGGGTATAAGCGTAGTGAGAAAGGTCGCCGCGACGTTTCGAACCCCGTTCCAAGGAGGTCCCCGCATGGCTGACTCGGAGCCCCTGATCGAGCGTCTGGCCGCCGAGAACCACCAGTTCCAGAAGCTGCGGGAGGAGCACAAGAAATATGAAGAGGAGCTGGCGGGGCTCAACACCCGCGGGTTCCTCACGACGGACCAGCAGTGGCGAGTCAGCGAGCTCAAGAAGCTCAAGCTCATCGCGAAGGACAGGATGGAGGCCATCATGCGCCAGGCTCGGGCCGGCGCGCACGCCTGACGGGACCCGCCGAGCACCTCGGTCGATGCCCTCCTCCCGGGAGAGGCCAGGTTTTCGTGGCCTTTCCCACCTCACCCCGGCGGGTGACGCCCGCATGGTGGACGTCTCGGCCAAGGCCGAGACCGTCCGCGAGGCTGTCGCCCGGATCACCCTCACGATGCGCCCCGCCACGCTGGCCGCCGTCCGCGCCGGGCAGATGGCCAAGGGGGACGTGCTGGGGGTGGCGCGCACGGCCGGGATCATGGCGGCCAAGCGCACGCCGGACCTCATCCCCCTCTGCCACCCGCTCAGGATCACCGGAGTGGAGTTGCGCTTCGCCCTGGACGCGAAGCGCTCGTCCATCACCGTCGAGGCGCGGGTGCGCACCGTGGACAAGACCGGGGTCGAGATGGAAGCCCTCACCGCGGCCGCCGTGGCCGGTCTCACCGTGTACGACATGGTCAAGGCCGTGGACCGCGGCGTGGTCCTCACCGATCTCTGCCTCGTGGAGAAATCGGGCGGCAAGTCCGGCCACTGGACCCGCGGCAGTGGTCGTGCGAGCCGAGGGGCGGCCGAGCTGCCGCAGGCACGAGCGCCCCGAGGCGAGCGGAGACGGAAATCCGGCGAGCGTGAGCGAGCCAAATGAAGACGGCGGTCATCTACTCCGACGAGTGGCGCCGCTTCGACTACGGCCCCGAGCACCCGCTGCGCATGGAGCGCCTCGGGCTCACCTGGCGCCTCATGGAGGGGTACGGCCTCACGGCCCGGCCCGGCGTCACGGTCCTCTCGCCCGCGCCCGCGGACATCGAGGCGGTCGCGCGCTTCCACGGGCGCGAGTACATCGAGATCCTCCGTGCCGTGAGCGCGGGCGACTGGGTGCCCCATGCCGCGCGCCATGGGCTGGGCCCGGGCGACAACCCGATCTTTCCGGGGCTCTGGGACGCGGCGCAGCTCGTGGCGGGAGGCTCGCTGCTGGCCGCGACGCTCGTGGCCGCGGGCGAGGCCGACCGCGCCTTTCACTTCGCGGGCGGGCTTCACCACGCGATGCGCGACCGGGCCAGCGGCTTCTGCTACGTCAACGACGCGGTGCTGGCCATCATGACGCTCCGGCAGCGCGGGCTGCGCGTGGCCTACGTGGACATCGACGCGCACCACGGCGACGGCGTGCAGTTCGCCTTCTATGACGATCCGAACGTGCTGACCATCTCCACCCACGAGCGCGGCGACCGGCTCTTCCCCGGCACGGGGTTCGTGGAGGAGATGGGCCAGGAGGCGGGGCTCGGATGTTCCGTCAACCTGCCGCTGCAGCCCTTCACCGACGACGCGATCTACGAGCCGGCCTTCGAGGCCGTGGTGCCGCCGCTGCTGCGCGCCTTCCGGCCCGACGTGCTGGTGCTCCAGCTCGGCATCGACTCCCACCGGACCGATCCCCTGACCCACCTGAGCCTGTCCATCCAGGGGTTTACGCGCGCGGTCACGAGCCTGCTCGAGCTGGGGCCGCGCGTCGTCGCGCTCGGCGGGGGGGGCTATGATCTGCCCAACGTGGCCCGGGCGTGGACGGCCGCCTGGGCGGCGATGAACGAGATCACGCTGCCGCCCGAGCTGCCCCCGCAGTCGCACGCGGACATGAAGCGGCTCGGCCTCGAGACGATGTCCCTGTGGGATCCTCCCGCCGAGCTGCCGGTGGACACGCGGCGCTGGGCCGAGGAGTACGCCATGCGCCAGGTCCAGGCGATCCGGGAGAAGATCTTCCCGCTCCACGGCCTCTGAGGATCGAGGAGCGGCCCGCCCCGATGCCCCTCCGTCTCGCTGCCGTAGCGCGCGGAAGGGGGCGCCCGAAAGGCGGTGGGCAAGCGGGCAGAATGCCTGTCCTGTCCGCACGGTCCAGCCCCGGCGCCGAGCCCGGATCCGGGGCGCCGGCCCGTCTCCCGGCCCGCTGACCCTCATGCATGTGCCCTATGCGCGCCAGGCCCGGCCGGCGGGCCGGGGGAATTCTGACCCCTTGCGCTGGGTATGACCGCGGTCATATCCTGGGAGCACTCCACGCGCGATGGTGCGAGGGCGGGGAGTGGAGGAAGACATGGCGCGATTCCTGGTCGTGGTCCCGGAGGGGTTGCCCGAGGTGTACGAGGAGCTGACGGTGCACCTCTCGGGCGAGGACGTGGGCGTGATCGTGGACAGACGGCGCGGACAGCGGCGCCAGCGCTGGGCCATCACCACGCTGGCGGAACGCCGCTCCACCGAGCGGCGCGGCCGACCGGGCGCCGAGCCGTCCCTGGCTGAGGCCCCCTCAGCATTCCCCGCGTAGTCCCGCTCGAAGACGACCTCTTCGCCCCCTCCGCCCGCCGCCGCCGCTCGCCTGTCTCTGTTCCCGATTCTTCCACGTGTTAGAGTACGGCCATGCGCGGCGTGCTCGTCACGGTCGAGGGGGTCGAGGGATCGGGAAAGACGACCCAGTGCGTCAGGCTCGCCGAGCACTTCCGTCGCAGCCAGCGCCAGGTCGTCCACACCAGCGAGCCCGACGGCACCCCGCTCGGCATCGCCATCCGCTCCCTCTTCGAGCTTGAGGGCTCGCCGCCCACCTCGCTCACCCAGACCTTCCTCTTCATGGCGGCCCGCCAGCAGCATGTCGCGGAGATCATCCGCCCCGCGCTGGCGCGGGGCGCCGTGGTGCTCTCCGATCGCTACACCGACGCCACGGTCGCCTACCAGGGCTACGGGCTCGGCATGGACCTGCAGACGATCCGCGACCTGAACGCGCTGGCCACGGGCGGGTTGCTCCCCGATCTCACGTTCGTCCTGGACATCGAGCCCGCGGCTGGCATGCGCAGGATCGGTGGCCGGAGGCTTGACGCCTTCGAGCGGATGGACCTGGCCTTTCACCAGCGGGTCCGCGAGGGCTACCTCGAGATGGCGCGGGCCGAGAAGAACCGCGTGGTCGTGCTCCGGGCCGACCAGGCCGTGGACGCGCTCTCCGCCGAGATCGCGCGCACCGTGGACGAGCGCCTCGATCGGCTCGACCGGTGAGCGACCCCTTCGCGGAGATCCGCGGGCAGGACGCGGCGGTCGACCTGCTCCGCCGGGCCCTCGCCACGGGGCATGTGGCCCACGCCTACGCCTTCGTGGGGCCCGCGGGTTCCGGGCGCAAGACGACGGCGCTGGCCTTGGCCGGGGCGCTGGTGGCCCCGGCGGGCGGTCGCGCCGCCGCGCGCGCGGCGCGCGGCGTCCACCCCGACGTGCACCTGATCGCGCCGACGCCGCCCGAGGACAAGCCGAAGGGCCCGCTCGCCCTCAGGATCGAGAATATTCGCGAGCTGGAGCGGCTCGCCTCCCTCCGCCCGGCCGAGGCCGCGGTGAAGGTGTTCATCGTGGACGACGCCGACCGGATGACGGCGGCGACGCCCCAGGCCTTTCTCAAGACGCTCGAGGAGCCGCCGGCGCACACGGTGATCGTGCTGATCCTGACCCAGCTCCGCGCGCTGCCGGCCACGGTGCTGTCGCGCTGCCAGGTGTTGCGCTTCCTCCCCGCTGTTCCCGAGGGCGGGCTGGCGTTGCTCCCTGGCGCCGCCGGCGAGGAGCGCGAGCGGGCGCTGCGCTGGCTCGAGGAGGCGCGGGCCCGCGGCGGGGAGGCCATCCTCAGGAGCGGCGAAGCGGTGGGCCGCGACCGCGACATCGCCGAGTCCGCCGTGGAGACGTGGTGGCTCTGGTATCGCGACCTGCTCTGCGGACGCGCCGGCGGCGATCCGGCCCTGGCCGTCTTCCGCGACCGGGCGACGCTCCTCGCCGAGCGCAGCGCCGCGCTCTCACTGCCGGAGATCGTCAAGGGACTCCGCGCTTGCCGGGAAGCCTGGCAGGCGCTTCAAGGCCACGTGTCGCCCCGGCTCACGGTGGAAGTGCTCCTGAGCCGCCTGGCGCACGGCGCCGCCTAGGGGAGATATGAGCGAATCCACTGAGACGGGGCTCGCGGTCGAGGCGGAAGCTCCCTACCTGATCGGCGTGAGGCTGCGCGAGCCCGCGATGGCCGAGGACTATCTCACGGCCGAGACGGATCTCCACGTCGGCGATTTCTGCGTGGTCGAGGGGGAAAACGGCAACCCCGTGGGCGAGGTGCGCCGCCCGCGGCGCCCGCTGCCCGAGTTCAGGCGCGACCGCCTCTACCGCAAGGTGCTCCGGCGCGCCACCGACCCCGAGGTGAGCGAGTGGCGCGGGCGGCGAGAGCGCGAGGGGCGGGCGGTCGAGACCTGCCAGCGCATGGCCCGCGCGAAGGGGCTCCAGATGAAGGTGGTGGATGTGGCCATCGAGCCCTCCGGGCGCCGCGTCGGGGTGTCCTTCACCTCGGAGGAGCGCGTGGACTTCCGCGATCTCGTGCGCGACCTCGCCCACGAGTTCCACGCGCGGATCGAGATGAAGCAGATCGGCGCCCGCGACACCACCAAGCTGATGGACGGCATCGGCCCCTGCGGCCGGCAGCTCTGCTGCTCCTCGCACCTCAAGAAGTTCGATCCCATCTCGGTGAAGATGGCCAAGGCCCAGGACATGCCGCTCACCGACGGCCGGCTCCTGGGCAATTGCGGCCGGCTCAAGTGCTGCCTGCTCTACGAGTTCTCCACCTATGACGAGCTGCGCCACCGGCTGCCCAAGGTCGGCTCGGCGTGCCGGGCCGAGTGCGGGGGCGGCGGCTGCATGCAGGGCAAGGTCAAGTCGCTTCGCGTGCTCAAGCAGTCGGTGGTCGTGGGCTTCCAGGACGGGACGGAGGCCGAGGTCCCGATCGAGCAAGTCACCTGGCAGGGGCGGCCCCACATCAAGCCGTAGCAGCGACCACACAGTGCCCATGACTCGACGCACGTTCTACCTCACGACGCCCATCTACTACGTGAACGCGCGCCCGCACCTTGGGCACGCGTGCACGACGATCATGGCCGACGCCATGTGCCGCTACCGGCGCCTGCGCGGCGACCGCGTGTACTTCCTCACCGGCACGGACGAGCACGGCGACAAGATCGCGCAGGCCGCGGCCCGGGCGGGCGTGTCGCCCCAGGCCTACGCCGACGAGATCTCGGCCGCCTTTCTCGACACGTGGCAGCGCCTCGGCATCACGAACGACGACTTCATCCGCACCACGGAGGCGCGGCACAAGGCGGTGGTGCAGCGGATTCTCCAGACGCTCCACGACGCGGGGGAGATCTACTTCGGCGAGTACGGCGGCAACTACTGCTTCGGCTGCGAGCGCTTCTACACGGACAAGGAGATCGTCGAGGGCAAGTGCCCCG
>JACPCX010000110.1:0-4574 GCA_016184305.1 Candidatus Rokuibacteriota bacterium | reverse complement strand
CCGGGTCGGGATGCCGAGCGTCTGGGCGGCCATGAGGTTCTCGGAGGTCGCGCGCATCGCCAGACCGAGTCGGGTCTTCTGCACGAGCAGGTAGAGGAGCACGCTGCCGACGACCCCGGCGGCCATGGTCGCCAGCGCCAGCTGGCTCACCACGACCGCGCCCAGCCGGTACGTCTTCGTGTCCGAGATCGGAAATGGCAGCGATACCGGCTCCGCGCCCCAGACGTAGACGACCACCCCCTGGATGATCAGCGCCAGCCCCAGCGTGAGGATCACCATGCCGAGGAGGTTCGCGCCTTCCCGCTGCGCACGCACGAGCACGGTGAAGTAGAAGACGATCCCCACCGCCGCCCCCACGACGAGGCTCCCCAGGAAGGCGATGGGGAAGGAGTAGCTATTGGAGAGCAAGGAGAAGGCGACGAAGGTGGACAGCGTGGCCACGTCCCCGTGAGCGAAGTTGAGCACCCGGGTCGAGCGGTAGATGAGGACGATCCCCAGCGCCACGAGGGCATAGAGGCTGCCTGCCGACAGCCCGGTGAGCGAGTACTGGAGCAGCTTGTCCATGGTCACCACCTGGGGGGGAGCGAGCGCCGCTCCTCCCCCAGGCCCCCCCACCCCGATGGCGGGGCCATCACCAGCGTTGCGGTTCTCACCGGAAGGGCCAGAGCTGGAAATAGAGCCGCGTCTTGAGCCACAGCCCGAACAGGCCCAGGGGCTGGAACATCAGCACGAGGAGGATGGCGAGCCCATAGACCACGGGGACCATCTCCCGGAAGTTGGCGAACACCTTGGGCACCAGCATGACGAAGGCCGCCCCGAGGATCGAGCCCTCGATGGACGCCACCCCCCCGATGATCACCGCCACGAAGAGCGTGAGCGACTCGCCCACGTTGAAGATCTGTGGCTCGATGTGGCCCAGCACCTGCGCGTACAGCGCCCCGTGCACGCCCGCATAGAAGGAGGACAGCGCGAAGGCCAGCAGCTTGTAGCGGGTCAGGTTCACGCCGTTCACCTCGGCGGCGATGTCCGAGTCGCGGATCGCGACGAAGGCCCGCCCCACGAAGGAGGAGATGATGTTGTAGGTGACCAGGGTGAAGCCGGCGAGGAGCAGCATGTACACCCAGTACTCGTATCGGACGCTCGACAGCCCGAACATCGGCTTGAGCTTGGCAATGGCCAGTCCCGAGCGCCCGCCGGACAGCACCTCCCAGTTGACGAATATCTGGTAGACGGCCACCCCGAAGCCCAGCGTCGCAATGGACAGATACGGCCCCTTGAGGCGGAGCGACGGGAAGCCGACGATGACCCCAGCCAGCGCGGCCAGGAGACCGGCCCCCGCGAGGGCCACCAGGAACGGGGCCCCCCAGATGCGGAAGTGGCCGAAGCTGAAGGCGCCGATGGCGAGAAACCCCGCCTGGCCGAAGGAGATCTGCCCGGTGTACCCGATGAGCAGGTTCTGCCCCATCACCCCGATGGCGTACAGCGCCACCAGCGTGGCGATGAAGACCATGTAGTCCGGCGCCATCCACGGGAACACCGCCGCCGCCGCCAGGAGCAGCGCCAGGAGGGCGCGCGTGACGCGCTTCCGGGCGAAGCCGAGATCCTGCGTGTAGGATTCGACGAGATCCATCAGGTGCTGTACAGACTCTTGATCAGGTCGGCGTAGCGCGTCTCGAGGGCCCGCCGCTTCACCTTCTTGGTCGGCGTCACGTCCCCCTCCTCCTCGTAGAACCGGCGCGGCAGCAGCGCCACCTTCTTGACCCCCTCCACCTGGGACAGCGTCTTGTTGACCTTGGCCACCTCGGCCTCGATGAGCCGGATGATCTCGGCGTTCTGCGTCAGGTCCTGAAAGGTCGTGAACGGCACCCGGTGGTCCTGGGCGAACTTGGTCACATTGTCCTCGTCGATGAGGATGAGAGCGACGAGGTACTTCTTCCTGTCGCCGACGACCACCGCGTCCTGGATGTAGGGACTGAATTTCAGCTTGTTCTCGATGTAGGCGGGGGTGATGTTCTTGCCGCCCGCGGTGATGATGATGTCCTTCTTCCGGTCCATGATCTTGAGATAGCCGTCCTCCCACGCGCCCACATCCCCCGTGTGCAGCCACCCGTCCCGGTCGATGGTCTGGGCCGTGAGTTCCGGGTCCTTGAAGTACCCCTTGAAGACGTGGGGGCCGCGCGTCAGGATCTCGCCGTCGTCGGCCAGCGCCACCTCGACCCCGGGCACCGGCTGGCCCACCGTGCCCACGCGCGGCTGCTGCACCCGGTTGATCGAGATCACCCCCGTCGACTCCGTCTGGCCGTAGCCCTCGATCAGGGGCACGCCGAGGGCGTGGTAGTACTCGAACAGCTCCGGCGAGGCGGGCGCCGCCCCGCACACCGCGATGCGGGTGCGGTCGAAGCCCAGGCGCCGCTTGAGCGGGGCGAGCACGGCCCAGAAGGCCAGACGGTACAGGAGCCGGAGGCCCGGCGAGGGCCCTCCGGGGGAGAACTTCACACGCGCGTAGCGACGGCCCACGCTGACGGCTGCCCGGTAGAGGGTGCGCTTGAGCCACGTCGAGTCGTCCATGCGCAGGTCCACGGTCGAGGCGAGCTTCTCCCAGATGCGCGGGACGCTGGCGAAGTACGTCGGCGAGACCTCCCGCAGGTTCTGGAAGAGGGTGTCGAGGCTCTCGACGAAGTTCACGACATAGCCGATGCGGATCGCCTGGAACACCGAGATCAGGTTCTCGTAGATGTGGGCGAAGGGCAGGTAGGAGACGACCTCGTCGTCCGACATGCCGGAATTCACCGCCATCAGGGCCTGCGTCGTCCAGAGGATGGAGGCGTGGGAGAGCATGGCGCCCTTGGGCGGCCCCGTCGTCCCGGAGGTGTAGATGATCATCGCCGTGTCCTGGGGCTCCACGCTCTTCCGCCGCTCCTCCACCGCCCCTGGATGCGTCTCGGCGAAGGCCATCCCCTGCTTGAGGAAGTCGTCGAAGAAGATCACTCGCTCGTCGGTGAACCCCCAGAGCCCCTTCGCGTCCCACACCACCACCCGTTCGACCCGCGTCTCGCCCGCGACCGTCAGCACCTTGTCGAGCTGCTCCTCGTTCTCGAGGAAGATCAGCCGGGCCTCCGAGTGATTGAGCAGGTACTTGATCTGCTCCGGCGCCGAGGTGGGATAGATGCCGCAGGTCACGCCGCGCGCGGTCTGGATGCCGAGATGGCAGTAGAGCCACTCCGGCCGGTTCTCGCCCAGCACCGCCACGTTCTCCTGGGACCGGAGCCCGAAGGCCAGGAGGGCCGCGGCGACCTTGTCGACCTCCTCGCCGTACCGGCGCCAGGACACCCGGTGCCAGATCCCGTACTCCTTGTAGCGGAGCGCGAGCCGATCGCCCAGCTCCGCCACGCGCTGCGCGAAGAGCGCCGGAAGCGTCGTCCCCTGCCCGTCCATCATCACCATCTCCTCCTCTTGCGGTAGAGCCGCCACCCCTTGGCCGAGCCCTCGGTCGTCCCGACGCCGAGGTAGACCTCCCGCACGTCCTCGTTCTCGCTGAGCTCGCGCGCCGTCCCCTCGAGGACCACGCGGCCCGCCTCGAGGATGGCGCCCCGCTGGGCCGCCCCGAGGGCCAGCCGCGCGTTCTGCTCCACGAGCAGGATGGTGGTTCCGGTCCGGCTGATGGCCGCGAGGGCCTCGTAGACGTTCTTGGCGATCCGGGGGGCGAGCCCGAGCGACGGCTCGTCGAGCATGAGCAGCCGCGGCCGCCGAAGCATGGCCCGGCCCAGCGCGAGCATCTGCTGCTCGCCGCCAGACAGGGTCTCGGCCTGCTGGCGGGCCCGCTCCTCGAGGATCGGGAACATCCCGTAGACGAACTCCATGTCCTTGGCGATGCCGGTGTCATGCCGTCCCCAGAGCCCCAGATCCAGGTTCTCCTCGACGGTCAGCTCCTTGAAGAGGCCCCGGTCCTCCGGCACGTACACCACCCCCAGGCGGGCGATCGCCTCCGGCTGCCAGCCGTCGATGCGCCGGCCGGCAAAGCGGATCTCCCCCTTCTTTGGCTGGTCCTTGAGCAGACCGGCCACGGTCTTGAGGAGCGTGGTCTTGCCCGCCCCGTTGGGGCCGAGCACCGTGAAGATCTCCCCCTCCTGCACCTCCCCCTCCTGCACCTCCAGCGACACCCCGAACAGAGCGTAGATCCGGTCGAAGTACAGCGTCTCGATGCTCGAGACTTTCAGGAGCGCTGTTGTCATTCGCCGAGGTAGGCCTTGATGACGTCGGGGTGGCGCTGGACGTCCGCGGGCGTCCCCTCCGCGATCTTGATGCCGTGGTCCAGCGCCACCATCCGCCCGGCCAGCCGCGAGGCCACGCGCAGGTCGTGCTCCACGAGCAGGATCGTGATCCCGAAGCGCCCGCGGATCTCGTGAATCCAGTAGCTGAACTCCTCCTTCTCCTCCTGCGTCAGGCCGGACACCGGCTCGTCGAGCAGCAGGAGCCGCGGCTCCGTGGCCAGCGCCCGCCCCAGCTCCACACGCTTCTGCACGCCGTAGGGACAGTCGGCCACCCGGCCCTTGCGCACCGCCTCGAGGTTGAGG
>JACPCX010000109.1:0-4282 GCA_016184305.1 Candidatus Rokuibacteriota bacterium | reverse complement strand
GTCGCCCACGGCGAGACCCAGGTTGCGGCGGATCTCCATGAGCTGGACGAGCCCGGTCAGGAGCGCCCAGAGAAAGTCCACCACCTCGCGAGGATCGCCCGGCCGGAAGATGCCCGCCATCATTCCCTGCCGGACGAGGCGCGCGGCCAGGCTGAAGTTGCGTCCCGTCCGCCGCTTCACCTCTTCCAGAAGGTCCCTGGAGACAGCCTCGCGCAGCCCCGCGGTGTGCAGGAAGCTGACGATCCGGTAGTAGGCGGGGTAGCGCGCGTAGAAGGTGTAGAGGAAGTCCCAGAAGATGCGGAGCTTCTCGTCGGGACGAAGCGGCAGGCCCTGGATCCGCTCCAGCTCCTGGCGGAAGAGATCCAGGCCCTCGAAGAGCAGGGAGACGTACATCTCCTCCTTGCTCTTGAAGTAGAGGTAGAGCGTCCCGACGGCCACCTCCGCGCGGCGCGCGATCTCCTCGGCGGTGGCGGCCATGAAGCCCTTCTCGCCGAAGACCTCCTTCGCCGCCTCGACGATCTGCTCGCGCCGCGCGTGGCGCTCGCGCTCCCGCCGCTTCTGCGTGCTCACCCGCTCCTCCTCACAGCCCCAGCTGGCGGGCGATGATGTTGCGGTGGATCTGCGAAGTGCCCTCGCCGATCTCGAAGAGCTTCACGTCGCGGTAGAGACGCTGGATCGGCGACTCCATCACGTAGCCATAGCCGCCGTGGAGCTGCAGCGCGTCGCCGGCCACCCGCGTCGCCGTCTCGGTGGCAAAGAGCTTGGCCATGGAGGCCTCCTTGATATGCGGCAGCCCCCGGTCCGCGAGCCAGGCGGCCTGGTAGGTGAGCAGGCGCGAGGCCTCCAGCGCCGTCGCCATGTCGGCGAGCATCCACTGCACGCCCTGGAACTTCCCCACGGGCTGGCCGAATTGCTGGCGCTGGGTGACGTGGGCGAGCGTCGCCTCGAGCGCCGCCCGGCCCGCGCCGAGGGCATAGGCCGCCGCCGTGATCCGCCCCAGCGTCAAGGTCTGCATGGCGGCGGCCGCCCCGCGATGCTCCTCGCCCAGGAGCGCCTCGCGCGGGACGACGCAACCGTCGAAGCAGAGCTCGGCCGTCTGGGCGGCGCGCATCCCCATCGTCTCGATCCGCCGCGCCACGGTGAACCCCGCCGTGCCCCGATCCACGATGAGGAGCGACAGCCCCTTGATCCCCTGCTCCGGCGCCGTCGAGGCCGTGAGCACCACGAAGTCGGCGAAGGGGCCGTTGGTGGTGAACAGCTTGGTCCCGCTGATCCGGTAGCCCCCGTCCACCTTCTCGGCGCGCGTCACGATGGAGGCGGGATCGGAGCCCGCGGAGGCTTCCGCGAAGGACCAGGCGCCGATCTTCTCTCCGGCGATTCCCGGCCTGAGATAGCGCTCCTTCTGCTCCGGAGTGCCGAAGACGGAGATGGCGGTGAGCGCCAGCGCCACGTGGACGTAGACGCCGAGCGCGATCCCCGCCGAGGCGCGCCCCAGCTCCTCGGCCAGGACCGCGTAGGTCACATTACCCTCGCCCGCCCCACCGTACTCGACGGGGAACTTCACGCCAAGATACCCCAGCCTGCCCATGGCCGGAAAGAGGTGCAGCGGGTACTCGCCGCGCTCGTCGCACCGGGCGGCGATGGGCTCGATCTCGCGCCGGCAGAACGCCACGACGGCCCGGCGGAACGCCTCCTGCTCGGGAGTGAACGCGAACTCCATGCTATGACTCCTTGTGTCCGTGCGCGTCGCGCAGGACGCGCTTGATCACCGCGAACCCCCGGGGCAGACGACGATGCGGATGGGATCGCCCTCCTTGGCGAAGGCACGGCGGAAGCCGTCATTGATCGCCTCGAGCGGGATCACGTCGCTCACGGAGGCGGAGAGATCGAGGGCGCCCGAGGCCACGAGGCGGATCACCGTCTCGACCTCCTCGCGGTCGAAGCCCATGGAAGCGATGAGGGCGAGCTCGCCGCCGACGAAGGCGCGAAGCGGCGGCAGCTCGACGCGGTCCGCCCCCACGCCCGCCACCACCGCGCGCCCGCCGCGGCGGAGACTCCGGAGCGCCTCGGTCACCGAGGCCTTGAGCCCGACGAACTCCACGGCGAGATCCACGCCCTCACCGCGCGTCAGAACGCGAACCTGCTTCCCCGCGTCCCCCTTTGAAGCGTCCACCAGGTCAGTGGCGCCGGCCTCCCCCGCGCGCCTGAGCGCCCCCGGCGCCACATCCACCGCGATGACCTGCGAGGCGCCCAGGAGCCGCGCGATCTTGATCCCGTGGATGCCCAGCCCCCCGCAGCCGAAGACGGCGATGCGCTCGCCCGAGGCGAGAGCCCCGCGGTGGGCGACGGCGCGGTAGGCCGTCGAGACGGCATCGGCAATGATCGCCCCCACGGGGAATGGGATCTCGGCAGGCAGCGCCATCAGGCACGAGGCCGGCAGCGTGATGGATTCCGCGAAGGCGCCGTCGCGGTTGATGCCGGGCACCTGTGCGCTCGGGCAGAGCACCTCCCGCCCCTGCTTGCAGGCGGGGCAGACGCCGCAGGCCACGTTGGGGAAGATCGCCACCCGGTCGCCCGCCTTCCACGCGGTGACGCCCGCGCCGACCTCGGCCACCCGGCCGGCGGCCTCGTGGCCGAGGACGATGGGCACCCTCGGCAGCGGAATCGTCCCCTCGATGGCGACGTGGAGATCGGTGCCGCAGATCCCGCACGCCTCGACGGCGACTCGCACTTCCCCCGGCCCCGGGGCCGCGGCCTCGATCTCCTCGAGGCGGAGCGGCTCCCGGGGCGCGTAGAACCTCGCCGCTCTCACGGGCTCAGTACAGCGGGGGGAAGAGCTGCCAGCCCGTGACCGGGACCAGCTTCCCTTTCTCCGCGCGCATGAGCTGGACGGCGTTGAGGCCGTGGCGGCGCCCCGGGCCGAAGGTCATGGGCGCGCCGATGCCCTCAGGCCGCCAGTCCTTGATGCTCTCCAGCGCCTCGATGAACTTCTCGCGGGTGAGGTCGCGACCGGCGCGCTTGAGCCCCTCGATCGTGAGCATCATGGACACCGCCCCGTAGAGCCCCGCGTACTCCTTGCCCTTGAGCCGGGGCTCGTACTTGCTCAGGATGTCGATGGCGCGCATGGCCTCGGGCGTGGTGAGCGGGCCCACCTGTCCCGCCACGTTGACGTAGACGCCCTCCCAGAGATCGCCCGCCAGCGTGAACATCAGCGGATCGGCCAGCGTGAAGGAGGCAAGGATGGTGGGCCGGTAGCCCTGGCTGGCCATCTCCTTGAGGATGAGGGCGCCGTGGGTGGTCGTGGGATACAGGATCACGGCATCCGCGCCCGACTCCTTCAGCTTGAGGGCATGGGTGCCCAGCGCGCGGTCCGACAGCTCGTAGGAGACCTCCCCCGTCACCTGCGCGCCGGTGGCGGCCGCGGCCCTCTTGACGCCGTCGAGCCCGCCCTTGCCGTACTCGTCGTTCTGGTAGAAGACGGCGAGCTTCCGCGCCTTGAGTGTCCGGGCGGCGTAGCCCCCGAGGAACTCGCCCTCGGGCGGATAGTCGGTGTTGATGACGAAGACGCCGCGCATGTTCTCCCGCGGCTCCTTGAGGAAGATCTGGGCATTGCCGAAGGGCGCCACCAGCGGCGTTCTGGCATTGATCGCGACGTCCTTGGCGGCGCCGACGATGGCCGTGCCGAGGAGCCCCACGACGGCGAACACCGAGTCCTTCATCTCGGTGACATTGGCCACCGCGCGCCCCGGCACGTAGCCGTCGTCCTTCAGCACCATCTTGATCTTGCGCCCGTGGACACCGCCCTGGTCGTTGACGTGGGCGGCCCAGGCCTCCATGCCGCGGGCCGTGTTGCCCCAGGCCGCGGCCGGCCCCGAGAGCGGCGTGGAGGTGCCGAGGGTTACCTCCGTATCGGTCACCCCGGGGACCTTCGGCTGCGCCAGCGCGGGCGCAACCAGCAGAAACGATACGAGAACCGCTGCCACGCGCATTGCCACTGATCTCATGACTGTCCTCCGTGTCCCGCGATGCACATCGTTGACCTCATGAGCGACCGCGCTCCACCACGTCGAGGAAGTTCTGGAAGACGCGCCCGGCGGCATCCGCCATCAGCGCGAGCCTGCGGTCGGCCTCGGCGAGGATCCCTGCCGCGTCCACGCCATCCGCGGCCACCTCCGTCGCGTACGTCGCGAGCCACTCCTCCACCATCGAGCGAGTGACCTCCAGGTGGAACTGGAGCGCGTAGGCGGCGCGGCCGTGGCGGAAGGCCTGCTGCGCGCAGCGC
>JACPCX010000108.1:0-4282 GCA_016184305.1 Candidatus Rokuibacteriota bacterium | reverse complement strand
GAAGGTTTCCTGGGGGGCGACCAGGATCTTCGCGATCCGGCCTGCGGCCGGCGCGGCGATCTCGTAGTTCGTCTTCACGAGGACCGCCGTCGCGACGGGCTGGCCGGCCGCCACCACGTCACCCTCCCGGACGAGCCACCGCTCGAGGAGCGCCTCGGTGCCCTCCTCGATGCCGTCCCACGCCTCCGTGGGGATGCGGACTCCGACCACCGGCCGACCGGAGCCCGAGCTACGCGACGCGCGCCGCCATCAGGCCGCGCACGGCCTCCGCGATGTGGGCGGCCTGCGGGATCGCCGCGCGCTCGAGCGGGCGGCTGTACGGGATCGGCACGCCCGGGACGCCGAGGCGCCGGACCGGGGCTTTGAGCCGGATCGAGTCGAGCCGCTCGGCGACGAGCGCCGCGATCTCCCCGGTCAGCCCGAAGCCCACGTAATCTTCGTCCGCGACGAGCAGGCGGCCGGTCTTCTTCACCGAGCGCACCACCGCGTCGACGTCGAGTGGGACGAGCGTGCGGAGGTCGATGATCTCGACGTTGATGCCCTGCTTGCTGAGCTCGTCGGCCGCGATCGCCGCCTTGTGCACCATCTGGCTCAGGGTGACGAGGGTCACGTCCGTGCCCTCGCGGACGACGCGCGCCTGGCCGAAGGGCACCGTGTAGCTCTCCTCCGGCACCGGCGTGGTGCTGCCCTCGAAATACGCCATCCACGGCAGCCCCATGATCCCCTTGTGGAAGAAGTACATCACGGGGTTGTCGTCGCGGATCGCCTGGATCATGAGTCCCTTGGCGTCGTACGCGTTGGACGGGACGACGACCTTGAGCCCGGGCAGGTGGGCGAAGGTCGCGTAGAGGCTCTGCGAGTGCTGAGCGGCGTCGTTGTAGCCACCGCCGATCGCCGTCATCACCACCACCGGCAGCCGCACGCTGCCCCCCGACATGTACGTGTTCTTGGCCAGGTGGTTGTAGATCTGGTCCATGCACACGCCGAAGAAGTCGACGAACATCAGCTCGGCGATGGGACGCATGCCCTCGGCCGCGGCGCCGATGGCGGCGCCGATGAAGGCCGACTCGGAGATCGGGGTGTCCATGACCCGCTCCGGGCCGAAGCGCTTGAGCAGGCCCGCGGTGGCGCCGAAGATGCCGCCATAGATGCCCACGTCCTCGCCCATGACGAACACGTTCGGGTCCCGCTCCATCTCCTGGCCGATCGCCTCGGCCACGGCCTGCGCCATGGTGAGCGTCCGCGTTGCGCTTGCGACAGCCATGTGAAGGCCCTCCTCTCGCTCCTGGGCCGGCTAGCCCACGAAGACGTGCTGGAACGCCTCGGCCGGGTCCGGGCAGGCGCTCGTTTGGGCGAAGTCGTACGCCTCGGTCACGCGCCCGTGGGCGCGGCGGCGAATACCCTCGTCCTTCTGGTCGTCGAGCAGGCTGCGCTTGCGCAGGTGCGCGGCGAGGGCCGGGATCGGATCGTGCCGCCGCAGCTCTTCCACCTCGCCCTTCGGACGGTACGCCTCGGCGTCGCCCTGGAAGTGCCCCATGTAGCGGTCGGTCTTCACCTCGATGAGCGAGGGCCCCCCGCCGCGTCGGGCGCGGGCCACCGCCTCGCCGGCCGCCTCGAAGACCTCGAGGGCGTCGTTGTGCTCCACGCGCACGCCGGGCATGCCGTAGGCGCCCGCCCGGTCCGCGTTGGACGCGATGGCGGTCGAGACGGTCTTCTCCACGGAGATGGCGTACTTGTTGTCCTCGCAGACGAAGACGACCGGTAGCTGCCAGCGCGCGGCCAGGTTCAGCGATTCGTGGAAGGTGCCGGCGTTGGCGGCGCCGTCCCCGAAGAAGGCCACGGCGACCCAGTCCTTGCCGCGCTTCTTGGCGGCGAGGGCCGCTCCGCATGCAGGCGGCAGCCCCGCCGCGATGATGCCGCTGCAGCCGAACTTGTGCTCGGGATCGAACAGGTGCATGTGGCCGCCCTTGCCCCGCCCGAGCCCGGTCACCTTCCCGAAGATCTCCGCCGCCATCTTGTCGAGCGGCACGCCTTTGGCGATCGCGAAGTGGTGGGGCCGGTGCGTCCCGGTGAGGGTGTCCTCCTTGCGCAAGTGCGCGCACACGCCCACCGCCACCGGCTCCTGTCCAGCGGCCAGGTGCATCTCGCCCGGCACGGGGCCGCCGCCGATGTCGAAGGCGAGCCCCTTCTGGATGTGGGGCGGTAGCTTCCCTTCGAGATACACCTTCGCCATGGTCTCCTCGAACTCCCGGATCACCAGCATGGTCTCGTACATCCAGAGCAGTTGTTCAGGTGTCGGCTCCATCGGCCAATCCTCCATTCAGTAGCGCCCGCCGCAGGGAAGAACCGCCTCGAATGTTCCCCCAGCGGCGGCGCACGTGCAACAGGTTTGTGCCCCCGCGAGCGCCCGCGACCCGGCGACGGCGCCGGTGGCCAAGCGGCACCGGACGCGGGGCCGTCACGGCGCAGAGGAAACATTGACGCCACTTCCCGCCACGCGACCCGTGCAGCGGGCATCCAGGCCCCCCCGGGAACCCCTGGGTCTCCTTGGCCGAGGGCCAGACACCGCCCGGCTCTGATCCGGCTCCCGCGCTGATCCTGGGAATCCGGCTCCCGCGACAGGGGCGGCGCAAGGGCCGCGTGAGCGGGGCAGACGGCCGCCCTGGCGGCCGTCGCCGTTGAGCGGGGAGACCTCTGAGAGGCCCGCCTGGCCGCCCGGGCGAGGGTGACAGAGGTGGCCGCGGTGTGGTCGGGCTGGGGCGGGGCCGGTCCGGCGCTGTCTGGGGCCGGCGCCCGCCCGAGGTGGGCGAGGAGCGCGCGCACGACACCGGGGTCGTGCACGGCGGCGATGAGGCGCAACCGGCCGCCACAGCGCGGGCAGGCCAACACGTCGAGCGCGACCGCCCGGCGCATCAGTGCGGCCCACGCCCACGAGCGCGGGGGGCGTGGGCCCCCGTCGTCGCGCGGGACGGCGTCGGTGGGGTCCACGTCCGGCGCGCGGGCCCAGGGCGACGCGGCCCTGGACCGAAGCGTCGGCGAGGCCGGCCAGCAGCAGCGAGACCTCGGCGAGCGGGTCCGGCGGCTCCGTGTCCGCGGCGCCGGGGTCGAGATTGCGCCGAACCAGCAGACGCTGCACGCGCCGGCGGATGGTGGCAAGCACCTGGGCCACTTCCGCATCGCCCGGTGGTGGTGCAGGGTGAAACGTGAGCCCGTCCGGCAGGCCGCTGCGGAAGACGCCGTCGAGCACCAAGGGATGGAGGTGGACGTTGAGGGTCACGCCGCTCGCGAAGCGCTGGATCGCTGTCACGGTTCCGGTCTGGCCATCGCGGATGCCACGGGAGCGAGCGGTGCGCGCGTAGAAGGCGAGGAGCCCGCGGACATACACGCGCAGCACCGCGCGGCATGGGCGTGCCGGCCAAGCCCGTGCGGAAGATGAGCCCCGAGGAGCTGGAGGACGTCCTCCGCAACACCAGCGATTACGTCGAGCTGTGGCGCCGCGACGACGGCGGAGGACGGTCGCGGGCCGTCGTCCGATCTCGACTCAGCAGCTCGGGGGAACGAGGGCGCCGGCGGCGCCGCAGTGGACGCTCGTCATATCTCAGCCGGCGACGAGCGGATTTCGGGCCACCAGCCCTGGGAACCGGCTGAAGTCCCGATCCGCTGTCCACAGTTCGCGCACGCCGTGGAGCTGGCAGAGCGCGGCCACGCGCGCGTCGTGCACCAATGGGCCGGCGATCCGGCCCTCGACCAGGGCGGCACGCAGGCCGGACCAGTAACCCTCGGCCTCGGCGAGGAGGACGAGGCTCGGGGCCTCGAGCCACGCCTCCACCTGATCCAGCGCGACCTCGAGCGGGCTCGGCGGGGCGAAGATCCGCGGATGGGTGACGATCGCCAGGAACTCGTGGACGCAGGGCCACGGGATCGCCCAGGGTGCCCGGTGTTCAGCGAACTCCCGGATCCGTGTGGCTGCCGCGTCGTGCCAGGGAGAGTCTTCGCGGTGGGCGTAGACGAGGAGGTTCGTGTCGACCGCGATCACCCGCCGCGGGCCTCGTATGCCATCTCCCGGATGCGTTCCCAGGAGGCACCGGCGGCGCCGGGCTGAAGGCCGTTGCCCTTGAACGAGGCCTTTCGCAGCCGGAACGCGCCTGCGCGCTGGCGGCGCTCGGCCACGACCTTTCGCAGTCCTTGCTCGATGAGGACCTTGAGCGTCGTGCCTTCGCGGGCCGCGACCTTCCGAGCCTCTTCGAGGAGTGAGTCGGAAATCTCGACGGTTGTCTTCATA
>JACPCX010000107.1:0-4301 GCA_016184305.1 Candidatus Rokuibacteriota bacterium | reverse complement strand
CGGGCCGGCGTGGCTGCTCACGCTGCTCATGCTCCTGGCGAGCTTCTCGATGTGGTGCACCTGGAGCCCGTCGTACGCGCTCGTCGGCGGCCTCTTCCCTGCCTCCGTGCTGGGCAAGGCCTTCGGCCTCTACAACAGCACCTGCTTCATCGGCGCCATCCTGAGCCCCTTCCTCACGGGATGGATCAGGGACGTGACGGGCTCCTTCGCGGCGGGGCTCTACGGGGTCGCCGCGCTGTCCGTGGTCTCCGTGGTGACGGCGCTCGGCATCCGGCCGGCATTCCGCCTCAAGGAGATACCGCCGGCTGTTGCTGCACCGCGGCAGCCGTAGCATAATCATCGTATGCGCACCGCACGACTCGTCGCCCTCAGCCTGCTCGCCGCCGCCATCTTCGCCGCCGCCGCCGCCCCCGCTCCCGTCACCGCCTCCGGGCATTCGGGAGAGGTCCTCGAGGCTACCCTCGACAACGGCCTCCGCGTCCTCGTCCTCGAGGACCACCGGAGCCCCATCGTGTCCGTCCAGGTCTGGTACAAGGTCGGCTCGCGCAACGAGCGACCAGGCGCCACGGGGCTTGCCCATTTTCTCGAGCACATGATGTTCAAGGGCACGCCGACCCACGGCAAGGGGGAGTTCGCGCGCCTGGTGGAGCGCAACGGCGGCCAGGACAACGCCTTCACCGCCCAGGACATGACCTCCTACTTCGTCAACATCGCGGCGGACAAGCTGGACCTGGTCCTGCGCCTCGAGGCCGATCGCATGCGCCACCTGCTGCTGGATCCGAAGGAGATCGACTCGGAGCGCCAGGTGGTGATGGAGGAGCGGCGGACGCGGACCGAGGACGACGCCGACGGGCTTCTGTCCGAGGAGCTGTCCGCCATCGCCTTCAAGGCGCACCCGTACCGCTGGCCCATCATCGGCTGGATGGAGGAGATCAACCGGATCAACCCCCCCGAGCTCCGCGCCTTCTACGACACCTACTACGTGCCCAACAACGCGATCCTGGCCGTGGTGGGCGACGTGAAGGCGCCCGACGTGCTGGCGCGGATCCGTGAGGTCTTCGGCGGGATCCCCCGCGGTCCGGCGCCGCCCGCCGTCACGGCGGTGGAGCCGCCGCAGATCGGCGAGCGCCGGGTGATCGTGCGCAAGGCGGGCGCCCAGCTCCCGATCGTCAGCATCGCGTATCACGTGCCGAACCACGCCTCGCCGGACGCGCCCGCGCTGGAGCTGCTCTCGACGATCCTCTCGGAGGGGCGCGCCTCGCGCCTCTATCGCAAGCTCGTCTACGAGAAGCGCATGGCGCTGGGCGCGGGCGGTGACTACTCCTATGCCTCGGTGGACCCGAATCTCTTCTGGTTCTACGCGACGCCCCTGCCGGGCCACACCGTGGAGGCGCTGGAGCGCGCGCTGCTCGACGAGATCGAGGGGCTGAAGTCGGAGCCTGTCCCCGATGAGGAGCTCGCGCGCGCGAAGAACCAGATCGAGGCCTCGTTCGTGTGGCGCCAGGACTCGGTGCACTCGCGCGCCTCGGGGCTGGTGCGCTTCGAGATGCTGGGCTCCTGGCGGCTGCTCGACCGCTTCGTCCCCATGATCCGTGCCGTCACCGCGGCGGATATCCAGCGCGTGGCGCGCGCCTACTTCCCCTCCGATCGGAAGAACGTCGGCGTCCTGCTGCCGGCCGAGCCCCCCGCGCCGGCCGGCAAGTGACGGCGCCGGTGACCGCCGTGAGATCCCGTCTCGCGAAGGGAGGCGTCGGCCTCCTCATCCTGCTCGTGCTGGGCCTGGCCTACGCCTACGGCGGCCGGCTGCTCGGCGGCAGCCCGAACCCTGCCGTGAGCGTCACCGGCACCATCGAGGCCACCCAGGTGGATGTGAGCGCCAAGCTCGCCGGACGCATCCGGCGGCTCCACGTCAAGGAAGGCGACCGGGTTGCCGAGGGCCAGCTCCTCGCCGAGCTCGAGGACGAGGAGCTCCGCGCCGAGATGGGGCGCCAGGAAGCGGGGCTGCGGACCGCCGAGGCCACCCTGCGAGACCTCCGAGCGGGCGCCCGCCGCGAGGAGATCGACGAGGCGCGCGCCAACGTCGCCCGCGCCCAGGCCCAGCTCGACGACCTGGTCGCCGGCTCCCGGGCCCAGGAGATCGAGGAAGCGCGCGCCGCGGTGCGGAGTGCGGAGGCCACGCGCGCCTGGACGGAGCGCGACCTCCAGCGTGCCACGGAGCTGTTCAGGAAGGAGCTGATCGCGGCACAGGAGGTGGACCGGGCGCGCCAGGCCCACGAGGTGGCCGTGGCGCAGGAGAAGACGGCGCGGGAGCGGCTGGCGCTGACGCTCGAGGGCGCGCGCCGGCAGCAGGTCGAGGCCGCCCGTGCCCAGCTCAAGGCGGCCCAGGACCGCCTCGCGCTTGTCCTGGCCGGCCCGCGTCCCGACCAGGTCGCCGCCGCCCAGGCCCAGGTGGAGCAGGCACGCTCGGCGCTGGCGCTTGCCCGGAGCCGGCTCAAGGAGATGACGCTGACGGCGCCGGCGGCCGGGGTGGTGCTGAGGAAGAACCTGGAGGCGGGGGAGACCGCCAGCCCGGGTGTTCCCATCCTGACCCTCATGGATCCGAAGGACGTCTGGGTCCGCGCCTACATCCCTGAAGAAGAGGTGGGGCGGATCAAGGTCGGCGACGGGGCGCGGGTCACCGTGGACGCGTATGCCGGCCGAGTCTTCGCGGGGCGCATCTCGGAGATCGCCGCCGAGGCGGAGTTCACGCCGAAGAACGTCCAGACGAAGAAGGAGCGGGTCAACCTGGTCTTCCGGATCAAGATCGCGGTGGACAACCCCGACGGGATCCTCAAGCCGGGAATGCCCGCCGATGCGGATGTCGGCTGAGGGGGCGCGCGCCGCCGGGCCCGATGACGGCTTCGCGGTGGTCACCGAGGGGCTCACGCGGCGCTTCGGCAAGCGCGTGGCCGTGGATCATCTGAGCCTGCGGGTGCGCAAGGGGGAGCTCTACGGCTTCCTCGGACCCAACGGCGCCGGCAAGTCCACCACGCTCCGGATGCTCTGCGGGATCCTCGAGCCCAGCGAGGGGACAGGCAGCGTGCTCGGCATCGATATCAGGCGCGAGCCCGAGCGCATCAAGTCCCTCATCGGCTACATGTCCCAGCGCTTCTCGCTCTACGACGACCTCACGGTCGTGGAGAACCTCACCTTCTACGCGCGCGTGTACATGGTGCCGCGGGCGCTCCGCGCCGAGCGCATCGCCCAGATGATCCAGCTCGCCGACCTCGGAGGGCGGGAGCGCCAGCAGGCGGGGGCGCTGTCCGGTGGCTACCGCCAGCGCCTGGCGCTGACCTGCGCGCTCGTGCACGCCCCGCGCCTCATCTTCCTCGACGAGCCCACGGCCGGGGTGGACCCGGTCTCGCGGCGAACCTTCTGGGCCGTGATCCGCCACCTCGCCGATGGGGGGACGACCATCGTCGTCACCACGCATTACATGGACGAGGCCGAGCTGTGCGACACGCTGGGCTTCATCTACCAGGGGCAGCTCATCGCCCAGGGCTCGCCCGCCACCATCAAGACGGAGACCTTCCGGAAGCCCGTCGTCGAGGTGGACGCGGTTGACCTGCGGCGCGCGGCCGCGCTGCTGCAGGACTGGGACGCCGTCGAGGAGGTGCTGCGCGTGAGCACCCGACTGCGGGTGGTGCTCGCGCAGGACCGCACGGCGGCGGCGGACGTGGCGGCCTACCTGAGGCGCCAGGGGGGGGAGGTGCGCTGGGCCCACGACGTGGAACCCTCGGTGGAGGACCTGTTCGTCTCGTTCGTGGACAAGGAGCGCAAGGCGCGGGTGCGCGAGCAGCTGCGCGCGCTGGGGCCGGGTTAGCATGGCCTCGCGGCTCCTGGGGATCATCGCCAAGGAGTTCATCCACCTCAAGCGCGACTGGCTGGCGCTGGTGCTCGCCCTCGCGGTGCCCGTGGCCATGCTCTTCATCTTCGGGTGGGCCATCAACACCGACGTCAAGCACGTGCCCACGGCCGTGTTCGACCAGTCGGGAAGCGTCGAGGCGCGCCAGTTTCTCGAGGCCATGGAGAACAGCCAGTACTTCGCCACGCGGTACTGGACGCGGAGCCACGCCGAGCTCACCCGCCTCATCGATCGCGGGAGCGCCAAGGTAGGCGTGGTGATCCCGCCCGACTTCGCCCGGCGGCTGGCGCGCCAGGCGGCCGAGGTCCAGGTGATCGTGGACGCCTCCGACCCGCAGGTGGCCACGTCCGCCATCAACGCCGCCAGCTCGCTGGGCGCCCAGCGGTCGCTGGAGATC
>JACPCX010000126.1:0-20922 GCA_016184305.1 Candidatus Rokuibacteriota bacterium | reverse complement strand
GGCCGCTCGTTCAACCCGGACGAGTTCGCCATCGCCCTCGAGCAGGTCGTGGCCGGGACGGCGCCGGAGGACTATCGCGATCCGGCCCAGTTCTTCGCCCGCACCTGCTTCACGCGGGCGCTGCGCGAGCACGCCGGCATGGTGCTGCGCCGCCTCTCGGGCAAGACCGAGAACACCGCGCCGGTGCTGACGCTCATCACCCAGTTCGGCGGCGGCAAGACGCACACGCTGACCGTGCTCTATCACCTGGCGAAGAGCGGGGACCAGGCAGCCGCGTTCACCGGCGTCTCCGACCTGCTGCGGGAGGCTGGGCTCTCCTTGGTTCCGGAGGCACGGGTCGCCGTCTTCGTGGGCAACGCGTGGGATCCGCAGCCGGGCCGCGAGACGCCGTGGATCGACATCGCCCGCCAGCTCGCGGGAGACAAGGGCGTCGAGGCGCTCGGGCCCGCGGCGCGGACCACGCCGCCCGGAACCGAGGCGATCGCGCGGGTCTTCCAGGCCGCCGGGGCGCCCGTGCTCCTCCTCTTCGACGAGGTGCTCAACTTCCTGAACCGCCACCGCGGGAGCGCCGAATCGTTCCACGCCTTCATCCAGAACCTGACCGTCGCGAGGGACACGGAGTGGCAGGACCGGATCGCGAAGGTCGTGCGGCGCGTCGCCAAGGACCTGATCGCCAATGACGAGACCGAGATCAGCGAGGTCGTCCGGCGGCGGCTCTTCCAGGACCTGGGGAGCGAGAAGATCCGGAAGAACGTCGCCAAGGCCTTCGGCGACTGGTGCTTCGAGCGGCGGGCGCGGCTCCCGGCGGAGTGGACGGCGGTCGACACGACCGCGACCGAGGCCAAGGCGCGCGAGTTCCTTCAGCGCCGCTTCGAGGCCTGCTACCCGTTCCATCCGGCGACGCTGTCGGTCTTCCAGCGCAAGTGGCAGGCGCTGTCGCAGTACCAGCAGACGCGCGGCACGCTCGCGATGCTGGCCCAGTGGATCGCGATCGCCGCGCCGGAGAGCTTCAAGAAGGCGCGCACCGAGCCGCTCATCACCCTTGGATCGGCGCCGCTCGCGGTGCCGGGTTTCAGGAGCATCATCTTGGGTCAGCTCGGCGAGTCGCGCCTCGTCGCCGCGATCGACACGGACATCGCCGGTGAGCAGTCGCACAGCAAGGCGCTCGACGCCGACACCACGGGGCCACTCCGCGACATCCACCGGCGTGTCGGCACCACCATTCTCTTCGAGTCGTCGGGCGGGCAGACCGACAAGGTCGCGCACCTGCCCGAGCTGCGCTTCGCCCTCGGCGAGCCCGAGCTGGACACGACGTCCATCGACAATGCCGCGTCCGCGCTCGAGAGCCGGTCCTACTTCGTTCGCAAGGCGGGGTCGGACGGGTTCCGCATCGGCTACCAGCCCACGATGAAGAAGGTGGTGAGCGACCGGCGCGCGTCGCTCGACGAGGAGACGGAGGTTAGGCCCGCCCTGCGGAGGCTCGTCGAGGAGGAGTTCCGGCGGGGGGCGAGCGTTCCCGTTGTGCCGTTCCCTCGGGACGGGGCGGAGATCCCCGACACGCCCCGGCTCACGCTCCTCGTGGCCGATCCCGAGGGCGAGTGGTCGGGCAGCGGACCGCTGCGCGCCCAGCTTGCCGAGTGGACACGCCAGCGCGGCAAGTCGCCGCGTCTCTACCCGGGCGCGCTCGTCTGGTGCCTCAAGAAGCCCGGGCGGGACCTGCGCGAGAAGATCGAGGTGTCGCTGGCGTGGAAACGGGTGGCGAGGGAGGTCGCCGAGGGCACGCTCGGTGGTGAGTTCGACAAGAGCGATCGCGCGGAGCTCCAGTCCAGGGTCAAGGACGCCGAGGGGGCCGCCAGGGACGAGGTTTGGGGCGACTACCGCTTTGCTGTCGTCGCGGATGGCCAGGAGGCGGATGGCCTCAAGGTGATCGACCTCGGCGCGGGGCACTCGTCGAGCGGCGAGACGCTGTGTGGCCGGGTCATCGCCGCCCTCAAGTCGGAAGCGCTCCTCAATGAGTCCGTGGGTGCCGGCTACATCGAGCGCAACTGGCCGCCGGCTCTCAGGACCTCGGGAGCATGGCCGCTCGCGAGCCTACGGCAGAGCTTCCTCAACGGCTCGCTCACGCGTCTCGTCGACCCCGACGCGATCCTGAAGAACAAGATCGTCGAGTTCGTCGGGCGGGGCGACTTTGGTCTGGCGTCGGGCCTGAAGACCGACCGGAGCTGTGAGCGACTGTGGTTCCAGGAGCTCGTGGCGCCGGACGAGGTGGCCTTTGAGGCTGGCGTGTTCCTGCTGAGGAAGGCTACCGCAGAGGCGCTCAAGAGCGGAGTGCCTGCCACACCCGCGCCGACGCCGGAACCCGAGCCGGGGCCCACGATCACGCCGAAGCCCGCGCCTGGCCCAGAACCCGGGCCGGGACCCGCGCCCGGCGCTGCGACCAGGACGCTGCGTCTTGTAGGCACGGTTCCACCGGAGGTCTGGAACCGCCTCGGCACGAAGATCCTGCCAAAGCTGCGAACCGGCTCCGAGCTGAAGATCGGGCTGGACTTCTCGGTGACGGTCAAGGTCGAGAGCGCGGGAGCCCTGGCGTCGGAACTCCGTCAGATTCTCCAAGAACTTGGACTCACCGACTCCGTAAGAACTTGGACTCACCGACTCCGTGCGGCTGGAGTAGGGCAACCGGCATTCGTGCTCTCGGAGCACCGCAGTGTGGAGGGCAAGGCCCTTCTCCCGTCGAGCCCGTAGAGGTCCACCGGGCCGCCGGGTGTGATCCGCCCGTACCCCGTCCGGTTGGGGAGGCGATCGTAGAGGTCGAGGCGTCCAGTGCGCTCGTCCACGATCCCGTCGCCGACCCACGAAACGGAGGCCAGGACGGAGGCGGCGGAGGAAGGGGAGCTGGACCTCGATGGCGTGCTCCCGGGCGTGCGCCGCGGCGTCTTCCTCCAGCACCGACGCCGCGCCCAGGATCGAGCGGGCGAGCAGCTCGGCGATGGCGAGGTCGCCGCCCGGCAGCGCCCAGCGCCCCCGGCACATGATCGAGCCCGCGGGACCCAGCCCCGTATGATTCGGGCCGAGGACCACGACGAGGGCCGGCACCGTCACCCGCCCGTAGACCTCGCCGGCCACGCGGCCCGAGTAGCTCCACCCGGCATGGGGCACCACGACCGCCCTCGGTGTCCGCTTGGGCTCGACGTTCGCGATCAGGCGCGCGAGATCCGCCTCCACCGCCTCTGGACGGTCCGGGTAGAACCATCCCGCCACCGCCGGGCGCCTCACGGGACCCGCATCCATCACCCTCCCCCCGGGAGTAAAGTAGAGGGAGAATGGCCCACGCGGCAACTCTCGAGCAGATCCTCTCGCGCCACGCCCGGGAGGGCGAGCTCTACGAGCGCCTCCCCGGGGCCCGGTTGCGCTGCCACGCCTGCGGCCACCGCTGCCTGATCCCTCCGGGGCAGCGGGGCATCTGCCGGGTGCGCTTCAACGCGGACGGCCGCCTGATGGTGCCATCCGGCTACGTGGGCGGCCTGCAGCTCGACCCCATCGAGAAGAAGCCCGTCGCGGGCACGCCGCCACAGGAGGTGACCCCGCGCGAGATCGTGGACATGGCCCTCCGCCACCGGGCGCGGGTCCTCACCTCCACCTACAACGAGCCCCTCATCACGAGCGAGTGGGCGGTGGAGATCTTCAAGGAAGGGAAGGCGCGGGGGCTCACGTGCTCCTACGTGTCGAACGGGAACGCGACGTCCGAGGTGCTCGACTTCCTGCGCCCCTGGGTGGACCTCTACAAGGTGGACCTCAAGGGCTTCGACGACCGGCGGTACCGGAAGCTGGGCGGCGTGCTGCAGACGGTGCTTGACACGATCCGCATGCTCCATGCCCGGGGCTTCTGGGCGGAGGTCGTCACGCTGGTGGTGCCGGGGCACAACGACTCCGACGAGGAGCTCAGCGCGCTCGCGCGCTTCCTCGTGTCCGTCTCCCCCGACATCCCGTGGCACGTCACGGCCTTCCACCGCGACTACAAGATGACGGACCTCGAGGACACGCCCGCGAGGACGGTGCTCCGCGCCGCCGAGATCGGGCTCGGCGAGGGCCTCCGCTACGTCTACGCCGGCAACCTCCCCGGCCGGGTCGGGCGCTTCGAGAACACGTGCTGCCCCTCCTGCAAGACGCTCCTCATCGAGCGCGAGGGATACAGGATCCTGCGCGATCGCCTGACCGAGACCCGGGGCGCCTGCCCCTCCTGCGCGACCAAGATCCCTGGCGTCTGGGGCTGAGCCCTCGCCCTACCGCTTCTTCCCGTCCCGCGCCACCGATTTGGCGAAGGCCCTCAGCTCACGGTTGAAGCGCGGGGCGGCCTCCCAGAACGGGGCGTGGGCCACGTTGGGGTAGAGCGAGAGCTTGGCCTGGGAGATGGCCGCCGCGTGCTGCCGGGCCGCGGCGGGCCGGACGATCCCGTCCTTCTGGCCATGCGTGATCAGGACCGGTGTGGAGAGCCGCGGCAGCAGGTCGTCGTTCTCGATCTTCCGCGAGAAGAGCCCCTCCCGCACGTGCGGGGGCACGATGGCGTTGTAGCCGAGGAAGAAGTAGTAGTCGCGGGGCGACGGGGGCTTGTGCACGCACAGGCGCATGAAGGCCTCGAGGCTCTTCACGCTCTCCTCGACCGTGTTGGAGAAGAAGCCGGGGGCGATGCCGAGGAAGGCAGGCGCGATGAGGGCGAAGGCCGGGTCCGTGCCGATCTTGGTGACTGCGCCCACCAGGTTGATCCCGCCGATGCGATCCTCGCCGTAGACCCGGACATAATCGCAGATGATGAGGCCGCCGTAGGACCAGCCGCTCAGGATCGGGCGATCGAGGCGCAGGGCCTCGATGACCGCGCGCACGTCGTCGGCCCAGAGCTTCGAGTCGCCGTACGCGTCGCGGGGCTTGTCGGAGAGCCCGTGCCCGCGGATGTCCATCGCCACCAGGCGGAAGTCCCGGGCGAGGTCCGACTCCATCTGCTTTTCCCACGCCAGCCGGCACTGGGAGAAGCCGTGGATGAACAGGATTGGCCGTCCCCTCCGGCTCCCCGTCTCCTCGACATGGAGCGTGATGCCGCCACCGCCCGTGACCTTGTGCGCTTTCATCGCCGTCCTCCTCGGTTGCTGTTCACTGCGTGACTCCGGCCGCCGCTACGGCCGCGCCGGCAGCAGGACGATGCTGTTGGGGTTGAGCCCCTGGTTCTTGGTGGCGGCGAGTGTAGCATGCCGGCCGCGCAGGCTCACGCGCGCTGGGGACCGAGGCCCAGGAAGAGGCTGGCGGTGACGCCGTGGGCGAGCTGCTCCACCCGCTCCTGGTCCCAGGGCCCCAGCTGACCGTCGAGCAGCAGGGCTGACAGCCCGTGCACGGCGGCCCAGGCCGAGATCGCCAGCTCCGCGGGGTCGCCCTCGCGCGCGAGCCCGGCCCGCTGGCAGCCGGCGAGGCCCTCGACGAGCAGGCCGAAGGTCACGGCGGCCGCGTCGAGGAGGTCGGGGTGCGCGGACTTGTCAGCGATCTCGCGCCCGAACATCACGCGGAAGTGGGCAGGGTGGCTCACCGCGAACCTGATGTAGCTGAGCCCGAGCGCGCGGAAGGGGCCGAGCGGCTCGTCGCCATGCGCGGCCGTGGCCTGTCGCATGGCCTCCGTCAGCGCCCGGAATCCCTCCTCGGCCACCGCCGCGAGCAGGGTCCGCTTGTCGGCGAAGTGGCGGTACGGGGCGGCCGGGGAGACGCCGGCCCGTCGCGCCGCAGCCCTGAGCGTCAGCGCCTCGGCGCCCTGGGTCTCGACGAGCTCGAGCGCGGCGTCGAGCAGCGCCCGGCGCAGATTGCCGTGGTGGTAGCTCCCGCGCCGGCGCGCGGATCGGGGGCCCCCCGGTCGCTTCCTCATCGGGTCTCCTCCTCACCAGCGAGGCTACCGTGGACGCCATGCTGGCCTATCCGGCGCTTCACCCGCACGCGTTCCGCTGGATGCACGTCCCCTTCGGCGCATTGCTGGACCGGTACTTCCTCGACCCGCGCCTGAAGGACTTCCTCTCGGTGCTCACCGGCTATCTGAGCGACGATCCCCGTACACTCACGGTCTTCGCCATGGCGCCGATCTTCGGCTACTACTTCGATGGGGGCTACTATCCGGCCGGCGGCTCCCAGGCGCTGGCCGACGCCCTCGCGGGCGTCATCCGATCGCATGGGGGCGAGATCCGCCTCAGGACGGCGGTGCAGCGGATCGTGGTCGACAAGGGCCGCGCGGCGGGCGTCGTCTCCGGCGACGGCCGGCTGGACCGGGCCGCGGCCATCGTCTCCAACGCGGATGCCCGCCGCACCTTCCTCGACCTGGTGGGCCGTGAGCATCTGCCGCCGGACTTCACCCGCCGCGTGGACGATATCCGGCCATCGACGTCGGCCTTCGTCGTGTTCCTGGGCGTCGACTATGTCCCCGACGTCGAGCCCATCACCATGCTGGCCGCGGGTGGGCGGCGGCTCGGCATCGCCATCCCCTCGAAGGTCGATCCGTCGCTGGCCCCCCGGGGTCACAGCAGCGTGAGCCTGATCACGCTCATGCCGCCCATCGCCGGCGGGGCGTGGAAGCGCAAGACCCCCGGCTACGCTGCGAAAAAGCGGAGCCTCGGAGATGCGCTCATCGCCGAGGCCGAGCAGGCGCTGCCCGGGCTGCGCGGCCACATCGTGTATCGCCAGGAGGGCAGCCCCGCGACCTTCGCCCGCTACGCGTGGACCACGGGCGGCGCGATCTACGGCGCGGGAGTCGGGCAGTGGCAGCCGCCGATCAAGTCGCCCGTGGAGGGGCTCGTCCTCGCCGGGGCGGGGGTTTTCCCCGGCGCCGGCGTCGAGGCGGTCGTGATCTCCGGCACCCTGGCGGCGGACTCGATCTGCCCGGTGACTCGGGAGCAGCCAGCGCGGACTCCGGTCACCGTGGAACTCAGCGGGATCGATGCCAATGCCACGAGGTGCTCCTTTGCCCCGGGTTCGTGGGCATCAATACCGCGGAGCCGGTCCATCTGGAAACTTCCCCGACGGCGAATGTTGAGGATAGCGCTGTGCCTTCATCGAGCGGACGAGACCCTATGGCCCCCGAGCAGACCCAGGACGGCCAGCCTCGCGCTCTCGGCGCAGGCCGAGGCTCCGCCCCACCCCGCCGGCTTCACGCCGTCGCCGACATGCCAGAGCCCCCGGATGGGCGTGCGCTGAGGCAGATCGTGCCCGGCGCAGGCACGCTGTGCCGGCCAGCTCCCCCGCATCACGCTCACGGTCAGCACCCGCCCCGACTCCGTGAACCCGGGCACCTGTGACGCGAGATCCTCCTTCATCAGCCGGATGGTCTCGTCGGCATCGAAGGAGCCCAGCGAAGGCCGGGGCACGCCGAAGGCGACGTAGAGCGGCTCGCCGCCCGGCGTCAGCTCGGGGCAGAGCTGGCCGAGGTTGGCGAGGTTGCAGACCCGCTGCCCCTCGACGAACGTCACGAGCCCGGGGGCCGCCACGAGGGGCCGGCTGCTCGTGAAGTACAGGGCCACATTGGCAGCGGGGCGGACGCGGGTCTCGACCCGCTCGCGATAGTCCCGGGGCACGGTCGCCTCGTCCAGCAGCGCCAGGGTCTCCCGCGGGCCCGCGTTGCTCACGATGGCGGACACGGGAATCTCCACCGCGGCGCCCTGCCGCCGGCAGACGGCCCCCACCACCGCGCCGGCGCGCACGAGGATCCGCTCCACCGCGCTCCCGGTCCAGACGGCGCCGCCGCGGGCCTCGATGGCGCGGGCCAGGGGCTCCACGAGCCCGAGGCAGCCATGCGGGGCGAAGCCGAAGCGCTTGAACCCCCCGCGCGCCATGAAGTGCTCGAAGAACGTGCGGGCGGGGATCTCGTCGGCGTTGACCGCGAAGATGGACGCGGCCAGCGACTGGAAGATGCCGTGCAGCACCGCGTGCTCCGTGTACCCGAGTAGCCACTGCCTGAGCGAGAGCCCGCCCTCCACGGCCGAGCGGCCGACCTCCTCGTGGATGGCCGCCAGCATCCGCGCCCCGCGCGTGACGAACATCTCGAAGATCTGCCGCCACCCGCCGCCGAAGCTCCGGTCCTTCCCGCCGATCCGGAACACCACCGCCGGCTCCGGCCGCCTCACCTCGAACGGCGCGTCGACGACGCGGAATGTCTCTTCCAGCACGCCGCCGCACTCCACGGCCACGGCGCCGGTGCTCACGCGGAAGCCCTCCACGTCCACCGAGGAGAAGCGTCCCCCGACGCGATCGCGCTCCTCCACGACCAGCGGGCGGAGCCCCGCCGCTGCGAGGCGGGCGGCGGCCGCCAGGCCGCCGATGCCGGCCCCGATCACCACGCAGTCGAAGCGCTCCGCCATGGGTACCCCTCCAGCATTCACAAGATCATGACTGACCGGTCGGTAGAATCGCCCAGGCAACGCGCCGCCGCAATAGGCATATCAGGGTGTAGAAATGATGTCATTGCTCCATTTACTGGATGGGGGGACCCGAGTGTAGTGTCTGAGATTGACTAAAGAGTCGGAGAATTCGAACCATGGGTCAACCGCAGGCGAGATGGAACGACCGCGGCGCCGCGCGCCAGCACGTGAGGAATGTCCGCCTCGAGATCATCCTCCAGAGCGCCGCGCGCTGCTTCAACCGCAAGGGCTATCAGGCCACCAAGATGGGGGACATCGCGCGCGAGCTGGGCGTGAGCAAGGCGGCGCTGTACTACTACGTCAAGGGCAAGGCGGAGATCATCTTCCAGTGCCACTCGACGGCCCTCGATGTCGCGATGGAGGGGGTCCAGATGGCGGAGGCGCTGGCGGATCCGGCCGACGTCAAGCTCTACGTGGCGCTCCGGCACTTCATCGAGGGCATCACCGACCGGCTCAACGGGTGCGTCGTGCTCACGGAGGGCATGCTCTCCCCCAGGCTCTACCGCGACCTCGTCAGCCGGCGGGACGAGTACGAGCGCCGGCTGAGGCGCATCGTCGAGGAGGGAGTCGCGAGCGAGGCCTTCGCCCCCTGCGATCCCAAGATGGTCGTCCTGGCGATGCTGGGCGCGATGAACTGGATTCCCCGGTGGTACTCACCCGACGGCGAGCGCACCCCCAAGGAGATCGGCGAGACCTTCGCGCGCTACCTGGTGCGCGGCCTCGGCCAAGGAGGCTTCCATGAGCACGGATCGGCTGTTTGACCGGTACCTCGAGGGCGAGCGCCCCGCCGACTTCAACACGCTGTCGGGGATCGAGCTGCCGCCGTTCCTCGCCCACCGCCCCTCGGCGGCGGCCGAGCGCCCGGGCGAGTACCCCTTCACCCGCGGGATCCACACGGAGATGTACCGGCAGCGGCTGTGGACCCGCCGGCAGCAGTCCGGCTACGGGACGCCGCGGGAGTCCAACGAGCGGCTCCACTACCTGCTGCGCCAGGGCGCCACCGGGCTCAACATCGACACCGACATGGCGACCAAGCTCGGCTTCGACCCGGACCATCCGCTGTTCGAGGGCGAGGTCGGCCGCCAGGGCACCTCCATCGCCACGCTGGAAGACATGGAACAGCTCTTCGACGGCATCCCGCTGGACAGGGTGTCGAGCACGCTCATCGTCCAGCCTCCCGCCTCGGCCCCGTTCCTCGCCATGTACCTGGCCGTGGCGCGCCGGCGGGGGATCCCGCCGGCCGCCCTGATCGGCACCATCATGAACTGCGCCCTGACGCAGCTCGCCGGCGCGACGCAGCAGGCCATCACGCACTTCTTCCCCATCGATTTCAGCGTGCGCGTGGGGCTCGACGTCATGGAGTACTGCACCCGCGAGATGCGCCGGTGGAACATCGTGAACGTCAACGCCTACAACATGCGCGAGACAGGCATCAACGCGATCCAGGAGGCGGCCTTCGCGCTCTCGCTCGCGCTCGAGTACGCGGAGCGGCTGATCGCGCGTGGCCTCGACGCGGACGCCTTCGCCCAGCGGATGGCCTTCTTCACCGCCGCCCACATGGACCTCTTCGAGGAGGTGGCCAAGCTCCGTGCCATGCGGCGGATCTGGGCCCGTCTCATGCGGGAGCGCCTGGGCGCGAAGGACGACCGCTCGTGCTGGTTCCGCACGGCCATCCAGACCGCGGCCTTGCCGCTCACGGCCCAGGAGCCGCTGAACAACATCGTCCGCGCGGCCATCCAGACGCTGGCGGCGGTGCTGGGCGGCAGCCAGTCCATCCACACGACCTCCTACGACGAGGCGTACGCGCTCCCCTCGGAGGCCTCCCATCGCCTCTCGATCCGGACCCAGCAGGTGATCGGGTACGAGACCAACGTGGTCAAGAGCGCCGACCCCCTGGGCGGCTCCCATCTCGTGGAGTGGCTGACCGGCCGGCTCGAGGCCGACATCCTCACGATGATGGACGACATCCGGGCGCGGGGCGGCTTCGTCTCCGTGTTCAAGGCCGGCTGGGTGGAGCAACAGATCCGGGAGGCGCGCGTCGAGCACATGGATCGGATGGAGTCGGGCGATCAACCGGTCGTGGGAGTCAACTGCTTCCGCGACGAGGAAGCAGAGGAGCCGAAGATGGAGTTCTTCGCCTATGAGCAGGAGATGCCAGAGGCGCGCCTGCGCTACGTCCGCGAGTACCGCGCGCGCCGCCAGGCGCCGGCGCTCCAGCCGACCCTCGACGCGCTCCGCCGCGCGACGGCGGCCGGCGAGAACGTGATGCCCCCCGTCCTCGCGGCCGTCGAGGCGGGCGCCACCATCGGCGAGGTGTGCCGCACCTTCGGCGAGGCCATCGGCCACACGGTCGAGGGCTAGCCATGGCGCGCATCGTCCTGGCGAAGCTCGGCAGCGACGCGCACGACCTCGGGGTGACGGCGGTGGCCCGGTGGCTGCGCGAGGGCGGACACGAAGTGGTCTACGCGGGCCTCTACAACACCCCGGAGCGCGTGGCCCAGATCGCGCTCCAGGAAGACGCCGAGCTGGTGGGCGTGAGCTGTCTCAGCAGCGACCCCGTCTACGCCACCCGGCGCATGCGCCAGACGCTCGAGGGCGTGGGGCTGGGACGCGTGCCGCTGGTGGTCGGCGGCGTGGTCACCCCCGACATGAAGGTCGAGCTCTCGCGGCTCGGCGCCGCCGCCATCTTCGGCCCGGGCACCCGGCGCGAGCGGCTGCTCGAATCCATCGCCGGGCTGCTCACCCGCCAGCCACAGGCCGCAGGCGCGTCCGGCGGGTCGGAGCCGGCGCCTCCCCGCTGACGCTCCCCCCATGCCACCGCAGGTGACCGAACGGCAGTACCAGGGACAGGTGCACGAATCGCTCGACCACAAGAAGGCAGTCGCCGCGGCGGCGCGCTGACGCCCGGGTATGCGGTACCCTGCCCCTATGAGGCAGGCCTGGATCGCGGGGGGACTGCTTGCGGTGCTCGTCGTCGGGCTCGTGATGCCCGGGGCTCCCGGCCAGGTCGCTCTGGCGCAGCCCGGGCACAGGAGCCTCGCCGGTCAGCTCCTCGTGGCGGCGCCCGGCATGCGCGATCCGCGCTTCGCCCGTACCGTCATCGCCATCGTCCGCCACGACGCTACCGGCGCGATGGGGGTCACGGTGAACCGCCGGATCGGCGAGGCCCCGCTCGCGGATCTCCTCGGGCGGCTGGGACTCGACAGCGCGGGCGTCAGCGGGAGCATCCGCATCCACTGGGGCGGGCCCGTCGAAGGGGGACGCGGCCTCGTGCTTCACACCGCCGACTACGCGGGCGACGGAACCATGGCGGTGACTCCCCGCTTCGCCCTCACCGCGAGCACCGAGATCCTCCGCAGCATCGGCCTGGGCCAGGGGCCGCGGCGAGCGCTGTTCGTGCTGGGCTATGCGGGATGGGCGCCCGGCCAGCTCGAGGCCGAGCAGGAGCGAGGAGACTGGGTCACCGCCGTGCCGGACGACGACGTGGTGTTCGATGACAACGACGCCGGGAAGTGGGAGCGCGCGCTGGCCCGGCGGAGGATCGACCTATAGTGGCTCCGCTGCGCGCGCCCCGGCGCTACGTTCGCCCCTCGGCGGGCAGCGTGGGCGGCGTGGCGGGTTTGAGCGGGCCCCAGACGCGCGCGAAGTAGGTGTCGGCAAGCTGGAGGGCGCCGACGGGGTTGTGGGCGAGCACGCGATCCTTGGCGACGAGCGTCGTAGCCAGTCCCTTCGAGTGGCGGAAGAAGAGGCTGTCGTGCCCGATGCAGAGGCCGAGCACGACGTTCAGCTCGCAGCCGGCGTCGTTGAGCAGCGCGGCCTGGGAGATGGGGTTGCACATGGGCTCGTAGGTGCCCGGGCGGATCTTCTCCTCGTCACTCAGGCCGATGCGCTCCTTGGGCACGCCGCCGTTCTTGCACGCCACGGAGGCAACCTGGAAGCCGTGGCTCTCGAGGATGCCCGAGAGCACCTTCGCGAGGTCCACCATGCTGATGCAGGTCGCGATGCCGATCTTCGTGAAGCCCATCTTCCTGGCGAAGTGGCAGATCTCCTCGACCCGCGTCCACTTGCAGTACCCCTCGCTCTCCACGAGGGCCGAGGCATGGGCGATCTTCCTGAGCTCGGGGTCCTCGTACAGCCCCCAGGCCCGCTCGATCCCGTCTTGGTCCACCTTCGTGGGGCAGAAGCCGGGGCCGCGGCTCTCCGACTCACCCTGTCGACAGGCCCGCACGGTCGGCGGGCAATAGGCGCATCCCGGGGTCTCGTAGCTCATTCGCGACATGCCCCCTCGCAAGGATTATTGATGTGCGTCTGCTGCCACCCTACGCCTTCCCTCCTGACTGGCGCATGAGTCGTCTGGAGGGGGTTTCTAGTCCGTACGGCTAAGGCCGGGAACGAATCGGCGCTTGTGGCAGGAGCGCGCTTGGACGGAAGATCGAGAGAGGGAGGACAGGCCATGGCACTCCAGCTCGGGTCGAGGCGCGCCACCGTCACGGATGTCGGAGATCTCCTTGCGAGCGGGCGCGCGCCGCTGACCGCCGAAGACGTGGGCCACCTGGAGACCCTCGACCTCGTCTACCGCTCACTCTGCGCCCTCCTCTACAACTACGTGCCCACCTCGGGCCACCCGGGCGGCTCGATCTCCTCCGGACGCATCGTGGCCGCGCTCCTCTTCGACGCGCTCGACTACGACCTGGCGCAGCCCGACCGGGAGGACGCCGACATCATCTCCTACGCGGCCGGGCACAAGGCCATGGGGCTCTACGCGATGTGGGCGCTCCGCGACGAGATCGCCCGGCTCGCCGCTCCCGACCTGCTGCCGAAGGACGTGAAGCAGCGGCTCCGCCTCGAGGATCTCCTGGGTTTCCGCCGCAACCCCATTGTCAGGACGCCGCTCGTGGAGGCGTTCGGAGCCAAGGCCCTCGACGGCCACCCGACCCCGGCCACCCCCTTCGTCCGCCTCTCCACCGGGGCCTCCGGCGTGGGCGTCGCCTCCTCGCTGGGGCTCGCCTTGGGCGCGCGGGACTACTTCGGCGCCGATGCCCCGCGCGTCCACATCGTCGAGGGCGAGGGCGGGCTCACGCCCGGGCGCGTGGCCGAGGCCCTGGCGGCGGCCGGCACCGCCTCGCTCGACAACGCGATCGTCCACCTCGACTGGAACCAGGCCTCCATCGACTCCAACCGCGTCTGCCGCGAGGACGGTCAGCCAGGCGACTACGTGCAATGGAGCCCGGCGGAGCTGTTCCACCTCCACGACTGGAACGTTGTCGTCGTGCCCGACGGGAAGGACGTCCGCCAGGTCGCCGCCGCCCAGCAGGCCGCGCTCGCGCTGGACAACGGCCAGCCGACGGCCGTCGTCTACCGCACGGTGAAGGGCTGGCAGTACGGGGTCGAGGGCAAGGCCTCGCATGGCGCCGGCCACAAGATGTGCTCCGACGGTTTCTGCCGGGCGGTGGCAGAGCTGACGGGGAGAGCGGATCTGATGGTGCCGAGTTGCGAGGCCGGCACGCGGCGCTGCCTGTCGGCCCCCGACGGAGCGGCCGTCATCGAGGAATGCTTCTGGGAGTCGCTCACGGTCGTGCGCAAGGTCCTCGAGCAGAGCGGCGCCATGGTGGAGGCGCTTGCGGCCCGGCTCGCCGCGGCGCGCGACCGACTCGACACGCGCAGCCGCCGCCCCCGGGCCGGTGCGCCCCGGGTGGAAGGCGTCTACGAGCTGGCGGCGAAGGGGCCGGCCACGCCCTCCGCGCTCGCGCTCACCCCCGGCACGGTCACGACCCTCCGTGGCGAGCTTGGACGCGCGCTGGGGCACTACAACCGCGCCTCCGGGGGAGCGGTCCTCGCCGCCGCCGCCGATCTCCTCAGCTCCACGAGCGTGAGCGCCGTGGGAGCGGGCTTCGCGGAGGGCTACTGGAATGCCAGGACGAATCCCGGGGCGCGGATCCTGTCCATCGGCGGCATCTGCGAGGACGGGATGTCGGGGATCCTTGCCGGGCTGTCCACCCTCGGCCACCATATCGGCGTGGGCTCGTCCTACGGCGCGTTCATGGCGCCGCTCAGCCACATCGCCGCGCGGCTGCACGCCATCGGCGCCCAGGCACGGCAGGCGCTCACCGGAGATCCGTACCGGCCGATGATCGTGGTCTGCGCCCATGCCGGGCTCAAGACAGGCGAGGACGGGCCGACCCACGCCGATCCCCAGCCGCTCCAGCTCCTGCAGGAGAATTTCCCGCGGGGCACGGCCATCACGCTGACGCCGTGGGATCCGCAGGAGATCTGGCCGCTGCTCGCCGCCTCGCTGGCCCGGCGCCCCGCGATCATCGCGCCCTTCGTCACCCGCCCCAGCGAGACCGTCCTCGATCGGGCGCGGCTCGGCCTGGCGTCCGCGGCAGACGCGGTCACCGGCGTCTACCTTCTGCGCCGGCCCCGTGGGCAGGGCGGCGGGACCGTGGTGCTGCAGGAGAGCGCGGTCACCTACGCGTTCGTGCAGGAGGCGCTGCCCCTGCTGGAGAAGGACGGGCTCGACCCCTGGGTCTACTACGTCGCGAGCGCCGAGCTATTCGACCTCCTGCCCCAGGCGACGCAGCGCCGCATCTTCCCCGAGGAGCGCGCCCTCGAGGCGATGGGCATCACCGGCTTCACGTTGCCCACCATGTTCCGCTGGATCTGCTCCGACCTCGGCCGGTCCATGACGCTCCACCCCTTCCAGCACGGGCACTTCCTGGGCAGCGGCCATGGCGACATGGTGCTGGCCGAGGCCGGTCTCGACGGCAAGAGCCAGTACCGGGCCATCAGGCAATATCTGCAGACCCGGCCCCGCTGACCTGCCCCCGGCCCGCCTCCTTGTTTTCCGACACGACAGGACGCTTCCTGTCAGGGCCCAGGGGCTGTCAAGCTGCAACCTATTGATTTCATGAGGCACACGGCCTGGCTCGACCTTTGCTTCCTCTTGAAGCAACTCGGTATCGAATCCACCCCCGCCCGGCGCCGGAGATGCGCCGCGGGGAGTCAGGTCACCAGCAGGAGGGCGATGTGCTGAGCGGGCTGATCAAAGGGCGGAACCAGGGTGGGCCCTCCGTGGGCGCAGCCGCCGCTTACGGCTCGATCCCCATCCGACCAGGTCTCGTCGCTCGGATCCGCGAGAGCCTCGCGAACGGCCGCGATCCGATCTTCGTGGATCTGGGCGCAACCGGCGAGCTGGCGGTGGCCCGGGTCCGGATCCTCCTCCTGTGCATCCTGCTCACGATCCAGATCCTGCCGGGCACCACCACGGAAATCCGGCGGGTCACGCTGCCCCTCAACATCGTGGCCCTCGTCATCGCCTTCCTCGTCTACATTCTCGCGTCGCGGCGCCCTCAGCCGTGGCTCGAAGGCTTCGGCAGCAGCGCCGCGGACGTCACCCTCGTCAGCTGCGGCCTGGCGGCTTTCCTCCTGCTGGACCAGCCCCACACCGCGGTCAATAGCGGGACGCTCTTCGAGCTCTACTTCCTCGCCATCGGCTGCGCCAGCCTCCGGTACAACCCCCAGGCCTGCGCCCTCACCGGCCTGTTGGCCGTCGTGCAGTACGGGACCATCGTCGTCTACACCGCCGGCCGCTGGAACCTCAACGATGGGCGTTACGCGCCGTTCAAGCTGGGCATGTTCGACTGGAGCACCCAGGGCATGCGCCTGATCCTGCTGGCCGGCGCGGCCCTGGTGAGCGCCCTCATCGTGCTGCGCGCCCAGAGTCTGCGCCAGATCTCCACCGTCGACGTGCTCTCCGGCGCCGCGACTCGCCGCGCCTTCGACGAGCGGCTCGAGGCCGAGGCCAGCCGGGCCCGCCGCAACTACCGCCCCCTGGCCATCGCCCTCATCGACATCGACAATTTCAAGCAGATCAACGACACGCGCGGTCACGCGACCGGGGATGCCGTCCTGCGCGCCGTCGCGGGGATGTTCCTGGAGTCGCTCAGGCCCAGCGACATGGTGGCCCGCTTCGGGGGGGACGAGTTCGCGCTGCTCCTGCCCGAGACCACCGCTGATCTGGTGATGCACAGGCTGGAACGACTCCGCGCCGCCGTCGCTGACGCGGGGGTCCTGCCGGCAGGAGACCGGTCGCGGAAACCCGTTCCGGTGACCCTGAGCATCGGCGTGGCCAACTGGCCGGACGACGGGCAGCGGATCCACCTGGTGCTGGCGGCCGCCGATGCCCGCCTCTACGAGGCCAAGCGGCGAGGGCGGAACCGCATCGTGGGACCGGCCCAGCATGCCGTGCTGCACGAGGTGGGCGGGGAGAACGCGTGAGAATCGTTGTCTCCTCCCCATCGACCGTGAAAGGGCCCCGATGAGATACCGCACCCTGGCCGCCTGGACGATCGGCACGATCCTGCTGGGAACGCTCGGCTACACCGCGGCGTTCGCGATCGCCAGCTACCTCGAGACCAGTGACCTGGTGAACCGGATCGCCGCCGACGCAACCGCCAGGGGAATGGCTGCCGCTGACGCGCAGCTTCCGGAGGCCCGCCAGCAGTTCGCCAACAACGTCCGCGCGACGCTGCTGGCCGCTTCCAGCCGGCCGGGCACCGGCTTGACCAGGGACGGGGTCGCCGTCTCCCAGACGCCCGACGGCGTGCGCGTGACGGTACAGTGGACCTATCCGCTGGTCGCTTACGGCGAGCGGACCTTCGTGGCAGTGCCCCTGTCGGTCGACCGATCGATCAGCATGAGGCGGTAGCCCGCGGCGCCAGCAGGTCAGGGAGACGTAGCCCGGCAGCTCACGTCCCGGATCGGATGGCGGCGCCCGTCGAGGAGGAGCGTCGGCCCCGCGCCGTCGTCCGAGAGGAGCGGCGCCAGCTGCTGCATCGCGACGCGGCCGAAACGGGCGCGGAAGGCGCCCTGTCGCACCCGGCAGTACAGGCGCCCGCCTTCGGCCTCGAGGCTCCGCGGATCGAGCGGCTCCCCGTAGTCGCCGGCGAACCGGAGCTCCACGCCGTCCGGCCGGCCGGCCTCCTCGTGGAGCCGCAGCCGCTGCACGACGAACGGCGTGTCGTGCGGCGCGAACCAGTTCCGCTCTCCCTGGCAGACAACGAGGTACCGTCCGTCGTCGCTTCGCCGCATGGCGCGCAGGAAGAACCGCAGCACCGCGGGATCGACGATCTCGGTCCCGTCGTGGAAGATGTGCCCGTCCCCGTCGACGAGGTAGTGGTAGTCCCGCATCCCGTCTGGATTGTACCCTCTGGCAAGACCCGGAGCGCGTCCTCGCCGAGACCGTGCCCTGCCAGCGCGCGAACGCCGTGGACCCCGCGCTCGCCCGGACCGTGGTCGGCGAGGCGTTCGGCCGGCTCTGATCAGTGGGAAGGCTTCGCCGCGCGGAGAAGCGCCACGTTCTCTTCCACCGTGTCCTGTCCGGTGATGGCTCGGAGCACGATCTCGTCCACCGCCCCCTGCCACTTGCCGAGCCCCAGCGTGAGGGCGTCCGGACTCGCTGCGGCGACAGCCGTCTCCACCGGCTTCACCCCCATGCGACCGAAGTGGTCCGCGTAGGCCGGTATCGCCGCATACCGGGCGCCCTCCTCGAGCAGCCTGTCGCATGCGGCAGGCCCGAGGGCGACGCGGACGTACGCGAAGATCTTCGGCGGTTGCCGGCCCGCCGCCACGGCACCGGCACGCACCCACTCGGCCGAGCGACGGGCATGCTCGGGAGTCAGCCAGTTGAAGAGCACCCCGTCGGCGACCTCGCCGGCCAGGCGGCACATCTGCGGCCCGAGCGCTGCCACGATGAGGCGCACCGGAAGCTGGGATCGCAGCTCGGCGATCCCCTCGCGCACACGTCTGAGGGCCCCCGGGTTCGCGCTTCCCACCCCGAGGAGAAGACGGTCCAGGGAAAGGGCATTGGCGCGCACGCCCTGCACGATGCTCGCTGGTCCGCGCGTGTGGAGCGGAATCACCCCGATCCCGATCTCGAGACGCCGTGTCTCCCCCGCCGCCACCGCGAGCGCCACCAGTCCATCGGTCGCGCCGGGATGGTTCACCCAGAAGGAGCTGTACCCGAGCGCCTCGGCCTCCCGCGCTGACGCGCGGATGACCTCGGGTGCCGTGCCGGCGAACAATGCGAAGCCGTGCCCCATCGCCGTCTCCTCTCGAGGATCTACGTCCTCAGCGCCGTGCCCGGGGGGCAGATATGTGCACGATCCGGGCAGGAGGTCGGCCCAGGCCTGGCGCGCTGATGCGCCACGTCATCACACCCCGGGATCAGTCGCGTTCCAGACTGCCAGCGCGCTGCAGCGCCCGCCGCCGTTTCTTCCGCGCCTGCGCCTGCTTGCGCTTCCGCTTGACCGACGGCTTCTCGTAGTGCTCGCGCCGCTTCATCTCCTGAAAGAGGCCGTCCTTCAGCATGTGTTTCTTGAGCGCCTTGAGCGCGGCCTCGATCTGGTTGTCGAAGACCTCGATCCTCATTCAGCGGTGCCTCAGGTGAGAGGTTGACCGGTAGGCCCGGACGGGCTCTGAGCGATCCACGACGTTCATCTCGATGAGGCGCTTCGTGCCTCCGGCCACGGCCGCAGAGATCGTCGCGAAGGTGTCGTGCGATTCCGCGACGCTCTCCCCCGCGTAGTTGACAATCCGCCAGCGCCAGGACGGGTCCGCCGGCGTCGAGAAGGCCACCACTTGCATCGGACGCTCCCGGCTACCAGCGACCGCCGCCGGATCCGCCGCCGCCGCTGCGATAGCCGCCGCCCCGACCACCGCCGCCCCGACCACCGCCCGACCCCGCGGAGTTCGCGAGCTCGACCTTGAGTGTCCGGCCGTCCACTTCCTGCCCGTTGTACTTCTTGACCGCCGCGTCGGCCTCCTCGGCCGTCGCCATCTCGACGAACCCGAACCCCCGCGAGCGTCCCGTCTCGCGGTCCATCACGACCGCAGCCGATTCGACCCCGCCGACCTGCGCGAACAGCTCGCGCAGACGGTCGTCGGATGTGGAGAACGACAGGCCTCCGATGAAGAGCTTGTGCGCCATCGTGTACCTCCGGGTAGATCTCCCGCTGATAAAGACACCCCCTGGAACGCGGAAGGGGGCGCCAGGGATGTGGTCTGGCGAGGAGGGGTCCACGATGAGCCGACGACCGGGCCAGACCGGGATAGTATGACACATCGGCGCCCGTTCCGTCGCTTTCGCTTCGAGCCGGTTCGCACACCCCGCAGGCGCTCGCCACGAGGCGGTGGGCGGCCGGACCGTCATCCTGTGGTGTCCAACTCAATGTCCACGCGCCCGGGGACCCCGCGGTGCTCGGGCGGGCCGCGCCCGGTTGGCCGAGTCAGCCCGTGGCATGGCGGTCATCCACCCATGACCCGCGCGTCGTGTCGCTCCGCCAGCGCGCAGATCCCCGCGAGCGGCGCGACGTCGCCGTCCATGGAGCAGACGCCGTCGGTGACGATCAGGCGGGTGCGGGCGCCCCGGGCCTCCTCGAGGAGGCGTTCGAGATCGGACACCTCGCGGTGCTCGTAGCCGGAGCGCTCGGTCCGGTGATACCATCGACGCCATGATCCTCGTCGAACTGCTTGAGGAGTGCGGCGTTCAGTGGGTCACGGCCGACCGTGACGCACGGCGCGCGCTTGCGGGCGACTGACGGTACCCCCGTGGAACCGCGCCCCCCGCCTGAACCGATCCGCGGGAAACACATCCTCGTCGTGGATGACGAGCCCTGGATCGTGGAGATCCTCACCGCGATCCTGACGGCCGGCGGACATGAGGTCGACTCGGCCGCGGACGGGCGCCAGGCCCTGGCCACGATCCAGCAGCGCTCCTACGATCTCATTGTGTGCGACATGCGGATGCCGAACCTGGATGGGCCAGGACTCTACGCCGCCCTGGAGGGCTCGCACCCGGCGCTGTGCCGTCGGATCCTGTTCGTGACCGGCAGTGCCTTCGAGCCCGAGACCGAGCAGTTTCTCGAGCGCACTCGCGCCCCCTGTCTCCTCAAACCCTTCACGCTCGACGACGTCCGTGACCGCACCCAGGCGCTCTTGCGCGAAGGTGCCACCTGAGCATGGCGCCACCGCGCCGTAGGTCAGTTCACATGCGGGATCTGCCTGGGGATCGCTTCGCGCTACGGGAGAGCGGGCACGTGGCCCCGGGGCGACGGCGCCAGGGCCTGACGCAACGCTTCGCGGTCCAGGGGCTTGGCCAGCACGAAGTCCACCAGGGCGTGGTCTGCCGAGGCCGCCTCGACCTCGCTTGTCCACCCGGTGACGAGCCCCACGGGCAGCCAGGGCCACCGGGCCTTGATCGCGCGCGCGACGTCCCAGCCCGTCATCCCGGGCATGCCGAGGTCCGTGAGCACCAGGTCGACCCACTCGCCGGCATTCAGCCGTGCCAGCGCCTCGGGGCCATCGCCTGCCTCGATGACCGCATGCCCGTCCGCCGTGAGGAGATCCGCCAGCCCGGCACGGACCTCCGGCTGATCGTCGATCAGGAGCACGCGCCGCCGGGGCACGGGCGAGCGCTGCGCATCGC
>JACPCX010000106.1:0-4325 GCA_016184305.1 Candidatus Rokuibacteriota bacterium | reverse complement strand
TCCAGTCGCTTCCGCTCCCGGTCGGTGAGCATGATCATGATTTGCTGTATATCCGATCCAGGTGCCCGTTGTCAAGCTTTCACCTGCTGGGTTTGGGCACCTCCCGAGAAATTCGTCAGTTACCGCGTTGGCGCGGGATCAGGGTGATCCCGATGACCCCCGAGAGCCGCGCCGAGTCCGCGAAGATCTCCGGCAGCTCGCGCCAGCGAAACTCCTTGTAGAACAGCGGCGGCACCGTGAGCGCGTACACCACCGCCACCGCCGCGGCTTCCGTGGGGGTGAACACGCCAGCCAAGATGCCGCCCATGATGATCACGGGGATCATGAGCCCCGGCAGCGCCCGGCCGAGGGCATCCATGGCGCTCCGGAGCGTCGGCCGCGGCTCCCGCGGGTAGTTCCGCCGCCTGGCGATGACGAAGGTCGGCACCGCCATGCCGAGGGCGATCATCGCCCCCGGGATGTAGCCGCCCGCGAAGATGGCGGCCACCGACTCGTCGGCGAGCCAGGCGTAGAGCACCGCGATGATGCTCGGCGGAACGATCGGCGCCAGGATCGCCGTGCAGATGGTGAGCACCGTGGCGAAGTCCTTGTCATACCCCTTGCGGACCATCTGCGGGATGAGGAACGTCCCCAGCGCCGAGACGTCGGCCACGGCGGAGCCCGAGATCCCGCCGAAGATCATGCTGTCGACGATGTTCACGTAGGCGAGCCCGCCCCGGAAGCGTCCCACCAGCACGGTGGCCAGGTCGATGATCGCCCGGGCGATGCCGCCGCGCGCCGCGATATTGCCCGCCAGGATGAAGAGCGGCGCCGCCAGGATGATGAAGGAGTCGGAGAGCAGCCCGACCAGCCGCGTCGGGATGATGATCGGGTTCAGCGCGGGGTAGAGGCTGGCGGCCGCCAGCGTTCCCGCCCCGAGGGCGAAGCCGATGGGCATGCCCAGCAGGACCAGGATCACGAAGACGATCAGGAGCGTCTCTGCCATAGCTCCCGGAGTGTCTTCAGGATGGTCCAGACCATGGGCCCGAGGATCAGCGCCGACCCCACGGGCACGGCGAGGAAGACCCAGCCGAGCGGCAGATCGAGCCCGGCGCTCCGCTGCAGCTGGGCATTGGGCACGAGCACGAGCACGAGGCTGACCTTGATCATGGACAGGAGCAGCAGGGCGACGAGGGCGTTGGTGATCAGGAGCGTCACGCGCCGGGCCGTGAAGCCCATGCGGTCACGGAAGTAGTCGAGCGCGGTGTGCTGGCCGCGGTGCATGGCCGCCGCGGCGCCGATCATCACCAGCCACACGAAGGGATGGCGGGGGACCTCGTCGATCCCGTCGATGGCCCGCGCGAAGACGTAGCGGAGCACGACCTGGACGAACACCGCCCCGGCCATCAGGGCGAGGATCGCCCCGCCCAGATGTCCGAGGCCGTCGTAGAGGCGGCTCCCCCAGCGCCGCGGCGGACGCGGCTCGCCCGTCACCGGTGGGATCGCCCGCTCACTTGATGCTCAGGATGCGATCCACCACCGCCCGGGCGCTCTTGCCCTCGGCCGTCGCGTAAGCGGCCCGCCTAGTCCTCGACCGGCAGGGTCACGGGCTCGCCCGCGCCGTAGAAGTACGCGCCCCGCCCGGCGGCCCCGCCGACGACGGCGATCTCGAAGCACTCCGGGGTCTCCACCACCGGGAGCGCCAGGTCGGGATGGTCCGCGAGCCACGCGAGCTCCGGGTGGGCGACCTGCATCGCCTTGGGCTCCTTGTTGAGCATGAGCGTCCTGAACGGCATCCGCGCCGCGCGGTAGAGCGCCTCCTGGATCTCGCGCCGCCCCCAGCCCGCCCGCGCGAAGATCTGCGCGTGCTCCGGGCAGATGAACAGCGTGTTGTGCTCCTTCTCCTCCGTCTTGTACCGGGGATCGGCCCGCCGGCCGATGAGCCAGAGCGCGGTGCCCACCTGGGCGACGTTGGTGGCCGCCGTGGCGAAGACCTCGACCAGGTCCTCGGGCGTCGTGCTCCTGAAGTCGTGGAGCTCGCAGATGCCGTAGACGAAGTGCACGGTGACGGTGCTCTGCTCACGGGCGAAGCCGTGGGCCACATGATACGGGTCCCACGGGCTCTCGGCCTGGTTCTCCGCGCAGCAGAGGCTGTACTTGAGCGGCGAGCCGACGGTGTCCATGTCCGAGACGCCCACGTAGGTGTGGCCCACGTTCATCATCGCGAGCCGCACGGCCCTGCCAAGCACGGTGTTCCCGGCCGACGGCGCGCCGGGGCCGAGGGCGCACATCCCGGAGTTGAGGCCGGCCAGGTGCGCCCGGGGCCCATTGACCAGGACCAGCGGGGCGTGGGGGCCCGTGGACATGGCCTTGTTCCGGATATACATCTTCGGCTCCGCGAGGCACTTGACGGCCGCGATGAGGAGCGGCAGGTGCGCAGGAGCGCACCCCGCCATCACGGCGTTGATGGCGAGCTTCTCGACAGTGGCGATGCCGAAGCCGGGCTCGAGGGTGGCGATCACCTCCCCGGGATCGCGCGTGGTCCCGCGGAGCATGGCCTCCACGGCGCGCGACGTGGCCGCCACCAGCGGGAACCCGTCGCTCCAGCCGCGGGCGAGAAAATCGCGGTTCATCCCCTCCCAGGCGTCGAGGAGGTCGCCGCCCTCGTAGACAAGCCGCTCGTCGGCGACCGGCCGAAGGTCCTCGGTCCAGGGCTCCACAGGCGCCGTCAGGCCCGTCACCACCTGGTCCATGGCCGCCTCGGCCATCCGGTGCACGTCCTCGGGGCGCTGGTTGGTGAAGGGCAGCGGCACCACGGCCAGAGGCAGTCCGGAGAGCCCGAAGCTCTGCGCGCTCCGCCGGGCGTCGGGCACGAAGTGCTGCGCGGTGAAGACGACGGTGGGAATCCCCCGCCGCTCCAGCTCGACCATGTCGTGGACACCCCACGACGTGCAGGACCCTCAGTCGTTGGTGGTGCCGACGACGGCCTGCACCTCCGAGGCGATGCGGTCGGCGTCCTCCGCCGTGCAGTGGCGCATCAGCCAGCCGACGGAGCCTGTGTAGCGGCGAAACGTGATGCCGGGGAAGCGGGCGGAGAGCAGCGCTTCCGTCCGATCGAGGGCGGCATCGCCCCCGGCCTTCATGTTCCAGTACAGGCCGACGGTGGCGCCCCGGAGATCCCGGAGGCGCGCGGCCGGTTTCACCGAGTGCTCGACGGTCCTGGCAACAGGGCTCTGGATCTGGAGCTGGGCCATGCGGCAATCCTCCCCGGAGTGAGAATGCTGGCGATGATCCTCTGGAACGAGGGCGCCTGTCAACCCGCCCCAGCACACCCTGATCCGGCGGCAGGGTTCTTGCGGTGGCCGCCCGACCCCACCCTTTCGAGCTGCGTGCATGGACGAACCGCTTCGAGCGGTGGCCCGAGATCCAAACCGAATCCGTAATTCTCTCCGCCGCTTCTTCCAGCCTCCCGGAGCGCCGACGGAGCGCCGCAAGGGCGGGCGGCCAGCAGCGGTAAGGCCTGCCTTTCACGCTCGCGCCCGGGAAGGTTGATGGTCGGGCCGGCGAGGGGCATACTTGTCTTGCAAGTATTACAGGGGAGGTGCGTGAGATGCCCGTGTCGGTATCGGTTCGGCTTCCGGACAAGACCGCGCAGGCCCTGGACGACCTTGCCAGCGCCACGGACCGCCCGCGGACCTATCTGATCGTGAGAGCGCTCGAGGCGTATCTGGCGGATCACGCCGACTACCAGGTCGCGCTCGACCGGCTGCGGGACAAGGACGATCCAGTAATCTCCTCCGGGGAGCTCCGACGGCGCCTTGGCCGCAAGGATTGACTACAAGGCGTCAGTCGCGAAGGACCTGCGGAATCTCGATCGCGCCGAGGCGATTCCGGCCGTGAACAGGCTCGAGCGGGTCCTGGCGGCCAAGGGGCTCCGGGGCGAGGCGCTCTCCGGGGAGTTGGCCGGCCTGTTCAAGCTGAGGATCGGGGACATCCGCGTGATCTACGCGAGAACCGACGAGGGCTGCCTCGTCCTCCGGATCGGGCACCGTCGCGACGTGTATCGAAGGGGGCGACCAGCCGAGTGACGGATCCGCACGCCAACAGGGCGTCAGCACCATCGCGCGCCCCTCGTACGGGCCGGCCTGGGCACAGCGCGGCGGCCACTGGAGCAGCCCGGCGCCATCGGGTCAACCCGCACAAAACGCCCGGGGCCCACACCTAGAATAGGCGCGGGCCCCGGACAATGGTGGAGGCGGTGGGAATCGAACCCACGTCCGGAAATCCTCGGCAGCAGGCATCTACATCTTTATCCGGTTTTCTCTTGCTCTCGCCACCCGGCCCTC
>JACPCX010000125.1:0-46387 GCA_016184305.1 Candidatus Rokuibacteriota bacterium | reverse complement strand
GTCGAGGACGATGGCCGGGTGGTGCTGCGGGCCGCGACGCTGCACGTGAGCGAGCTCAAGGGGCTCCTCTATCGGCCGGGCCGCCGGCCGGTGACGCTCCCGGAGATGGACCAGGCCATCGTCGGCCACCACCGCCGGCGGCCATGACGGGGCTGGATACAAACGTCCTGCTCCGGTATCTCACGCAGGACGATCCCGCCCAGTTTCGGCGCGCCGCCGCGCTCATCGATGAGGTGGTGGCCCGCGGCGCGCGTTGCGCGATCGGCGTGGTCGTGTGCTGCGAGCTGGTCTGGGTGCTGCGGGACAAGTACAGGGCGGATCGTGCGACGGTCGCCGGTGTCCTGGACGCAATCCTGCGGACGACACACTTCGTCGTCGAGGACAAGGACCTGGTCCGCCGGGCGCTGGAGGACTATCGGCGGGGGCCCGGGGACTACGCTGATTACCTCATGGGGTGGCGCAACCGGCGGGCTGGCTGCGAGTCGACCGCCACGTTCGACGGGGCCCTGAAGGGGAGCGATCTCTTCGTCCTGCTCTGAGCAGCCGCTGGCCGGGTTGCTGCCGTCCTGGGCCTGCTACCCCTGGGCCTTCGCGAACTCCTCCTTGGCCTTCCGGAGCGCCTCGGGATCCGCCAGCAGGTCCAGCGCCGTCATGGCCAGCGTCTTGGCGGCCGCCACCATCCCCTTGCGGGCCAGCGGGGACTTCGCCCACTCGGCGAACTCGCGCGAGTGGCCGGGGATGCCGTCCGGCGAGATGCGGATGTAGGGGTGGATGGTCGGCAGCGCCTGGCTCACGTTGCCGCAGTCGGTGGAGCCGTAGCCGGCCTGGCCGTCGTCGGGGTCCACGGGGAAATCGATGCGCTCGAGGTTCTGGCCGAAGAGAGTCGCCATGGTGACGTTCGGCTTGAGCGGGTCGTGGATGATCGGGTCGGGCGTGACCGTGACCGTGCATCCCGTGGCGGTGGCGGCGCCCTGGGCGCAGCCCTCGAAACGGCGAAGCAGTTCCTTGCAGTAGTCGCGGGTCGGCGCGCGCAGGTAGAACTCGGCCGCCGTGTGCTCGGGGATGATGTTGGCCTGATCGCCGCCCTTGGTGATGACGCCGTGGATGCGGGCCTCGGGGCGCACCTGCTGGCGCATCATGTCCAGCGAGACGAAGAGCTGGATCATGGCGTTGAGCGCGTTGACGCCGCGCCAGGGCCAGGACGAGGCGTGGGCCGCCCGCCCGAAGAACTCGCAACTGACCTTGATGATGCCGAGACTCGGCCGCCAGATCTGCGTTCCCGGGCGGCCGTGGATCATCATGGCGGCGTCCACGTCCTTGAAGACGCCGGCCTCCATGAGGCGCACCTTGCCCGCCCCGCCCTCCTCGGCCGGGGTGCCGATGACCTGGATGCGGCCCGGGAAGGGGAGCGGCCGGAGCGCGGCGGCGAGCGCGGCACCGGCGCCCACGCCCGAGGTGGCGATGACGTTGTGGCCGCAGGCATGCCCGATATTAGGCAGCGCGTCGTACTCGGCCATGATGGCGATGGTGGGGCCGGGTCCCTGGCCACCGATGGTCGCCCGGAAGGCCGTGGGCAGCCCGCCTACCCCGCGCTGCACCTGGGCCCCTTGCGCCTCGAGGAACGCGGTGAGCCAGGCGGCCGCCTTCTCCTCCTTGAAGCAGAGCTCGGGGTTCTCGTGGATGCGATGGCTCAGCCGCTCGAGGTCGTCGGCCAGCCGCTCCACCGCCTCGGCGATCTTGCTCTTGGCCGCATCCAGGGTGTCGTTCGTCGCTGCCATGCCTCTCTCCTCGCGTCTGTCCGCCGGCCGGGGGGCCCCGTCGTCGGGTCTCGGGTCAGGATGGTTGACGGTCGATGGTCCACTCGAGGGCGTCGGCCGCGCGCCCGTCGCCGGGCCGCCCGCGCTGCCTGAGCAGGGCGATGATCTTCCGCCGCGCCTCCACGGGCCGGTTCTGGGCGAGCTTGAACTTGGCCCGGACGGCCGTCACCTGGAGCCGCACCGCGGCCAGCTGGCCGAGGGCGCCGCGATAGAGCGGGTCCTCCACGCCCAGCGGCCGGTAGCCGCCCTCGGGCTGATGCTTGGCGAGGAGGCGCACCTGCTGCGCCAGCACCTCCGCGGGGTCCTCGGCCACGGCGCCCCCGCACTCGAAGATCGCCGTGCGGTGATAGGCCGTGGCGGATCCGGCGTATTCCGGGTGCACCCAGTGGGACGGGATCACGGCCAGGATCTCGTCCACCTCGAAGAGGCAGCGCGGCCGCGCCTTGAGGTCCGCGACCTGCTCGTCGGCCCGCACCAGGTGGAGCTCCAGGGAGATCCCATCGTACACGAAGTTGTAGAGCCCGAGATGGGGCGTGCCGTCCTCGCCCATGGTGACGAGGCGCCCCATCTCCTGCGACTGCACGAAGCGATCGACGTCGTCCCGGGCGATGTCGGCGTAGTAGTCGTGGAAGATCACCGCCGAGCGAACTCCTCCTTGGCCGCCTGGACCCTGGTGGGGTCGGCCAGCAGGTCGAGCGCGGTCATGGCCATGGTCTTGGCGGCGGCCAGCATGCCGGCGCGGGCCAGCGGCGTGACGGCGGCGGCGGCGAAGTCGCGCGTGTGGATGGCCGTGCCCGTGGGCGCGATGCCGATCATCGGCTGGATGGCCGGGATGACCTGGCTCACGTTTCCGATATCCGAGGAGCCCAGCCGGTCGGGAATCGGCTCCCCCTCGGTGAGCCCCACCACCGCCATGTTGGCGGCGAAGAGATCCAGCAGTGTCTGATTGCGCTTCATGGGCTCGTAGATCGCGTCGTCGTGCCGGGTCACCTTGAGACCGGCCCCGGCGGCCTTGGCCGCGCCCTCGGCGCATGTCACCACGCGTGCGTAGAGGTCCCACATCGTGTCGATGCGCGGCGCGCGCACGTAGAAGGTGGCGGCGGCGTACTCCGGGATGATGTTGGCCGCCGCGCCGCCGTTGGTGATGATGCCGTGGATCCGGCAGTCCGGGCGCACTTGCTGGCGCAGCATGCTGACGGCGTTGAAGGTCTGGATGCAGGCGTCCAGCGCGTTGATCCCCGCCCACGGGTCGGCGGAGGCATGCGAGGCCCGGCCCGTGTACTCGAAGGTCGCGCGGACGATCCCGAGGAGATCCGAGTGGAGCAGCGTGCGGTCGAAGCCGTGGATCATCATGGCGCAGTCCACGTCCGTGAAGACCCCCGCCTTGATGAGCCGGACCTTTCCGGCGCCGCCCTCCTCGGCCGGCGTGCCGATCACCTGGATGCGTCCCTTCGGGAGCTTGCCCTTCACGGCGGCCAGCGCGGCGCCCGCGCCCGCGCCCGACGTGGCGATGACATTGTGGCCGCAGGCATGCCCGATGCCGGGCAGCGCGTCGTACTCGCAGAGGATGGCGATGGTGGGCCCGTCGCCTCCCTCGATGGTCGCGCGGAAGGCGGTCTCGACCCCGCCCACGCCCGTCTCGACCTTCAACCCCTTGGCGGCAAGGAACTCGCTGAGCCAGGCGCAGGCCTGCGTCTCCTGGTAGCCGAGCTCGGGGTGGTCGTGGATCTGCCGTGAGAGGGCTTCAAGCTCGTTCCCCAGGCTGTCCACCGCCTGGACGATCGCGTCTTTCACTGCGCTCATGAGGACCTCCGCGAGGGTTGGGTGTCTGGTGTCGGAAACAGGGCCGAGCCTATCACACGGACCCGGACCCGGCTACGGCGACTCGATGCAGAAGAGGAAGACGAGCGGGCGGCTTGGACCGGGGTCACGCTCGCTGAGGCAGCGGGTGTGCGGTGTCTCCGTGGAGCGCGGGGACATGGCGCATCCCCCGAGCGCCATGAGCAGGAGGAGGCAGGCGAGGAGCCCCGGCCGCCGCATGCCAGGCAGGGTACCATGCCTGGCCCGCGCGGGCCGGCACGGCGCCCGGCCTGGCGTCAGCCTCCGGGGCTCCGTTCCGTGCGCCTGAGGCTCACGGGGAGCTCGACGACGAAGAGCGCGCCGCCTTCCGCGACGTTCTCGGCCCAGAGCTGGCCGCCGTGCTCCTTGATGATGCCGTAGGCGACGCTGAGCCCGAGCCCTCGCCCCTGGTCAGGGCCCTTGGTCGTGAAGAAGGGATTGAAGATACGGGGCAGGTGCTCCCGAGCGATGCCGGGCCCGTCGTCGGCCACCTCGATCCTCACCCCGCCGGGCAGGGGCATGAGGCGCAACCGGAGCGTCCCCCCTCCGTGGGCGGCCGCCATGGCGTGGCGGGCATTGTCCACCAGATGCGTCAGGACCTGTCGGAGCTGCGAGGCGTCGCCCCAGATGATGCGCACCTCCTCGAGGTCGAGCCGGGTCGCGATGTGCGCGGTTTCGAGTCGGGGTCCCTCCTGCGCGAGCACGCTCCGGATCTCCGTGGGGACGGAGCACGGCGCGCGGTGGGCCGGGTTGGGCTCGGCGAACTGGCGCAAGTCCTTCACGATCTTGGCCGCGCGCTTGGCCGCGGTGTCGATCATCAAGAGTCCGTGCGGGAGATCGGCTGGCGTCTCCCCCTGGAGCAGCACGTGCACCTGGCCGAGGATGATCGTGAGCGGGTTGTTGATCTCGTGCGCCACTCCCGCCGCGAGGCCGTCCACGGCCGAGAGCCGCTCGGCCCGTACCGTGGCGGTGCGCCCCCGCTCCAGCTCCTCGACGTGGCGGCGCGCCTCCGAGTGGAGACGGGCGTTGTCCAGCGCCAGCCCGATCTGATCGGCCACGCACTCGAGCAGGTGGAGCTCGGCGCTGGTGAAGCGGCTCGGAACCTGGCGGCCGAGCGACAGCGTCCCCAGGACGCGCTGGCGGGCCCGGATCGGCACGCAGACGAAGCCACGGATCCCGTCGGCGGCCACCACGTCCCGGGCCGCCGGCAGGAGGTCCTTCACCCTGGCGACGTCCTGCACCCGCCGCGGGAGGCCCGAGGCCGCCACGCCGCCGATGAGGCCCGTCCCCATGGGCAGGACCCCGTTGATCGCGCGGAGGCGCTCGGAGAGTCCCCGATCGCCGCGCAGCAGGAGTCGCGCGCCGTCGGAGGAGATGAGGTGCAGACTCGAGATCTCGTGGCCCGTCACCCGCGTCAGGGCCTCCAGTGACCGCTCGATCACCTGTTCCAGATCCAGCGTGGAGTTCACGGCCTCGCCGACGGCGCGCAGGACACGCAGGTGCCGGATGAGAGTCGGGAGGCGCCTCCCGGCCCGCCCCGCTGTCGTCGTGACTCCTTCAGCCGTCAGCGGCATCGGCGCTGTCCCCATGGTAGAGGGAGGGGAGCAAGTCCGGTGCCACAGGCCATGCGCCGGAAAGGCCCGTTCCACAAGTCAGTCCGGCGCCCCGGCACCCGCCGACCGTCGGCGAGGAAACGGCCGCGGGGGAACAGTGTCAGCCCGGCGATCCCAGGAGCATCCGGGCTCGCGCCACCCGGCGCCTGATGGACTGGTGCGAGTAGAGAAAGAACTCCTTCATCGCGGTTCCATGTCGCATTCCTTGATGTTAGACTGAACGACAATTCACTCACAGGAGCCGCCATGTTTCAATCGGTCGAGGATGTCCAGCAGCACTTCAAGGACGCGCGCTACATCGCCAACCGCCGCATCTGCACCGTCATCTATCTGGCCGAGCGCATGGGCCGGCCCGTGCTCATCGAGGGGCCGGCCGGCGTCGGCAAGACCGAGCTCGCCAAGACCCTGGCCGAGATCACCGCGCGCCGCCTGATCCGTCTCCAGTGCTACGAGGGGCTCGACGAGGGCAAGGCGCTCTACGAGTGGAAGTACGCCAAGCAGCTTCTCTATACCCAGCTCCTCAAGGAGCGGATCGGCGAGCTGATCGCGGATGCCCCGTCGCTGCCGGATGCGGTGGCCCGGATCTCGGGTCAGGACGATGCCTTCTTCTCCCATCGCTTCCTCTCGCCGCGGCCGTTGCTCCAGGCCATCGAGTCCCCGGACCCCGTGGTGCTGCTGGTGGACGAGATCGACAAGGCCGAGCCCGAGTTCGAGGCCTTCCTCCTGGAGGTGCTGTCCGATTTCCAGGTGTCCGTCCCCGAGCTCGGCACCATCAAGGCGACGAATATCCCACTCGTGGTGCTGACGTCGAACAACGCGCGCGAGCTGTCGGACGGCCTCAAGCGCCGGTGCCTGCACCTGTTCATCGACTTCCCGCCGCCGGACGAGGAGCTGGAGATCATCCGGCTGAAGGTGCCGGAGATCCCGGACCGGCTGGCCCGCGCCGTGGTGTCCGTCGTGAACAAGATCCGCGTGCTCGAGCTGCGCAAGGCGCCATCCGTCTCCGAGAGCCTCGACTGGGCCCGCTCGCTGGTCATCCTGAACGCCGACGCCATGGACCGCGAGCTCGTCGAGTCCACCCTCACGATGCTCGTCAAGCACGAGAAGGATCTGGAGCGGGTCAGGGGCGCCCTCGACAAGGTGCTCGCCGACCTCCCCTAGATGGACTTCGGCACGCTCACCGAGTTCAGGGAGCTGTGGTTCCCCTCGCCGCGGATCCGGCTGCCCGAGCTGGGGCCGACGGGGCCGGTGTTCATCGAGGGCGGGCGCTGCATCTCGGGGGCCCTCGGTGAGTACACCAAGTTCTGGATCTGGGCCGCGGGGCGCTGGCACTTCTACTACGTCCAGCCCGAGCCGCGCGATTTCTTCGCTGCGGCCATGCCCGAGGCCGTCCCGCATTTGCTGCACCCCGGGGAGATGACGGTGGAGACCGTGCGCCAGGGGCGCTCCTACAAGGTGGTGCTGGGGCTCCGGTGCGCCGAGGGGCCGGTGCGCGTCCTGCATCTCGTCGGCGATGCGCCCGATGTGACCCGGGCCGTGGAGCAGGAGGAAGAGATCCCCTCCGGGCCGCTCGGCTGGAAGCTCGAGGTCACGCACCTGATCGCGCGGGGCTCCTTCCACGGACTGCTCCGCCTCGAGGATGGCCGCCTCTGCCCGATCTCGCGTGACGGCAACGAGGACGTGTTCAAGTCCTCCTGGGTCACCTTCTCCCGATAAATGGACCAGAGGATTCTCGAGTTCATCGGTGACCTGCGGCGGGCCGAGCTCCGCATCTCGCCCAGCGAGGCGCTCGACGCCCTCGCGGCCTCGGCGGAGATCGGGCTCGAGGACCGCGACACCTTCAGGACCGCGCTGGCGACGACCCTCGTGAAGGAGTCGCGCGACCTCCCGACCTTCGATCGCCTCTTCGACCTGTACTTTCTCGACCTCGAGGCCCTCGGCGCCGGGCTCAAGAAGGCGCTGGGGCCCGAGGACCCGCGCATGCGCGAGCTCCTGGACCGCCTGGCGGCCGAGGACGGGCTCCAGATGGACGAGATGACCGAGCTCATGCTGCGCGGCGAGGGCGCCGACATGGAGATGGCGATCCGCCAGGGTGGCGAGGGTACCGGCCTCGAGCGGCTCATGTACTTCCTGCAGATCGGCTATTTCTCGCGCCGCATCTACGACAAGTTCGATTGGGACGCCATCGAGCGCGACCTCTCGCGCATCATGCGCCTCCTGGAGGCGCGTGGGCTCGACCCGGGGCAGCTCGCCCGCATCCGCAACTACCTGGACCTGCGGCTCGAGGCGTTCCGGCGCATGATCCGGCAGCACGTGGAGCGCGAGCTCGAGCGCCGCGCCTACCGCCAGGGCGAGAAGCTCACGCGGGAGGTCTTGTCGGACAAGCCCCTCTTCGCGCTCTCCCCCGACGAGGTCGCGCAGATGAAGGCGGTCGTCGCGCGGCTCGCGCGCAGGATCAAGGACGCCCTCGCCCTGCGCCAGCGCCAGGAGGAGAAGGGGCGCCTGGACTCCCGGCGGACCATCCGGCAGAGTCTTCAGTACGGGGGCGTGCCCATGGAGGTGCGCTTCCGGCGGCGCCACCGGGAGAAGCCCAAGCTCGTCACGCTCTGCGACGTGTCGGACTCCGTCCGCAATGCGTCCAGGTTCATGCTCCAGCTCGTGTGGAGCCTGCAGGAGTGCTTCTCGCGCGTCCGCTCCTACGCCTTCGTGTCGGAGATCGCCGAGGTGACGCAGGCCTTCAACACCTACACCGTGGACAAGGCCATCGAGTGGGCGCTCAAGTCCTCCTCCGTGGACTACCACTGCCGCTCGGACTTCGGCTACGCCTTCAGCCGCTTCTGCCGGACGGAGCTGGAGTCGCTGGACCGCAAGACGACGGTGCTCGTCCTGGGAGATGCGCGCAACAACTACAACGACCCGCAGGCGTGGGCCGTGCGCCAGATCCGCGAGCGGGTGAAGGGCATCATCTGGCTGAACCCGGAGGGGCAGTGGGGCTGGGGCATCGGCGACAGCGTCATGCCGCTCTACGCCCCCTCCTGCGACATCGTGAAGGAGTGCCGCACCGTGGGGCAGCTGGTGCAGGTGGTGGACCAGCTCGTGCACTCGTGGTGGCGCCGGGGCCGGTAGGCCCTTCGGCGCGCGGTCTCCTCCCCGGCTCGGTGTCCCCGGCTCGGTGTCCCGCGGTCCCGTCCGGCGTCTGCGCCGACCCGGCGGCCCCATGTCGTGGGCCCCCCGTAGCCTGCCATGCACACAGCGTGTTAACACCGCATGGGCTCTCGCCAGAGGAGGGATGCCATGAGCACTCGACGCGCGCACGTGGTGATCGCTCAGGAGCTGGTGGCCGAGATCGATCGGATCGTGGGAAAGCGGCAGCGGAACGAACTCCTGGCGGAGGCGGCCGAGCGGGAGCTGCGGCGACAGAGGCAGCTCGAAGCGCTGCGCGCGGCTGCGGGTGCCTGGACGACCGCCGGGCGCCGCGGGAGCAGCGCGCTCCTCGTCCGACGGCTGCGAGCCGAGAACGAGCGCCGCCTCAAACGGCTGGACAGGCGGGCGTGAACATCCTCGTGGACAGACCTGTGGGTCTCGCTCGCACCGCTGTCGCGCTGGTCGTGCTCGCGGGGGCCCTCGGTTTTGTGGGCGGCTCCTGGGCGGGCGACTGCGTCGCCATAGACGATTTCTCCAGAGCCAAGGTCGGCGCGTTCCCCGCCGAGTGGAAGCCGCGCAAGGACGCCGGGCGGGAGGTCTATACCGTGCTGGAGGAGCGCGCCCTGCGCTTCCTGCGGGCCGTCTCCCGCGGGCTCGGCATCCAGGCCGCGCGGCCCTTCGAGTGGGATCTCACCGCCCACCCGGTCCTGTCGTGGCAGTGGCGACCGCTCCTCTTCCCGGCGGGCGCCGACGAGCGCGCGGCCCAGACGAACGACAGCGCGCTGGCCGTCTACGCCGTCTTTCCCCACACGACCTTCTCCGTCAAGTCGCTGAAGTACGTCTGGAGCGCGGTCGTGCCCGCGGGCCAGCACCTCAGCTCGAGCCGCGGGCTCACCCAGGTCCGCGTGCTGCGGAGCGGCACCGAGCGCAAGGGGGAGTGGGCCGAGGAGCGCGTCAACGTCCTGGGAGACTATCGCGCGCTCTTCAAGGAGACGGAGATCCCGGTGCCCGTGGGGATCGCGGTGCTGACCGACTCGGACGACACGAAGAGCAGCGCCCAGGGGGACTACGCGCAGTTCCGCGTCTGCCGGCCGTGAGAGGATGCGCGCGGTCTTCAAGGAGATCGCCACTGCATCCCATCCAGACCCTGGCGCGGGAGGAGGTGCGCGCGCTGGCCGACACGGCCTTCGACGACACCGTGGCGCGCCTGATCCGCGGCTGAGGGAGGCTAGGCGGGGGGCGGGGCGAGGGCGCTCCCCGAGGGCCCGCGCTTGCGCTCGGCGCGCCGGATCTCCTCCTGGAGCCGGTACCCGGCGGCCACGCGGTCCCAGGTCGTCGCCGTCACGCCCCGCTGGCGCAGCAGGTACTTCTGCAGCTTGTTGCTGGGTGTACGCGGCAGCTCGGGGATGACTTCCAGGTAGCGTGGGACGGCGAAGTGCGGGAGCCGCTGCTCGCCCCAGGCCAGGAACTCCTCGGGCACGAAGCGGACCCCCTCGCGGAGCACCACGCAGAGCTTGATCTCGTCCTCGCCCCCGACGAACTCGGAGGGCACTCCCACGGCGGCGCACTCCGCCACGGCCGGGTGGTCGGCCACCACCTTCTCGACGTCGTAGGAGGAGATGTTCACGGCGCGGCGGCGGATGACGTCCCGCATGCGGTCCACGAAGTAGTAGTAGCCGTCGGCGTCGCGCTTGAGGGCGTCCCCCGTGTGGTACCAGACGTTCCGGAGCGCCTCGAGCGTCTTGTCGGGCATTCGCCAGTATCCCTGGCTGAAGGCCCAGGGTGCCCGGGGCCGCACCAGCAATTCCCCGACCTGGCCCGGCGCCAGCTCCTCGTCGGTCTCGGGATCGGCGACCCGCAGCTCGTACCACTCCGACACCGCCGTCCCGCACGAGCCCGGGCGCACCGCGTCCCACGGCATCATGGTCACGACGCCGATCTCGGTCATCCCGTAGTACTCGAGGACACGGCCGATCCCGAACCGGCGCTTGAAGTCCTCGACGATGGCGGCGGGCGCGGGCTGGCCCAGGACCACACGCAGGCCGTGGTCGCGGTCGCCCTCGCGGGGCGACTGGCGGAAGATGAAGTCCATCATCACGCCCAGGAGGTTCGTCACGGTGGCGCCGGAGGCGCGCACCTGGTCCACCCACTCGCTGGCGCTGAAGCGCGGGCAGATCACCGCCCGCCCGCCGCGGAGGAGCGCGGGGTAGACCTGCATGATGGGAGCGTTGCCGTGGTAGAGCGGCGTGGCGACGAGGTAGGTGTCGTCCTGCGTGAAGCGGGTGAGGTTCGCCGTGGCCTCGCAGAAGAGGGTGCAGTGGGCGTGGGGCAGCATGACGCCCTTGGAGGGGCCCGTGGTCCCCGAGGTGTACATGATGGCGCAGAGGTCGCGGTGGCTCACCTCGACGTCCGGCGGGTCATCGCGGCGCGCCGGCAGCTCCTCGAAGGCGACGGTGCGGAGCCGCTTGAACCGAGGCCGGGGCGCCGGCGCCGCGCCCGGCGGCCCCCACGCGACCACCGTCTCGAGGTCCGGGCAGCTGTCCTCGACGGCCGCGAGGCGATCGAGGAACTCGGCGGCGGCCACGAGGAGCCGCCCGCCGGAGTTGGACACCAGGTGCTCGAGGAAGTACCCCTTGTAGGCGTTGTTGACCGAGACCTCGACGGCTCCGAGGCGGTTGATCGCCCACCAGACCAGCATGAACTCCACGCAGTTGGGGAGCATGACGAGCACGCGGTCGCCCGGGCCGACGCCCTGGGCCGCGAGCCCGTGGGCGAGCCGATTGACGAGGCGGTCGGCCTCGGCGTAGGTGAGCGCCGCGCCCCCGAGGGCCTGGATGAAGGGGCGGTCCCCGTGCATCCGCGCGCGGATCTCGAGAATGCGCGGGAAGACCCAGTCCCGCATGTCGGGGAAGGTGAGGGTGAGCGGCGGGTAATCGCCCACGTCACGACACTCCGTCGGCAGCGAGGAGCGCCCCGCCGAGGGCGGCCACGACCATGGGCTCGGGGGGTCGCAGGAGCGGCCCGAGGCTCGCCTCGAGCCGGGCCAGCAGCCCCTCGTCCTTCGCCCCGCCCCCCGCCACGGCGCATGCCCCCGCCGCGGCACGGCCCCGGGCCAGAGCCGCGATCTTCTGGGCCAGCGACTGATGGAGGCCGGCCAGGAGGTCTTCGCGCGAGACCCCGCGCGTGAGGAGCGAGATGGCCTCGGTCTCGGCGAAGACGGCGCAGCCCGCCGAGTAGTCGGCGGGCCGGGTCGCGCGGAGCGAGAGCGCGCCCAGCTCGGCCACCTCGAGTCCCAGGAGGTGAGCGATGACCTCGAGGATCCTGGCGCTGCCCGCGGCGCACTGGCCGCTCACGGAGAAGTCCCTGACGATGCCCGGTGCGGCCAGGCGGATCACCCTCGTCCCGTGGGCGCCGATGTCGATGACCTGGCCCGCCTCGGGACAGAGGAGCGCCATGCCCCGCGCGAGACAGGAGACCTCGCTCAGCGCCCTTGCCCCGTGGAGGGAGGCGGCGCCGAGCCCGGTGGCGACAAGCCCCGCGAGATCGCCGCGGCCGAGCCCGAGCGGGTCGAGCGCGCGCCCGAGCGCCTGCTCTCCGGCGGAGGTGTAGCTTCCCTCCGAGGGGAACACCGCGAAGGCGACCCGGGTGTCGAGCAGCACCGCCGCCTTGGTGAAGAGCGCTCCCACGTCCACCCCCGCCGTGGGCGCGGCGGCGGCGGCGATCGCGGCTCCGGGGAGCCGGAAGTCGCCGCCGAAGGCCTGGGGGCGCGGGCGCGCACGGGTGAGCGAAATCGGCAGTGAGGACCCCGCGTCCGGGGCCAGCGCCACCGCGACGGTCACGCTCCCCCTGCCCGGGGCGAGGCTGAAGCGCCCGGCCGGCACCTCGCCTCGCTCGACGGCCTCGCGGGCCAGGAGCGCGGCACCGAGGGCGCCCGTGAACATGGGCTCGGGCGGGGTGACCACCGGGGTCCCGAGGCGCTCATCGAGGGCGCGGACCAGGGCCGGGTTGCGGGCGCAGCCTCCGGTAAGGATGACCTGTTGCTCGATCCCGAGCCGGCGGACCATGACGACAATCCGGCTCGCCAGCGCCGCGTGTAGCCCTGCCAGGACATCCTCGACGGGGACGCCCGCGGCCAGGTGCTGCGCCACCTCCTGCTCCGCGAAGACCGTGCAGATGCTCGACACGCTCGCCGGCGAGCCCGCGCCGAGGCCCCGCGTCCCCAGCTCGTCGAGGGGCAGGCCCAGCGAGGCCGCCATCACTTCCAGAAAGCGCCCGGTGCCGGCCGCGCACTTGTCGTTCATGGCGAAGTTCACGACCTTGCCCTGCGGGCCGAGCTTGATCCCCTTGGCGTCCTGGCCGCCGATGTCGATGACGGTCCGGGCTGCAGGGAAGAGCTCGCGGACCCCGCGGGCGTGGCAGGTGATCTCGGTGATCTCGCGGCTGGCGAAGGGGAGCCGCCGCCGGCCGTAGCCCGTGGCCACGACGCAGGCGAGGTCGTCCGGCGAGCGCCCCGCGCGCCCGAGCGCCTCGGCCAGGAGCCGTCGGGCCGCCCCGACATAGTCCACCTGGGTGCGGTCGATCACCGAGGCGAGGAAGTCGCCGTTGTGGACCACCACCTTGGTCAAGGTGGAGCCCACGTCCACCCCGGCGACGCAGAGACCGGCCGGGGCGCTCACGATGCCCGGGCGCGCTCCCGCCGGCCCGCGGCGATGGCCTCGAGGAAGCCCTGGATCTGCCCCATGATGACGGTGTCGGCCCAGCTCCGCGGGTCGGCCATGTCGCTCTCGAAGATCAGCGAGGGGATGCCCTCCTCCTCGAGCTGGTTCTTGATGTGAATCTGCCCCCAGCTCACGGCGCGGCAGGAGCGTGTGCGGTGCATGACGGCTCCGTCGAGGCGGTAGTCGTGCACCCACTGGCGGATCAGCCTGGTCCCCGGCTGCGAGAGGCCCGAGGGGCTCAGGTTCTCGGGGATCACCTCGGCGCCCCACCGGGTGATCCACACCGCCCGCTTCCAGGTCCGGTCCACCAGAGCCTCGAGCGGATCCGAGAGGTCGATCTCCACGGGGGCCCCCACGTAATAGGAGGTCTCCGCGGGGAAGACGGCCCCCAGCTCGCCCAGCGAGTTGAAGAAGCCCAGGTTGTACCAGGGCGGGATCCCCATCCAGAGGAGCCGGAAGCGCTCGTCGGGGATCACGCCGACTCCCCGGGCCACGCGGTCGCGCACCTCGTCCCGGAGGCAGCGGAAGTACTCCACGGCATCCCGCTCCCCGAGCATGAAGAGGAGCGGGACCACACAGCCCGTGAAGTAGTCCTCCGAGCCCATGGGGCAGGGCACGGCGCGACGGAGAGACTGGATCTCCCAGAGAAGCGCGATCATCTCCTGGGCATTGCCGAGGGCCGCGCGGAGGCGCTCCGTGTCCATCGGGCGGCCCAGCGTCCGCTCGAGGAAGGCCACCTGCTCGTGGAGGGTCTCGCTCAGGATCTCCTTGTAGTGGGCCTCGATGCGCGGGTCGTCCACGTCCGCGTCGTGGGGCGGGCTCATGGGGTCGAGGTGAAAGACCGGCAGCGGCAGGTACTGCGAGGAGAGCGACTGGAACCACTTGATCCGCGGGTCGCAGAGGGCGCCCGAGCCCAGGAGCATGGTGGCCGTCCCCAGGCCGCCGCGCGGGGCTTCGGGCGGGACCTGCCCGAGCTCCAGCAGGCGGCTCACATAGCCGATGCTGTTGCGCACGTAGGAGCAGAGGTCCTGGGAGTAGCCTTCGCCCTCCGCGCGCTCGCAGAGTTCCGCGGCCACCCCCCGCGAGGCGCAGAGGGTGCCGAAGTTCTCGGGCCACTCGGAGGAGAGGTCGAAGGCCTGGAGCAGCTCTGACGGGACGCCGGCCATGCACCAGGCCAGCGGCGCTCCCTCCCGGCGCCCCTCGGCGCGCTTGTAATAGCTTCCGAGCATCTCCCTCGCCCGGCGCACGGTGTCCAGCGACTTGGTCGCGCGGCGCAGCTCCGTCATGGCGTCCTCCGGGTCGGCGTTCCGCTCACGACAGCATCTCCACGAAGGCCTGGATGCGGGTCCGCATGGACTCGACGTTGGCCAGGGTGTAGTCGTCCTCGAGGACGAGGCTCGCGAGGCCCGCCTGCTCGAGGTGCCGGCGGACCTCCACGAGGTCGAACTTGTGGGGGTCGCAGAAGGACAGGATGTAGAGGATGACCCCCTGGGCGCCGTACTCCCGCGCCGCCTCCACGACGTAGTCGAAGCGCGAGAGATCGGTACCGCGGTAGGTGCGGGGGCACTGGAAGCCGCGGAAGTAGTACTCGACGAACCCGCCCATGGGGTCGGCGCCGTCGGGCACCGTGCCCGCCATGCCCCGGGCCCCGATGCAGGTGTCGTCCATCACCACGTGCGCCGAGCACTCCTCGACGAGGCGGATCAGCGAGACGTCGTCGTTGATGCATCCGTAGAAGAGGAGCCGGGCCTGCGTCCCCCCTGGACCCGCGGCGCGCGCCCTCACCTCCGCCAGCACCTCGCGGAGGAGATCCTCGAACTCGGCCGCCGGGAGCCCCGTGCCCGCGATGAGGACCTCGAGCATCTCGGCCCCCGAGAGGCGGGGCGGGTCGGACTTGCGGAGCGCGTAGAGCTCCCGCGTCAGCTCGCGGGTGCGGTTGTAGGAGGCGATGCTCTCGTGAAGGGCCTCGTCCGAGATGGGGCGACCGGCCAGCTGCTCCACCCGCTCTGAAGAAGCCGAGCTCCCGGCGGTAGAAGCGCTCGGAGGCCTCGGTGACCGTGTGGGGGACATTGACCATGTGGCTGAATGCCGTCGGCTTGTAATGCGTCCAGATCCCGTACATGCGCTGGACGCTGTCGCAGGCATGCGACATCACGACGCCGTCCAGGAAGTCGTAGCGCCCGGTGACGGCGAGGTCGAAGGTGTTCCTGACGAAGGGGCAGCCATAGGGCTCGATGTACTCATCGGCCCGGGTCACCGGATGGCGCACATCGCCCCGGATGCGGTAGGGCACGAGCCCCGCCGCCTCCAGGATCTCGGGCGGGGCGAAGTAGCAGAGGTAGCCGACGACTTTCCGCCCTTCCGCTTTGAGCTCGCGGGCCCGCTGGTCCCGCCCTTCGTAGAGGGCCCGCGCGCGGGCCAGCCCCCTGAGCGCCATGATGTTCCTCCATTCGGTGGGGCCCGTGGTCTCGGTGAGGACGAGGCCACCATACGCGGGAGGTCGGGGTGAAGGTAATCCCCCGTTTGCGCTAGATTTCTGGGTCAGCCGTGGGTGGGCGGGAGGAGATCATGTCGTGGCGGGTGGCCGCGCGAAGCCGAGCAGGGCGAGGGCCAGGAGGTTACAGCCAGCCGCGAGCCACCAGGCGAGGCCATAGCTGCCGGTGTGGTCGTAGATCCAGCCGGCGCCGACGGGACCGGCGGCTGCCACCGGTGCGGCCAGGGCGAAGAGGAGGCCCACCAGGCTGCCCGAGTGCTCGCGGCCGAAGAAGTCGGACACCAGGGCGGGGAAGAGCGTGGAGATCGTGCCGTACGAGAAGCCGAAGAGCACGGCCGTCGCATAGAGCGCCGGCAGCGTCCACGCGGCCGAGAACCCCGCGAATGCGGCGGCCTGGAGCACGAGCCCGGCGGCCAGCGTTCCCCGCCGCCCGATCCGGTCCGCGCTCACGAGCGTGGCGGCCCAGAGGGCCGGCACGCCGAGGTCTCTCGCGAAGGGGACCAGGTGCACGAGGGGGACGAAGACCGGGATCCAGGTGGCCGCGAAGACCGCCCACACCATCCAGAAGGCGCCAGTGCGCGCCGCCTCGCTCACCGTGTACCCGCGCGCCGCGCGGCCGCCGCCCGGAGTCGGCGCACCCGGCGGCCTGCCGTCAGGGGCGAGCCCCAGCGCTTCGGGATCGCGGCGCATGACCACGGCCACGAGGTTGAGCGCCACCAGGATGACGCCGCCGAAGATGATGTAGGCCCAGCGCCAGCCCACGGTGGTGACGAGCAGGTGGGCGACAGGCGGCAGCGCGAAGGTGCCGAGGCTGCCGCCGGCCGAGGCGATGCCGACGGCGAGACCGCGCCGCTCGACGAACCAGCGCACGATGGTGGCGGTGCAGGGAACATAAGCCGTGGACATGCCCAGCGCCGCCACGCCGCCGTAGAGGACGAAAGGCTGCCAGAGCGCGGTCACCTGGCTCATCGCCATGAGGCCGAGCCCGAGGAAGCCTCCGCCCAGCGCGATCACCACGCGCGGCCCCAGCCGGTCGGTGAGCCGGCCGGCGAGGACGCCGCAACCGCTATAGGTGAAGGCGTAGAGCGAGAAGGCGCCGGCCAGGCTCGCGCGGCTCCAGCCGAACTCGTCGAGGAGCGCCGCGAAGAACACGCCGAATGCGTACTGCGCGCCGTAGGCGAGGAAGAGGACGACGAAGGCCCCTCCGACGACCACCCAGCCGTAGAACAGGGGCCGGGTCACTGGCCCGTGGAGCCGGGCGGAGGCACCGACGGAGTGGGAGCGGAGCTTGGGGCCGGGCCCGGCTCGGGGGCGCCCGACTTGCGGGTGTCCAGGATCGGGGGGACCTCGCCGCCGGCCTCTGTCGGCTCGATCCGGATGATGCCGTTGAGCCGCTCCACCGAGTCGCGGATCCGCTTCGCGGCATCGAGCATGCGGGTGAGCCACGTGATGTCCTTGGCGCCCTCTCCCGGCCGCTCGGCCATGATCTGCAGATAGCCCATGATGACGGCCAGGGGGTTGCTGATCTCATGCGAGGCGGCGCGCGCCAGGAGGGTCGCCGCGCGGAGCTCGGCGGCTTCCCGCTGGACCGTCTCGGCGGCCAGGCGCTCCCCGGCGCGCCGGAAGATCGCGATCTCGTAGTGCCGGCCAAGGTGCTCGACCATGCGGCGGGTGCTGTCCACCGGCACGATCTCTCCTGACCGGGTCTGGTAGGGGTCCGCGAAGGCGCGGCTGAAGCCGTGAGCCAGCGTCTCGGCGCGCGCCGCCTCGCGCCTGGCCCGGAGCTCCGGATCCCGGGGCCAGAAGTCGCGCACGTTCCTGCCGATCAGCTCCTCCCTGGGGTAGCCGGAGAGCGCGCAGTCCGTCCGGTTGACGTCGAGAATCGTTCCCGTGTCGGCGTCGACGATGCGGATCGCGTCCGTGGCCTCGTCGAGCCCGGCGCGGAAGCGCGCCTGGGTGGCCGCCAGGCGGTGCTGCTCGGTCACGTCGTGGAAGAGCCGCGCGACGATGCCGATGCCGACGCCCAGAGTGACCAGGTAGTCGAGCCACACCCGGCTCCAGAGGGCGAGCCCTCGCGCACCCAGCAGGGAGAAGCCCAGCATGGTCACCAGGAAGGTGAGCCCGGCGAGGCTGAGGGCGTGCTGCGGTCCGGTTCTTCCGCTGCGCCGCGCCCAGGCGTGGCAGAGCGCGCCCGCCGCCGCCGTGCCGATCAGCGAGGCGACGCCCGGCCACGCCCCGCTGCCCCCCAGCCAGAGCCGGTAGGCGGCGCCCACGAGCGCCGCCACGAGGCCGGCCGGCCACCCCTCGAAGAGGGCGATGAGGGCCACCGGCACCGCCCGCGCGTCGATGAAGATCCCCGGGTCCACCTCGATGCGCGCGATCATCATGGCGACCGTGATGCCGCCGAAGGCGACGCCGTTGAGCAGCGCCCGGCGGAGGCGGCTCCCGGGATGGACCGGTGGGAACCACGAGTGCGTGTACGAGTAGAAGAGGAGCCCGGAGACGACGATGCCGATGGCCTCGATCACGTGATACGGGTTCATGCGCCGCGTCCTCCGGCGCCCCGGCCGTTGGGCCGCGGGAGGAGGTCTCTCAGGAACTTGCCGGTGTAGGAGCCGTCCGTCTGGGCCACCTGCTCCGGGTTACCCTCGGCGATGATGGCGCCGCCGGCCTCGCCGCCCTCCGGCCCCAGGTCGATCACCCAGTCCGCGGTCTTGATGACGTCGAGGTGGTGCTCGACGACGAGCACGGTGTTGCCGGCATCGACCAGGCGGTTGAGCACCCCGAGCAGCTTCTTCACGTCGTCCAGATGCAGCCCGGTGGTGGGCTCGTCGAGGATGAAGAGATGGTCGGCGGTACGGCGGGTGCCCAGCTCGGCGGCGATCTTGAGGCGCTGCGCCTCGCCGCCGGAGAGCGTCGTCGCGGGCTGGCCGAGCCTGAGGTAGCCGAGCCCGACCTCCTGCAGGAGCGTGAGACGCCGCGCGAGGACCGGATGCGCGGCGAAGAAGTCCACCGCCTCGTCCACGGTGAGCTCGAGCACCTGGGCGATGTCCCGGCCCTTGCAGGTGACCTGGAGCACCTCGGCGCGGTAGCGGCGACCCTCGCAGGCCGCGCAGGTCACGTACACGTCCTCGAAGAAGTACATCTCGATCTTCTGGGCGCCCGCGCCTTCGCAGCTCTCGCAGCGACCCCCGACCACGTTGAAGGAGAAAGCGCCGGGGCCGAGCCCGCGCGTCTGGGCGCGCGGCAGCGCGGCGAACACCTTCCGGATCTCGTCGAAGGCCTTGATATAGGTCACGGGGTTGGAGCGCGGCGTGCGGCCGATGGGCTCCTGATCGATGAGGCGGATGCCCTTGAGGTACTCGAGCCCGCGCACCTCGCCGTGCTCGCCGGGCGGCTTGAAGTCCACCTTGAAGTGGCGGGCCACCGCCCGGTAGAGGGTCTCGTGCACGAGCGTGGACTTGCCGGAGCCCGAGACCCCCGTGACGCAGGTCAGCGTGTGGAGCGGGAGCCGGAGCGTCACGTTCTTCAGGTTGTGGGCGCGCGCGCCGGAGAGCGTGAGGGCCCGCCGGCCCTCACGGCGGATCAGCGGCACCGGGATCGTCTCGCGGCCCGTGAGATAGCGCGCCGTCAGCGACCGCGGATCCTCGAGGAACGTGGCCTGCGGGCCCGCGAAGACCACCGTCCCGCCGCGGTCTCCCGAGCCGGGCCCCATCTCCACCACGTAGTCGGCCGCCGTGATGAAGGAGCGATCGTGCTCGACGACGACCACCGTGTTGCCGGCGGCCGCCAGCTCGCTGCACACCTCCGCCAGCCGCTCGGTGTCCCGCGCATGCAGCCCGATGGACGGCTCGTCGAGAATGTAGAGCGTCCCAACGAGCTGGGCCCCGAGCTGGTTGGCGAGGTTGATCCGCTGGGCTTCTCCGCCCGACAGCGTGCGCGTCTGGCGCGCCAGGGTGAGGTACCCCAGGCCCACCCGCAGGAGGAAGGACAGCTTCCCCCGCAGCGGCTTGAGGACGTCCCGCGCCACCGTCGCCTCGAAGGCCGACAGCCGCAGGCCGTCGAGGACGCCTGCCAGATCCTCCACCGTCCGACGGCAGAGCTCGGCGATGCTGGCGCCGCCCACCCGGACGCTCAGGGCCTCGGGTGTGAGGCGGGCGCCCGCGCAGCGAGGGCATTCCGACTGGCTGCGATAGCGCGAGAGGAAGACGCGGACGTGCAGCTTGTAGCGGTAGGACTCGACGTCCTCGAAGAAGCCCTGGATACCCGTGAAGCCCCGGGCGCCCGAGTACACCCACGCGCGGTCGTCTGCCGGGAGCTCGGCGTAGGGCCGCGACACGTCCACGCCACGCTTGCGGGCGGCCTTGAGGAGCTGCCTCTGATACCGCTGGCCGGACGGATGCGACCATGGCGCCACGGCGCCCTCGGCGAGGCTCAGGCTCCGGTCGGGCACCACGAGGGTCTCGTCGTAGCGGAGGATATTGCCGAACCCCTTGCACTCGGGGCAGGCCCCCAGCGGGTGGTTGAACGAGAAGAGCAGGGGCTGCGGGCGGGCGACGGGGGTCTCGCAACTCGGGCAGCGGAATTCCCCGCTGACGCCGACCACGGCCCGCCCGAGCACGTCCACCTCGGCCCGTCCCTCGCCCTCGGCCAGCGCCGACTCGAGCGACTCGGTGACCCGGTGGCGGGAGTCGGCGCCGAGCGCCACGCGGTCCAGGACCACCAGGATCCGCTGCCCCGGCTGAACCGGCGGCAGCGCGGCCGGCCGGCCCGCCGCATCCGCGAGCTCCACCACCGCGTCGCCGAGCTTCACCCGGGCGAAGCCGCGCCGGAGGAGCCCCTGCAGAGCCGCCTGCGGGTCCGCGCCGGCTCCCGCGGGCAGGGGGAAGCAGATGAGCGCTCGCGCGCCCGGGTGCTCGCGGAGCAGCGCCTCGGCCACGCTCTCGGCGGAATCGCTGCGCGCCTCGGTGCCGCAGCGCGGGCAGTGCACCCGCCCGATCTGCTCGATGGCGATGGCGGGGCGGATGTGCTCGATGCGGTCCACGTCGGGACGGTCGAGCCGCTCGATGAACATGCGGGCATAGGTGGAGAGGGACTCCACGTAGCGCCACTGCCCCTCGGCGAAGAGCGTGTCGAAGGCCAGCGAGGACTTACCCGAGCCGGACACGCCGGTGACGACCGTCACCCGGTCGTGGGGAATGTCGAGCGAGATGTTCTTCAGGTTGTTCTGCCTGGCTCCCTCGATCCGGAGCCAAGAGGGCTGGGCCATTCGAGAAGGTCCTCCTGAGGTCGCCAGTGTACTGCACGTCGCGCGCAACGAGCAACGCGAGGGCGGCGAACGCCGCAGCGCTTCCTTGACAGTGCGGTGTGCGGCGGCTAGCCTCGGACCTCGATGAGTGTGACGGGCGAGGATCCGTCGTGAGGCTCGTGAGGCGCGCCGCCGCGCTCACGGCGGCCGGACTGCTGCTCGCCGCGTGCGGCGAGGAGCCGACGCCGGCGCCGACCGCGGGAGGTCCCGCCGCGCCTCAACCGGCCCCGGGCGTCGCCGCCGCGCCGCCTGCGGGGGATGCCGAGAAGGGACGGCAGGTGTGGCTCGTTCAGTGCGTGAGTTGCCACCACCGCGATCCGGGGAAGGACGGACCGATCGGCCCGGCGGTGAAGGGCTCCTCTGAGGCGCTGGTGGAAGCGCGTGTGCTGCGTGGGGGCTACCCGCCGGGCTACACCCCCAAGCGGGACGATCAGCAGTGCTCCCGCAGGAGGGGCGGCGCGGTGCCGCGCCTCCTGCGGGGGTCCCTCAGCGCATCAGCTCGAACCAGAGATAGAACACCGCCGCCAGGATGAAGCCGGCCCAGAGCGTGCCCTTCACCGTGGCGAGCATCTTCGTGGTCGCCGTCCCCGGCTTTCCGGCCAGCGCGTTGATCTCCACGACGGCCATGATGATCAGCGCGACGATCCAGAAGGCGGCGCCCGATCTCGGCACGGGCAATGTCAGGTGGCTGGCCGCGCCCATGAAGAAGAGCATCGGGATCGAGAAGAGCGTGTTCGTCCGCGACGCGAGTCCGGCGCGCGCCCCGGCGGGGGCGGCCGCCGGGTTGGCCGGCTTGCCGGCGCCCGTGTCGAGGGCGTTCTGGATCACGATCTTCTGCTTGGGCCAGATCACGAACCAGACGTTCGCCCACATGATGGAGCCGAGCAGCCCGCCGAGCAGGATGGCCCACCCGTAGGAGCCCGCGAAGAAGCCGCCCCGGCCCATCCGGTCCAGGATGATCAGCCAGCCCGAGAGAAAGGTGAACATGGCGCCCCAGCGGAACCACCAGAGCGCGCGCGGGACCAGCTTGGAGACGAGCGCGCCGCGCTCGGCCGGCTGGGTCTCGCCGACGAACGGGACCTGGACGAAATTGAAGTAGTAGAGCAGGCCGATCCAGGTGATGCCTGACAGGAAGTGGATCCACCTCAGGAGGAACATCACACCATCGCCGCTGATCAGGGCCATAGACACCTCCCGCAGAGAGGTTCGCTGTCTCTCGGTGCGCTACTCGTCCTCGTCGAGGTCGTCGTCGAGATCGTCGAGGTCGTCCTCCTCGTCGAGGTCGTCCTCGAGGTCCTCGTCCTCGTCCAGCTCGTCGTCGAGGTCCTCCTCGTCCTCGAAGTCCTCTTCGTCCTCATCGCCGAGGCTGCGCAGCAGATACTCGTCGTCGCTCCATGGCGTCGTACTTGTCCATGCCATGAATGGTCCCTCCGGGCGGCTCCCGTCTAGACTTGAGAGATGAGGTTCGTTCGTGCCGGCGCTCGTCCGGCGGGATTATAGCAGACGGATTTCCCGTGTCCACGCCAATCTGGCGGCGCCGCGCGGGGCTGCGCCCCCGGCTCATTCCAGCGCCCGCACGGCATTACGCAGCTCGATCAGGTGGGCGCGCTTGACGGCCGTCTGCCCCGTCTCGAGGGTGGCGTCCGTGTAGGTGGGGCTTGCGGTCCCCGCCGCCGCATAGGCCTGCCCCAGGGCCGTGCGCAGCTCCACGACATGGACGGCTCTCACGGGCGTCGTGCCGGCGACGAGCGTCGAGTCGCTCCAGCTGAACGCCGAGAGCCCGAGATGGGAGCGGAGCGCGCCGATCGCCGAGCGGAGATCGGCGATGTGGACGGCCTTGACGAGCGTGCTCGTCGCCGTCACCGCGGTGTCGGTGAACTCCTTCGAGAAGGTCGCCGTGACGGATCGGGCCGCATCGAGCGTGACCGCGCATGACGGCGTGGTCCCGCTGCAGGCGCCGCCCCACCGGGAGAAGGCCGCGCCCGACGGCGCCGTGGCCGTCAGCGTCACGACCGTGCCGGCGGCGTAACTCGATGCGCAGGTGGAGCCGCAATTGACGCCGATGGGGTTGGTCACCACCGTGCCGTCGGCGGAGCCGGCGATCGCCACCGTCAGCGTGAAGAAGCTCAGGTCGAAACTCGCCGTCACGCCGGCTGCGGCGGTCATGGCGATGCTGCAGGTATCGGTGCCGCCGCATCCCGCCCCGCTCCAGCCGGCGAAGGTGGAGTTCGCGGCCGGCGTCGCCGTGAGCGTCACCGCCGTCCCGCTGGCGTAGCTCGCCGCGCAGGCGGCGCCGCAGCTGATCCCCGCGGGGCTGCTGCTCACCGTGCCGCCGCCGGCCCCGGCCTTCGTCACCGTCAGCGGGAAGGTCACCAGCGTGAAGGTGGCCGTGACGGAGGTGGCGGCGGTGAGCGTCACGGTGCAGGCGCCGGTGCCGCCGCAGCCCCCGCCGCTCCAGCCGGCGAAGGTGGAGCTCGTGGCCGCCGTCGCCGTCAGCGTCACCGCCGTCCCGCTCGTGTAGCTCGCCGAGCACGCGACGCCGCAGCTGATCCCCGCGGGGCTGCTGCTCACCGTACCGCTGCCCGTGCCCGTCTTCGTCACCGTCAGGGAGAAGGTCAGGAGCGTGAAGGTGGCCGTGACGGAGGTGGCGGCGGTGAGCGTCACGGTGCAGGCGCCGGTGCCGCCGCAGCCCCCGCCGCTCCAGCCCGCGAAGGTGGAGTCGGCGGCCGGTGTGGCCGTCAGCGTCACCTCCGTCCCGCTGGCGAAGCTCGCCGAGCACGTGGCCCCGCAGCTGATCCCCGCGGGGGTGCTGGTGACCGTGCCGCTGCCGGTGCCCGTCTTCGCCACGGTGAGCGTCGGGGTCGAGGTGAAGCTGAACGCCAGGTTCAGCGTGCCGCCCGGGCCGGTCCCGTAGGCCGACACCTGGATCAGGTACTGAGTGCCCGCGGCGAGCGTCACCTGCACCTGCGAGGTGAGATTGCCCGACGCGACGTCGTCGTTGCAGCCGCCGGCCACCTCGGCCAGCGTCGAGGCCAGGTGGACGGATAGCACCGTGTCGTAGCTGCTCCCGCTCGTGCTGATGGTCGCGGCGCCCGAGGCGCTCGGGGTGAAGCGGTACCAGATCGTGTGCCCATCCTTGAGACCGGTGCAGGAGTGCACGGGGTCATCCGCCGCCGACGTGTAGTTCTGCGTGTTGCGGCCGCTGTCCGAGAACGGGCTGCTGGAGATGACGATGGGAGAGGCCCGGTCGTCCCCGGCCAGCGCCGCCACCGCGGCGAAGTCCACGGACAGCGCCAGCGTGCCGCCCGCCGTGCTCCCGTACGCCGACACCTCGATGAGATACGTCGTGTTGGCCGCGAGGTTGACCACCACCCGCGACGTGCGGTCGTCGGGCGGCGCGTAGTCGTCCTGGCACCCCCCGGGCACCTCCGCCAGCGTGGACGCCAGGTGCACGGACAGCACGGTGTCGTAGCTGCTCCCCCACGTGTCGGCCGTGAGCTGGCCGGAGGTGCTCGGCGTGTACTGGTACCAGATCGTGTGCCCGTCGGCCTGGCCCGTGCAGGAGTGCGTGGGGTCGTCCGAGGCGGAGGTGTGGCTCCCGGTCGCCCGCGTCTCGTCGAACGAGGAGACCGAGATCACGATCGGCGCCGACCGGGAGTCGCCCGCCAGCCCCAGGGGGTTGAACGTCGCCGTCACGGTCGTGGTGGCGGTGAGCGTCACCGCGCAGGAGCCCGTGCCGCCGCATCCCCCGCCGCTCCACCCGGCGAAGGTCGAGCCCGTGGCGGGCGTGGCCGTCAGCGTGACGACCGTGCCGCTGGCGAAGGGCGCCGAGCAGGTCGTGCCGCAGCTGATGCCGGCCGGGCTGCTCGTCACCGTCCCGCTGCCCGTCCCCGCCCGCACCACGGCCAGCGACACCCCGCCCACGTTGAACGTGGCCGTGACCGTGGTGTTCGCCGTCAGGGTCACGCTGCAGGTGCCGGTACCGCTGCACCCGCCCCCGCTCCACCCGGCGAAGCTGGAGCCCGCAGCCGGCGTGGCCGTGAGCGTGACCGTCGTGCCGCCCGCGAAGGTCGCCGAGCAGATCGTGCCGCAGCTGATGCCGGTCGGGCTGCTCGTCACCGTCCCGCTGCCGGCCCCGGCCTTGGACACGGTCAGGGTGGCTGTGGGCGTGATGAACTGGGGCAGCGCCGCCGCGATGCGAATCCGCGGTTTCGTCACGCTGCCGCCCGAGCGCGTGTCGGTGATCGGCTGCCCCGTTTGCTGCAGCGCGGTGAGGAGCGCGGTGACGGACGCCGTGGGAGCGGCCTGCTTCAGGATGGCGAAGGCGCCTGCCACATGCGGCGTCGCCATGGAGGTGCCGTTCTTGCTCGCGAAGCCGCCGCCGGGCACCGAGGAGTTGATGGACGACCCGGGAGCGAAGAGGGACAGGATCGGGGCGGCGTTCGAGAAGCTCGAGACCTGGTCGCTGTCGGTCGTCGAGCCGACGCTCACGGCCGAGGAGATGCAGGAGGGCTTGCCGATCTGGCTCACGCTCCCGTCGTTCCCCGACGCGATCACCGTGGCGATCCCCACCGACCGCAGGTTGTCGATGGTCGGCTTGAGCGGATCGTCGTCGCAGTACGTCGAGTTGAGACCCCCGCCGAGGCTCATGTTCACCGAGGCGAACTGGTGCGTGGAGCGGAGTGCGTAGACGCGCTCCAGTCCCTTGATCTGGTCGCTGGAGAACGTCAGCGCGCAGGGGACAGGCAGGGACCCGCACTGAGCCGAGCTGCCGAAGCGCGAGAACACCTGGACCGCCATGACGCTGGCGCCCCTGGCGACCCCGGAGAACGACTGCCCGGCGCTGGCGCCGTTTCCCGCGGCGATGCCCGCCACATGCGTACCGTGATCACAGCCGGTGATCCCGGCCGGGCAGTTCACTCCCGCCCCTGCCCCGGTCTGCTCGGTCCCGCCATTCGGGCAGACGGTCGTCGCGCTCGCCGCAGGGTAGTTGCTCGAGTAACACGCCTCCTCCACCACCTTGCCAGCCAGGAAGGGATGCGTCGCATTCACGCCGGTATCGAGGATCGCGATGACACGGCCGGATCCATCGAATCCCTGGGCCCAGGCCTGATCCGCACCGACGAGCGGCACGCTCTGGGCCAGCGTTGGCGGAACATGCTCGTCCTCGACGACACGCGCGACGTGGAAGGCGGAGGCCTCCAGCTCGGCCAGCGCGGCGGCGTCCACCTCGAGGGCGAGGAACGGCACGGTCTCGTACTTGTGGACGAGGCGGGCGGTGGTCCACGCGAGCTTCGACAGTACGAGGGACTGCACCGACGCGATGTCGCCCCGCTGGGCGAGCACGCTGGCGCGGCTGGGATGACGCCCCTCGGCGGCGAAGGGGGCGGCCGGCATCCGGAGCCTGACGATGACCCGCGCGCGCCCCTCGGTGAGAACCGTCTGCCGTACCCGGTCCTCCGCGATGCCGTCGCTGCCGGTGCCGGTGGATGAGGACGACGCGGGGGGGCGGACGATGAGGGCGAGCACTACGAGGACACCGGCCACGCCGGCGCCAAGCGTCAGCCAGAAGGCACGTTTCACGGCCACGGGTGCCTCATCGAGGCTGCCCGGACGGCCCCGCGGGAGCGGCGGCGCCCCCGCTGGGAGCGGCCAGCTCGTCGTTGATCACCCTGAGGACGACATCGCCCATCTGTTCCAGTGCGGCCAGGGCATCCGGACGGAGCTCGAGGGCGAGAAACGGGGTCGTCGAGTACACGCGCAAGACCGTGAAGCCCGTGCCGGCGAGCCGCGCCAGGACCGCCTGCTGGCCCGCGGCGATCGCCGCTCGCTGGGCCGACACCTCCGCGGGGCCCGGCAGCTCGCCCTCGGGCCTGAACTCGGCGGGGAGACGCAGCCGCACGATCACGCGCGCGCTGCCGCGCTGGATCTCCGTCCTCACGGTGGGGTCGATCACGGCAGGCGACACGCTCTGGGCCATGGCGCCGCACCCGGCGCCGAGATGGAGCAGCAGGACCGGGACAACGACGTTCACCGTCACCGCTTGCCCCGAGCGGGCTCGCTCATGGAAGGCCTCCCCCCCGATAGTAGCAGCCGGGAAGCCCTTCCACCCGGGCGGGCCCGGACCCGCCCGGGGCCGCGCCCGCCTCGCCGGTCCGTCTACTGCAGCATGAGCAGGACGAGAATCTCCCCCTGGCCCTCGGGGAGTGGCTCCAGCGCCTTGCCCAGGAGCGTGCCGGGCCGGTGCACCTGCATCCCCCCCAGGTCCACGGGCGCCGAGCGCATGGCATGGCCAGCCGTCGGGCTCGTCACGAGCAGATCGCCGATCGCCACCGCGCCGTACCGGGCATCCACCTTCACCTTCACGCGCCCGCTGTGGGCCACCTTCGCCTTGTCCTCCGCGGCCTCGCCGAGGAGCACGCCGGGGCGCTCCGAGACGACGCCCGCCACCCGCGTGTCGTAGGGACGGGAGGCGAGCACGACCCGGTTCGGTTGCGTCTCGTCGATGGCCACCACCGCGCCCCCGGGCAGGCGCTCGCCTGTCCGCACCCACTCAGCGATATCCTGGTACTTGGCCGCGATGTTCCCGTCCACCTGGGCGTCGCCCGCCACGTGCAGCTTCGCCGACGGGGCGGTGGTCCCGATCCCGACGCGGCCGTCTCCCCGGACCACGAACAGAGAGCCGGCGCCGCCCCCGTTCTCCAGGCTCATCAGGTAGTACTCGCTGTCGCCCCCGCGCGCGGCGACCCCGCGGATCACCGTCCCCGCGTACCCGCTGTCCTTACTGGCGATGGCCGCGAAAGTCGGGGTATTCGCCGAGGAATCGACCTGCAGGCGGGCGCTCGTCGGAGTCTCGGTCCCGATCCCGACGTTGCCCGACGCCCGCACGACCCTGAGCAGCACGTCGCCGGAGCCCGCGTTGACGACGTCCAGCACCGGGGAGGCGCCGTTGTCGGAAACCTCGATGTCGAAGGCCCCGCTCCGCGTCCCGACATGGTCCAGCCGGAGCGCGGGGGCGCTGCCCGCGACCGTCAGCTTCCGGCCCGGGCTCGTCGTGCCGATCCCCACCCGGCCTGAGGACCTCAGGATCCTCAGCAGGACGTCGGCTGACCCCGCGTCGAGGACGTCCAGCACCGGGGAGGAGCCGTTGTCGGAGACCTGGATGTCGAAGGCCCCGCTCGAGGTCCCGGCGTGGTCCAGCCGGATCGCCGGGGTGGTGTCGGCGATGGTCAGCGGCTGACCCGGGCTCGTCGTCCCGATCCCCACATTGCCGCTGCCCGGGAAGGTGTTCTGCGCCCAGCCGGCCGCGGGACAGGCCAGCACGAGGGAAGCCAGGGCGGCCAGCACCCACCACTTCCGGCCCATCGCGAGTAACCCTTTCATGTCCGTACCTCCCTGTTCCAGCGCCCGCGCGGGTACCGCCCCGATTTCGCTGGCACCGGGTTGACCGTATTCACGCCACAGTCTCCGATGGCCCCTGCCGCCCCCGGCGCCTTGACGAAAGCGCCGCTTCGCTCGGCTCCGTGCACGACTGCACCGTCTTCACGCACGTCTACACGCGCCTTGAGACGATATTGCCACAGGCGGCCGGCGGGACCCTGTTCGACTTCACCCGAGGTTCTGGACGAGCGCGCGCAACTCGCTCAGATGGCTCGCCTTGATCATCGTTCCCCCGACGACGATCGCCTCGGCATAGCTGGGCGCCGGCTTTCCCGCGACCAGGTACGCCTGGGTCAGCGCCGTGCGCAGCTCGGTGAGATGCAGGGCCTTCACCGGCGTGCTTCCTGGAACGATCGGCGCATTGGTCCAGCCAAAGGCCCCGAGGCCGTGACGCGTCCGGGCATCGTCGATGGCGTTTCGCAGCTCGGTGAAGTGCATCGCCTTGATCGGGGTCGCCTGGGGGCTCAGCGTCGGCTCGCTGAAGTCATCGCTGACGATGGTCACCGTGGCGCTGCTCGGCGTCCCGACGACGTAGGCGGCATTCGCGATCAGCGTGACGACGATCGTCTCGTTGCGCTCGAACACGCTATCGCCGATCAGGGTCACCGGAATGGCCACCGAGCTCGCCCCCGCCGGGATGAGGGCGCTGCCCGGGAGCGCGACGTAGTCAACGCCCGGCGCGGCCGTTCCTCCCGCGCCGTAGAACACCGTCAAGGCGGCCGAGCTCGCGGGAGTGCGACTCACCAGGAAGGTTCCAGTTTTCGACCCTGTCTCCGTCGCGATGGGGCTCGTGGCGACGATGTTAACGGTGGGAGGCACGCTGACGGTGAAGTCGGCGGCGCTCTCGGCATTGCCGCCGAACGCGGTCCAGGCACCGGGCAAGCCAAGGCTGTCGACGGCGCGGGCCTGCCAGTGGTAGCTGCCGTTGGCCAGGGCAGGCGCGGTCACGCTGGCCAGGCTCCCGCTGCTCACGAGCCCGCTCTCGTGGGTCATGGTGTTGCTGAACGCGGTGCCGAGGGGGCGGACCTCGACCTGGAGCTTGACGGTCTGGCCGCTGTTGGGGTCGCTGACGGTGCCCTTGAGGACGACGGTGCTCTCGGGGGTCGAGCCGCCGACCCCGATGGCGGTCGTCCCGTTGCTCCGGTGGCATCGCTCAAGCCTCGGTTCACGCCAAGAACCCTAACCCTGTATGAATAGAGGCCCGGGACGGCGTGCGCCGGCAGCGTCAGCGTCAGAGGCTTGGAGTCGTTGCGGCCGACCAAGTTTCCCGCGAATTTCTTGACCTCAGTGCCGTCGACAGACACTCCCACGGCAGGAACGATATAGCCTCCCGTGTTCCGAACAGTTACGGGGACGTTGAGAGGCGTTCCAGTCGGGACCTGAAAGGAGGGTTCCGCCATTTCCAGGGCGATAACCGGTTCCTGAAGGATGACCAGCCCGACAATGCCATAGACCTGTGTCGGAACACACGGCCAGACGCACCACCACGGCCATGCTGTAAACCTCACACGAACTGCCCAACTGCCCGAACTAGGATTCTCGACTACAAGCTTCTCAACGGGACTCTCGGTATTCACGCCCGATGGCCATGGACTCCTAGTGCAATCAGTCCATCCTGAGTTGCCGTCGGCGTCTGAGCAGTATTTCGTCCCTGACGGCGACTCGACTTTGAAATCGACATCGTCGGCCAGATCACCGCTTGAGCCCTCCGTGTCGTTGTACGCGAGCGCGACAACAAGCTTCCTGGCTCCGCTGGGGACCGTGACCGACCAGACATCTTCTCGGTCTGATCCGGTTAGTGTTCCCGCACCAAAGAGCACCGTCCGCCATTCAGAGTCGATCTTTTTCATTATGCCGTATGGGTTGACTAGGCCGTAGCCGTACGTCGTATTGGCATACCCATTGAGCGGCGTTGAACTGTTTCCTTTGAGTGGAATGGCATGGGCGATGATCTGGGCCTTGAGGGCTTCGGGTGACGACGAGGACGGTGGACTCCACTGGCGGAGTAACGCGACCGCTCCGGTTACGTGCGGTGCCGCCATGCTTGTTCCGTAGGCCCGGATGTAGTCCGGGGAATACTCGGGCCAGACGTTGTCGGTGGGTATGTCGCCTGCTCCACCGTTCGGCGCGACTACGCCATACATATAGAAGGGATCGGAAAAATCCGCGGTCTCGTCACCGCCGGGCGCGACGATGTCCGGCTTGAGTCGTCTATAGGATCCACTAGTTGGACCCCGGCTCGAGTAGTCTGTCGCTCGCCCAAAACCACTCGCTCCATCAAGCGTGTATGAGATCGCCCCAACCGCGAGAACGTTCTTTCCGACCGCGGGATCGCCAACAGTCAGCGTACTGGGTCCATCATTGCCCGCGGCGACAACCAACAAGTGCCCATAATCGTCAGCGTACTGGTCGAATGCGCTTGCACCAGAGTAGTTGGTCGAGCATGGGCCGGAGCCGAAACAATACGAATGATTCGAGATTCGCACGCCAGTGGTCTCGAAGAGATCGAGATCGGCGGCCACTCCACCAGGGAAAATGCAAAATCCCCACGATATGAAATCGCAGTTTCTTCGGAAAAGCACGTTGCTGGAAGGCGCCACGCCACGTATGCCGCCCGCGCTCTCAATGCCCGCCCCTACAACGATTCCCGTGACGTGGGTCCCGTGATCACGGACCTGGCTCAGTTGGCTTGAGGCATGGAATTTCCCAGACAAGTCCCGATGGTTGGACTGCACACCGTCATCCCTTACTCCCACTGTGACGCCTTGTCCTCGGTAATCCAGGTCGAAAAGCCGCTGAGAGAGCAGGAATGATCGGCTGTCCATTGCATCGAAGTTGATCGTCCCGAGGGGGGTCTCCACCGGGACTGGCGTGATGCTCCGGACCCACCACAGTTCAGAACTCCGCGCAATCGAAGTCTTGTCAACACCAGGGACATGATAGAGTCCAGCTGTGCCAATCAGGGAGGCGTTGAACCCAAGCGCAGTTAAGTCCCCTAGGTATTCTGGCTCCGGAGGCCCCAGAGGTCTCACATACACGCTAGTTGTGCCTTCGCCCAGTAGTGCGGGCAGCGATGGCGGGTGCTTGTATTCAGGCCGCCACGCTCCAACCCAGCGAACGAATGGAAAAGCGCCCACGACTGCCGCCACGTGTGATTCAAGGAGATAGATCGAGGTCTGATTGTCGAGAAAGTCGAACGGCCTAGCCCCCAATTCGAGCAAGGACAAGGCTTCGTCGATCGATAGCGGACGGGCAAACTGGACAAGGTGTGGGAATAGCCCGCCCGGGGCTTCGCGGCGCTCAGTCATTTCCGCGGTCGCGACGTCATGCACGTGGGCGGTTGGCACAAATCCCCCGGAGGGAGCGTGGATGACGAAGTCCGAAGGTGGGGCAGGACGAACGGCATACAGGTCCAACCCTTCACGAATTGCCTGTTCTCTCAAGCCCCTGGCGGCCCCGGCCGGGTCCGTGAGGATCAGGCTCCGCGTGGCCTTGCTGCCACCAAAGAGCCGTAGATTCGCCGGGGCCTTGCCCGGTCCCTGAGAGGGGCGGGGAAAAGTCTGCACCTGAGGATCAGCCACGGCAGCGCCTTCGAGCCCCTTGGCCTGCCCCCAGGCCGGGATGGTGCCCGGAGGGCCTACGAGAATCGCTGTCAGACTAGCGAGCCAGACTAACCCGCCAAGGCGAGCGGCTCGCCATCGGCGAGAACCCATCACTTTGCAGAACTCAAGGCTCCGTCTGACAGACACGTCGCCGGCTCCTCGGTGTCCGACCGTGGTTCACTGTCGTTGTCCCTCACGCGACCGCCAGGCGCTTCTCTCTCGCCACCGGCACGCTGTCCAGGAAGGTCTGCAGCGGCGTCTTGCCATAGCACCACCGCCCCTGGTGCGGCCGCACCTCGTTGTACTCCCGCAGCCAGTCGTCGAGGTTCGCGGGGGAGGACTTGGCCAGCCAGGTCCACATGGTTCTGGTCGATGCCTGTGTCTATGACGGCGACGATGACCTCGGGCCTGCCCGTGGTGATGGCCCAGGCCTTCGGCGCCTCGATCTTTCGCAACGCCCACTGTCCCGCGAAGAGCGGGTCGTTCGGCGTCACCTCGTTGGCCATGGTCGTGGCCAGCGGGTTGGGCTCCACGCGGATGAGGTCCGGGTGGCCCTGGGTCTTCTGGATGAAGTTCGACACCGATTCGGTGTCTGGCAGGCGTAGCCGGTACAGTCCGAGCCTCGGGTACCTTCGAATCACCTGCGCGGAGAAGCCGCGGATCACCTGCTCGATCTCCGCGTCGGACATGTCCTTCCTGAACCGGACCAGCACCTCGCGGGCGGCGACATCGACGAAGCGCCCCGCTCGGGGATCGAAGTAGCTCTCCCGCTTGGGGCCGCCCTTGCCGGCGGTAGCTGCGGGCAGGCCAGCGTTCGGCGGGGCCGCCACGGCCTCGTCGTCTTGCCTCTTTTCCGCGGACGGCCCACCCTGGCCGGTGCTTGACCCTGCCGCCTCGATTCGCAGTTGCTCGATCGCCCAGGAGCCAGGTCGGAGCGGGGAGGGGTCCGGGCGGTAGACCCACGCGTGATTCTGGACGCCGGCTTCGCGGAGGATCTGCCGCAGCCCCGTCTCCAGGTCGCTCCCGGAGACGTCAACGGCCACGGGAATGCGTTCGAGTGCCCCGCTGAGGGTGATGTTGATGCCCGCCTGGCGGCTGATGGCCTCGGCGATCTCCTTGAGCGAGGCTCCCTGCGACTTGACCCACAGGCGCCCCCGATCGAATCGAACGACCAGCCGCTCAGGCACAGAAGTGGACCCGCGGCCTTCGGGAGCGGCGGAGCTGGAGATCTGGCGGACCGGGTCGCGGTCAGGGGGTTGAGGGTCGTTCCCGAGGGCGTAGCCAGTCAGGAGGTGGGACCAGAGGGCGACCGCGAAGAGGAGGCCTGGGATGCGCGGCCCGCGCCCGCTCAACCACCCCGACTTCCGAACCCCACGACGACTGCCACTCCCGGGCCCAGCCGCCATCGGGCCTCCCTCGCGCGGGCGCATAGAACTTCGGGTGAGGAGATATTGGTTCCTTCCCTAGCAAGAACCATGGCCCTCGTCAATAGAACATCCTGCTCTGATTGCTGTGAGTAGGGACAATCCCCGACCCCGCCGACTCGGTCAGCGGGCCAAGTCGTCGATACCAAGCTGGGTGTGACCTGGGAACGCCCCACGAGAACGGCCCCACCCACATCGTGGACTCCGGCAAGCCGCAGCGCGTGGCGCGGAGGCTGGCGGGCACATTCCCGGGCAGGGGCGCCGGCTCTTGAGGTACACTCCCTGGGCCAAGTACCTGCTCTACCAGGCATGGCGGCGTAGCTCAGGTGGCAGAGCAGGGGTCTCATAAGCCCCGTGTCGGAGGTTCGAGTCCTCCCGCCGCCACCACGCTCTCCCCGTCGCGCGGCCCGGCCTCCTTGAATCGCCGCTTCGCCGCGGGTACACTGAGGCTCCCGTGAGCGACACACCCCGACCCCTGGCCCGCTTCGCCGTCGTGGATCTCACCACGGTCCGGTCGGGCCCCACCTGCACCAAGATCCTGGCCGACTTCGGCGCCGACGTGCTGCGGGTGGAGCGGCCGGGCGGCGAGGGGCGCGAGCGCGTCTTCTTCGACGCGGCGGATCTCCACCGCAACAAGAGGAGCGTGGCCGTGAACCTCCAGGACCCGCGCGGCGTGGAGGTCCTGAAGCGGCTCGCGGGGCGGGCCGATGTCGTGGTGGAGAACTACCGCCCCGATGTCAAGCACCGGCTCGGCATCGACTACGAGACACTCTCGCGGGAAAACCCGCGGCTCGTCTATGCGAGTATCTCGGGCTTCGGTCAGGAGGGCCCGTACCGCGAGCGGCCGGGCTACGACCAGATCGTGCAGGGCATGTCGGGGCTCATGTGGCTCACGGGCACGGCCGAGACGGCGCCGCTCCGCGTCGGGATTCCCATCGGCGATCTGCTCGCGGGATATTTCGCGGCGCTGGGCATTCTCGTGGCGCTGGTGGAGCGCGAGCAGTCGGGGCGCGGGCAGCGGGTGGAGACCTCGCTGCTCGAGGCGCTGGCGGGCAGCCTCTCCTTCCAGGCGGCGAAGTACGTGAACACCGGCGAGGTGCCGCCGCCCGTGGGCAACCATCACCCGCTCACCGCGCCCATGGGCGTGTACCGGGGGAAGGACGGCTACTTCAACCTGGCCGTGGGCAACGACGACATGTGGAAGCGCTGCTGCGAGGCGCTGGGGCTTCCTGAGCTCGTGGACGACCCGCGCTTCGCCGGGGCGCTGACCCGGGTGAAGAACCGCGCGGCGATGGACGCGATCCTGGAGCAGGTGCTGAGCACGCGGCCCGCCGCCGAGTGGGTGGAGGCGCTGAACCGGGCGGGCGTGGCGTGCGGCCCCATCTACACGGTGGACCAGGTCTTCGCCGATCCCCAGGTGAAGATGGCCGGGCTCGTGCAGGAGGCGGCCAACGCGACCTGGGGCCCGCACAAGGTGCTCGCGCTGCCGGTGCATCTCTCGCGCACGCCGGCCCGCGTCGAGCACGCCGCCCCGATGACGGGGGAGCACACGCGCGAGACCCTCGCGGGCCTCGGCTACGACACGCAGTCCATCGACGCCCTGATCGCGGCGGGCGTCGTGCAGCAGTACACCGGAGGACGCACATGACCGACCACATCCTGGTGACGCATGACGGCGGCATTGCCACCGTCACCTTCAACCGGCCCAAGATGCGCAATGCCATCAGCCTGGCCATGTGGTCGGAGATCGCGCGGGTCACGGAGGGGCTCGCCAAGGACGACAGCGTCCGCGCCATCGTCTACCGCGGCGCGGGCCACGAGGCCTTCGCCTCCGGCGCCGACATCTCCGAGTTCACCGAGCACCGGAAGGACACCGCGACCGCGCTCAGGTACGGCACGCAAACCGACGCCGCCTACACCGGCATCCGTCTCTGCCCCAAGCCGACCGTGGCCATGGTGTTCGGGTTCTGCATGGGGGGGGCCATGGCCATCGCCATGGCTTGCGACCTCCGCTTCGCCGCCGTCGGCTCCCGGTTCGGCATCCCGGCGGCGAAGCTGTCCATCATCTACGGCCTCGACGCCGTGCATCAGCTCGTGGACCTGGTGGGACCCGCCTACACCAAGGACATCCTCTACTCGGCGCGGACGGTGGACGCCGAGGAGGCGCTGCGCATCGGATTCATCCAGCGTCTCCTGCCGGTGGCCGAACTGGAGCGCTCCACCTACGAGTACCTGAAGACGGTCGCCGCCAATGCGCCCCTGTCCGTGCGCGGCACGAAGGCGCAGGTGCGCGCCATCTTCGACGGACTCACCGAGGCTCACCGGGCCGAGCTTCGACGTCTGGGCATCGAGACGTTCGAGAGCGAGGACTACCGGGAAGGCACCCGGGCCTTCCTCGAGAAGCGGCCGCCGAGGTTCCAGGGCCGGTAGCCGCTGCGCATCGCCGTCCTCTCCTCGACCCCGTTCAACCCGCTGGAGGGGAGCGGCACGTTCGTCAGCCTCGATGCCTTGGCCCGGGGGCTCCGCGCTCTCGGCCACGAGGTGGAGCTCCGGCCCCTTCGGGTCCGCACCGGCTTCCATACACTCGACCGCTGGCTCTACAACCTGGGCGTGGCGCTGTCCCCTCCCCGCGGCGCGCACCTGGTCGTCGGCTATGACCTCGACGGATTTCTCTGGGCGCGGCGGCGCCGGATCCCCTTCGTGGCGACGCTGAAGGGGATCATCGCCGACGAGCTGAAGAACGAGCGGGGCTGGGTCCGAGCGCTCCTCGGGATCCAGGCCCGCTGGGAGCGGCGAAACACCGAGCGCGCCGACATGGTCGTCTTGTCCAGCCACTACTCCGCCGGCGTCGCGCGGGCGGAGTACGGCGTCCCGGCCTCCCGGATTGCCGTGGTGCCGGAGGCCATCGATGTCGAGGGCTGGCGCGCGCGCTTCGCCCGCGCAGGGCAGCGCCCGCGGGCGGGGCCGGTCGTGCTCTGCGTCGCGCGCCAGTACCCGCGCAAGCGCATCGGCGACCTGCTGTACGCCGCCGCGTGGCTCCGGTCGAGAATCCCCGCGGCGCGGATCCGCATCGTGGGACGGGGTCCCGAGGGTGCTGCGCTCATGCGGCTCCACGGGGCGCTCGGCCTGGGGGAGGGGGTGGCGCTGCTCGGCGACATCTCGCGGGAGCGGCTGGCCGAGGAGTACGCCAACGCCGACTGCTTCTGTCTCCCCAGCGTCCAGGAAGGATTCGGCATCGTCTTCCTCGAGGCCATGGCCGCGGGGCTCCCCGTCGTCGCCTGCCGCGCCGCCGCCGTGCCGGAGGTGGTGCTGGACGGGCAGACGGGGGTGCTGGTGCCGCCCCGGGACCCCGAGGCGCTGGCCCGGGCGCTGGCGGACCTCCTGAGGCGACCCGAGCGCGCGCGCGAGCTGGGCGAGGCGGGGCGCCGCCGCGCGGCGGAGTTCACGCCCACGCCGATCGCCGAGCGGTTCCTGGACGCGGTAAGATCGCATATCGGAGAGGCCGCATCGACATGAATCCAGGTCTGCTCTACGTGACGCGCAAGTTCACGTTCTCCGCGGCCCACCGCTACTGGCGGGACGAGTGGAGCGCCGAGGAGAACGCTCGCGTGTTCGGCCCGCTCACGGTCACCCACGGACACAACTACGTGCTCGATGTCACGCTGCGCGGGTCCGTGGACCCGCTGACCGGGATGGTCGTGGACCTCGGCGAGCTCAAGCGCGTGGTGGGCGGCACGATCCTGGCGCGCTTCGATCACGCCGATCTCAGCGCCGACCCCCTCTTTGCCCGGCGCCAGATCCCCACCACCGAGAACCTCGTCCGTGCCATCTGGGACTTGCTGGTCCCCAGGCTGGGCGTCGAGCGCCTCCACGGCCTGCGGCTCTGGGAGGACCCCACCTTCCACGTGGAGTACTTCGGGCCGTGAGCGCGCTCCGGCTCACCCGCTTGTACCACTTCAGCGCCGGGCATCGCCTGGCGAGCCCGGCGCTCTCGGACGCCGAGAACGCGCGGGTCTATGGCCAGTGCTACCGGCAGCACGGTCACAACTACCGGGTCGAGGTGACGCTGGCGGGACGCCCCGATCCGACGACGGGCATGGCGGCCGACCTCGCGCTGCTCGACACCGCGGTGGAACGGGTGATCCTGGAACGGGTGGACCACCATGACCTGTCCGGCACGGTGCCGGCCCTCGACGGCGTCATCACCACCGGCGAGAATCTGGCCCGCGCCTTCTGGCAGTGGCTGGAGCCGGCCCTGCCTCCGGCGACTCTCACGCGCGTCGCGGTGATCGAGACGGACAACAACGCCTTCGAGTACCGCGGCGAGACCACGAGGTGACAGCATGCTCGAGCAGGTGATCCGCGATCTGCTGAAGGAGCTGGGGCAGGACCCCGAGCGGGAAGGGCTCGAGAAGACGCCCGCGCGGGTGGCGAAGGCCCTGGAGTACCTCACCTCCGGCTACCAGCAGGACGCGCGCGCGGTGCTCAACGAGGCGCTCTTCACCGAGGAGTACGACGAGATGGTCGTCGTCAAGGACATCGACTTCTATTCCCTCTGCGTTCCGGGCAAGCAGATCGTGGACGCCGTGGCCGGCGCCAAGCCCGCCCGGGAGGTCGTGCCCGGGGACCGCCTGTGGACGGTCGATCACGGATATCTGAAGGAGACTCGGGTCACGGCTGTCACTTCACGGAAGACCCGGGACATCGTCGAGGTCAGGACCGAGCGCGGCCGCTTCCAGGTGACCCCGGACCACCCCGTCATGACGGAGACCGGCTGGTGCGAGGCGGGAGACCTGAAGCAGGGGGTCCGCGTCGAGTGGATCAACCCTCGCTCGCTCTGCCGCGGCATTCACGAGCCGCAGCCCGGCTACGCCCTGGGGTACGTGATCGGCGCGACGGCGGCAGACGGCAGCGTCCAGGACGGCCGGCGGGTCTGCCTTACCGTCAAGAGCCCCGCCTTCGCCGAGAAGTACCGGGAATTGTTCGCTCAAGCCTTTCCGTCCACGACGCCCACCGTGGAGCCCGTGACGGTGCCATCCAGCTTTCTCCGGAGAGACGTCCCGATGTATCGTGTCCGCGTCGTCTCGCGGCACGTCGGAGAGAAGCTGTGCCGCTGGCTCGGCGTCTCGGAGACGGGATCCCGGAGCCAGACGAAGTCCTTCAAGTTTCCCAGGGTCGTGACCTCCTCCCGGGAGATGATGCAGGGATTCCTCGACGGGTACTGCGACGGAGACGGGTACGCGGTCGGTTCCTCCGGTCGCTTCATAACCAGCGCGAACCGGGATTTCCTGGAGGACCTCGCCCAGTACCTGGGCACGCCGCTCGCCACGACCCGGAACGGCGCGAACCAGTGCTTCAGGGTCTACGTGTCGGACCGCTGGCACCAGGCGGGCTGGTACGGCAGGCACGGCTTCCGTCAGGAGAGCGAGTCCTACGTGCCCTTCGACAGCGCGTACACCGCGGTAGTGGAGTTGCGGCATCTTCCCAACGCCAAGAAGCCCCATACGGTGTACAGCATCACCTGCGCTCCCTATCCGACCTTCCTGATCGGCGGCCACCTCACTCATAATTGCGAACACCATTTGCTCCCGTTTTTTGGCAAGTGCCATATCGCTTACATGCCGTCGAAGAAGATCGTGGGGCTCTCCAAGATGCCGCGGCTGGTGGAGATGTTCAGCCGGCGCTTGCAGGTGCAGGAGCGGCTCACACATGTGCATGGTCATGCGCGGGGTGGAGAAGCAGAACTCCAAGGCGGTGACCTCGGCCATGCTCGGGGCCTTCCGCGACCGCCCCGAGACGCGCGCCGAGTTCATGGAGCTGATCAAGTCGCGCGGCGGGCCCATGATTTGACGGGCCGGGGCTTGCGGGGCCGCGCGTGAGGCTGGCCGGCCAGGTGGCGCTGGTCACCGGGGCGGGGCGCGGCATTGGCCGCGCCGTGGCGCTCGCCTTCGCCCGCGAGGGAGCAACGGTGGTGCTCGCGGCGCGCACGGCTGCCGAGCTGGAGGCGGTGGCGCGAGAGATCGAGGGGCAGGAGGCCGCCGTCGCCGCTCTCGTCCGGCGGTTGCTCGACGCGTACGGGCGCATCGATTTGCTGGTGGCCGCCGCCGGCACGGCCGCGTTCGGGCCCCTGGTCGAGACTGACCCCCCCGCCTGGGACGAGATGCTGGCGGTGAACCTGCGCGCCCCCTTCCTCTGCTGCCGGGCGGCGCTGCCCACCATGATGGCGCAGCGGAGCGGGACGATCATCGTCATCGGCTCCGTGGTGACGAGCCGCACGCTCTCCGGGTCCTCGGCGTACACGGCCTCGAAGTACGGGCTCCTGGGACTCGCCCGGGTGCTGGCGGAGGAGATGCGCCCCCACGGGGTGCGGGTGGGGGTGCTGTCGGCGGGGGCGGTGGACACCGCCCTCTGGGATGCCGTGCCGAGCCCTCCGGACCGGACCCGGATGCTCCGGCCCGAGCAGGTGGCGGAGGCGGCGCTCCTGATGGCCGCGCAGGCGCCCAACGCGGCGCTGGAGGAGATCACCCTGCTGCCGGCGGGGGGTGTGCTTTGAGGCCTCCGGGGAGGCCCCGGGCCTCGGCTTCGGGAAGCTCTGGTATACTGAACGCAGGTTCGCGAGCACCGTCACCCCGAGAGATTCCGAGGAGGATTGCATGGTCAGTCTGACTGAAATGGCGGCGAAGAAGATCGCCGATCTGCGGCTCGAAGAGGGCAAGCCCGAGTTGGGCCTGCGCATTCGCGTTGTCGGCGGCGGCTGCTCGGGCATGTCGTACGAGTTGGGGTGGGATGATGCGGCCGGCGAGGACGACAGCGTCGTCGAGTCCCATGGGGTCAGGGTCCTTGTGGACAGCAAGAGCGCGCCGTATCTGGCGGGCAGCGAGATCGACTACGTGGACAACAACATGCTGGGGGCCGGGTTCGCGATCAACAACCCCAACGTGAAGTCGTCCTGTGGATGCGGTTCCTCGCACCAGTTCTAGCCGCTCGGGCAGCAGCAACATGAAGGTGCAGGTGCGGTTGTTCGCCCGCTACCGTGAGGAAGCGGGGCATGACCGCGTCGAGCTGGATCTGCCGGAGGGCGGCACGGTCGAGGCCGCCTGGGAGGCGGTGACGAGCCGCTTCCCGGCGCTCTCGGCGTACCGCCCATTCACGCTGTTCGCCGTGGGTAACGACTACGTCCCCCCCGACCGCCCGCTCCATGCCGGCGAGGAGCTCTGTCTGTTCCCGCCCGTGAGCGGCGGCGCGGCCGGGGCGGCGCCGGCCGCGGACCGCGTCGAGGTCACCGCCGAGCCGCTCTCCGAGCGCGCGATGGCGCAGGCCGTGGAGGACCCGGGCGCGGGCGCCATCGTCCTCTTCTCGGGTGTCGTGCGCGAGGAGACGGGCGGGCGGCGGGTCAAGTTCCTCGAGTACGAGGGCCACGCGGCCATGGCCACCGCCAAGATGCACGAGATCGCCGCGGCGGTGCGCGCCCGCTTTCCTGGTGTGCGGAAGGTGGCCCTCGTGCACCGGGTGGGCCGGCTCGAGATCGGCGAGTCGAGCGTGCTCATCGCCGTCTCCTCGGCGCACCGGCGCGAGGCCTTCGAGGCCTGCCACTTCGCCATCGACACCCTCAAGGAGACGGTGCCGATCTGGAAGAAGGAGCACTTCGAGGACGGCGAGGTGTGGGTCGGCCGCACCGGTTGACGTCGCCAGCTAGCCTCGCGGACGGCGTCCTCGCCACCATCCGCCGCCACGGTCTCCTCGGGGGCGGCGACACGGTGCTCGTGGCCGTGTCCGGGGGCGCCGACTCGGTGGCCCTGCTCCACGCGCTCCGTCTCCTCGCGCCGATGCTCCCCCTGTCGCTCCACGTCATCCACGTGCACCACGGTCTCCGCCCCGAGGCGGACGCCGACGCGCGCTTCGTCCTCGAGCTCAGCCGGCGCTGGGCGATTCCCGCGCATGTCGAGCGCGTTCACGTGGGAATGCCGGGGGATCCGGCGGGCGAGGGCGGGCTCGAGGCGGCCGCGCGGCGTGTCCGGTACGCGGCCTTCGCCGCGCGGGCACGGGAGATCGGCGCCGCGCGGGTCGCCACCGCCCACACCGCCGACGATCAGGCCGAGACGGTCTGCATGCGCCTCCTCGAGGGCGCCGGCCCGCGGGGGCTCGCGGGGATTCCCCCGGCGCGTGGCCCGTACATCCGGCCGCTGATCGAGACGCGTCGCTGGGAGATCGAGGCCCACCTCCGCGCCCATGGGCTCCCGTGGGTCGAGGATCGGAGCAACCGCGATCGCCGCTTCCTGCGGAACCGGATCCGGCACGACGTGCTGCCGTTCCTCCGCGAGCGCTACGATCCCGATGTCGTCGAGATCCTGTGTCGCGCCGCCACCGTCGCCCGCGGGGCCGTCTCGAGGCTCACGGCGCGCGCCGCCCTCGAGCTCGCCCGGCTGGCCGAGCCGCGCGACGGGGGTCTCCTCCTGCGCGCGGCCGAGCTCGCGGCATTGCCCGAGGACCTCGCCGCCGAGGTCCTTCGCGGCGGGCTCCTGCGGCTGGGTGTTGCGGCGCCGCTCCGGGCGCATGCGCAGGTTGCGCTCCGGCGGATGCTCGATCCGTCACCCCCGCGCCACGCGATCTGCCTGGGGCGCGTGACGGTGGAGCGGAGCGGAGCGTGGCTGCGCATCGGACCCGCCGGGGCCGGCAGCATCTCTCCGCGCGTCTGGCGTCCGCCGGGAGCGCTCGCGCTGCCCGAGGTGGGGCTCTGGCTCGAGTCACGCCGTCTGGCGCGTCCGGCCGAGTGGCTGCCGCCGCGGGATCCGCGCGTCGTGGCCTTCGATGGGGACCGAATGCCCGCGGAGCTCACCGTGCGCGGGCGCCGCCCCGGCGATCGGTTCGCCCCCTTCGGCGGCCCCGGGGTGCGTCGGCTGAAGGAGCTCCTCGTGGACGCGGGGATTCCCCGCTGGGACCGTGATCGCATCCCGCTGCTCGAGGCCGACGGCGAGATCCTCTGGGTCGCAGGGTTGCGGCGGGGACGCGCGGCGCCTGTGACGCCTGACACGCGGTGTATCCTGGAAGTCACACTCCGTTCCCCTCTGGCGACGCCCCCGTCCACGGAGTAAGATGGCCGCCGGAGGCCCCTCATGAGTCTGCGCCGATTGGCCGTGCGGCATCTCGTTGTCCTGTGCGTCGCCGTCTCGCTGTCGGCGGCGGCGTCTGCCCAGACCGGGCCCGCGCCGAAGGGCGCGCCTCCGGCCGAGCCCGAGCGGGTGCTGCAGGCGCTCGAGGACGCGTTCGTGGCGGTGGCTGATCGCGTGATGCCGTCCGTGGTGAACGTCAGCGTCAAGCCCAGGAAGACCGAGTCCCCGGAGAGCGGCCAGAGTCCGGAGATGGAGCAGCGCTTCAAGGAGTTCTTCGGGCCGGAGTTCTTCGACCGCTTCTTCCGCCGCCGCGGGCCCAGAGACGAGGGACGCGCCGCCGGCTCCGGCGTCATCGTGGATCGCCAGGGGTACATCCTCACGAACAACCACGTGGTCGAGAACGCCGCCGAGATCGAGGTGCGCCTCTCCGACGACCGCAAGTTCAAGGCGACGCTGGTGGGGCGGGATCCGAAGAGCGATCTGGCCGTGCTCAAGATCGAGGCGCCGACCGACTCGCTCCCCGTGGCGGCGCTGGGGAACTCCGACACGCTACGCGTCGGGCAATGGGCCATCGCCATCGGGAACCCCTTCGGGCTCGACCGGACGGTGACGGTGGGGATCGTCTCGGCCACCGGGCGCACACGGGTCGGCGTCGCCACCTACGAGGCGTTCATCCAGACCGACGCCTCCATCAACCCCGGGAACTCCGGGGGGCCACTGCTGAACCTGCGGGGCCGCGTCATCGGCATCAACACGGCCATCGTCGCCACCGGGCAGGGGATCGGCTTCTCGATCCCGATCAACATGGCGCGCGACATCATGGCCCAGCTCATCGCCAGGGGGCGCGTGGTGCGCGGGTGGCTCGGCATCGTCATCCAGGACCTCACCGATGACCTGGCCGCGGGCTTCGGCCTCTCCAAGGCGAACGGCGTCCTCGTGTCGGACGTCATGGCGGGCAGCCCCGCGGAGGCGGGCGGCATGAAGCCGGGCGACATCATCGTGGAGTTCGCGGGCGCGCCCATCAAGGACGTGACCGATCTGCAGAAGCGGGTTGCCGCGGTGGAGCCCGGGCGCCCTGCGGGGCTCTCGGTGATCCGCGATCGGAAGCCGATGCCGCTCACCGTGAAGATCGGCGAGCAGGCGGCCGAGGAGACGCTCGCCGCCGCCGTCCCGAAAGAGGAGAGCCTCGGTCTCACCGTCGAGCCGCTCACCGCCGAGGCCGCGGAGCGCTTCAGCCTGTCGGCGCGGGCGGGCGTGGTGGTGACCGCCGTGGCGCCGGCCAGCTCGGGCGCGGAGGCCGGCATCCGCCCCGGGGATGCGATCCTCGAGGTGAACCGCCAGGCGGTGATCGACATGGCGGGGTTTCGCCGGATCATGGCGGCGGTTCAACCGGGGGACGTGGTGCCGGTCTATGTTCAACGGGGCGGCGGAGGGAACGAGTACGTGGTCCTGAAGGCCCCCGAATCCCAGAACCCCCGGCGCCCGTGACCTCCACGCCCGATCCCGCGGCGGTGTACAAGCCTCGCCTCGTCGTGCTCGTCATCGACGACGAGCCGGGCGTGCGTGAGTCGCTGGCCGAGATCCTCAAGTACGAGTTCGAGGTCCTCGGCGCCGAGGACGGCGCCGCGGGGCTCCAGATCATCCGGTCGCGCCGCGTGGACGTGGTCCTGCTCGACGTGAGGCTCCCGGGTGAGCGGGGCCCAGCCGTCCTGCCGCGCGTCCTGGCGCTCGATGACTCCCTCCCCGTGATCCTGATGACGGCGGTCCCGGACGTCCGGACGGCGGTGGAGTGCATCAAGGCGGGGGCCTACGAGTACCTCGTCAAGCCCTTCGACGTGGACGAGATCCTGCTGCTCGTCCGACAGGCGGCCCAGCAGCGGGTGCTCGAGCGAGAAGTCTGCTACCTCCGCGAAGAGCTGGATCGGACCCACGGCGTCGACGCTCTCGTCGGCCGGCACCCCGCCATGGTGCGGCTCTACGAGACCATCACCCAGGTCGCCCAGACCCATGCCACGGTCCTGATCACCGCCGAGACCGGCACGGGCAAGGAGCTGGTGGCGCGGGCCATCCACCGGCAGAGTCCGCGCCGGGACCAGCCGCTCGTCGCCGTGAACGTGGCGGCGATCCCGGACACCCTCCTGGAGTCCGAGCTGTTCGGCCATGAGAAGGGCGCCTTCACGGGGGCCCATGCGCGCAAGGTGGGCCGGTTCGAGCTGGCGCACGGCGGCACCCTCTTCCTCGACGAGGTGGGGAGCCTGCGCGTGGAGCTGCAGGCCAAGCTGCTCCGCGCCCTCCAGGAGCGCGAGATCGAGCGCCTTGGCGGCACGCGCACGATCCCGGTCGATGTGCGGATCATCGCCGCCACCAACGTGGACCTCAAGCAGCGCGTCCGGGCCCATGAATTCCGCGAGGACCTGTACTACCGGCTGAACGTGGTGCCGCTCTCCGTGCCGCCGCTCCGGCAGCGGAAGGAGGACATCGGCATCCTGGCGGACCACTTCGTCAAGAAGTACTCCCGCGAGTTCAAGAAGGACGTGCGCGGTCTCTCGCGCGGCGCGCTGCTTGCGCTTCAGGCCTACGACTGGCCCGGCAATGTGCGGGAGCTGGAGAACGTGATCGAGCGGAGCGTGGCGCTGGCCCGCCGCCCGGTCATCCGGCTCGACGGCCTGCCGCTGGATCTGGCCATCCACGACGGGACCGGCCGCGGTCCGGGGGAGGTCGCGGCCTCCGCGCTGACGCTCAAGGAGGCGCGCGACCGGTTCGAGCAGGCCTATATCCTGCGCGCGCTGGAGCGGGAGAACGGGAACCAGAGCCGCGCCGCCCGCAGCCTCGGAGTGCACCGCAACACACTGCTCGCCCGGCTGGCGGGTTGGGGCGTGCGGCGGGACGACGACGCCGGGCCGCTTCAGGCCGCTGCGGGCCTGGGGTGTCCCGAATGAAGCGGTCGAGGGTGAGTGTCGTGCTGGGGGGGGTCCTGGCGGCTGTCGTGTCGCTCGCGCACGGGGGGGCGGGGGCCGCGGAACAGCCCCTGACCATCGCGCTCACGCCGTCCCGCGATCCGACCGCCCTCCAGGAAGCCGGCGATGCCTTCGCGAAGACGCTGACGCGCCTGTCCGGGTTACCCGTGCGCGCCCAGGTGGCCTCGGATTACGCGGGGGTGGTGGAGGCGCTGCGGAGCCGGCGCGTGGACCTCGCCTTCGTCCACCCGGTGGGGTACGTGCTGGCCAACCGCGAGGCGGGCTGCCAGATCCTCGTGCGTGACATCTGGCAGGGGAAGGTGGCCTACACCGCCCGCTTCTACGTGCGCAAGGACAGCGGTATTCAGCGCCTCGAGGAGCTGCGGGGCAAGACGGTGGCCTTCGTGGACCCGGCCTCCAGCTCCGGCTACATCTATCCCATGGTGCTGCTCATGAAGAAGGGGCTCGTCAAGGACCGCGACCCGAAGTCCTTCTTCAAGGAGGCGCTCTTCGCGGGCACCCACGAGGTGGCGTTGCGCTCGGTGCTCGCGGGACGGGTGGACGCGGCCGTCTCCTTCGACAAGGCGCCGGAGCTGCACCTCAAGGATCCGGCCCTCATCGCCCAGCTGTCCTTCGTGGCCGAGACGCCGGAGATCCCGGAGGCCGGCATCTGCGCGCGCCCCGGCTTGCCGGCCGACGCGGTGGCGAGGATCAGGCGCGCGCTCCTGGCCATCAAGGGCCCCGAGCACGCGGCGCTCCTGAAGCAGCTCTACGACATCGACGGCTTCACGGAAGCCGAGGACCGGGACTACGAGCCCGTGCGCGATGCCATGGCGCTCATGGGGCTCGGCCGCCCGAAGTGACCGCGAAGGCGTAGAAAGTCCCCCACAGCCGCCACAGATCGACCCAGCGCGATCCGGC
>JACPCX010000055.1:0-7274 GCA_016184305.1 Candidatus Rokuibacteriota bacterium | reverse complement strand
GCGAGGATGCGCGTCCGGTCGCCCACGGCCTCCGCGGCCGCGACGATCCGGTCGGCGACGACCTCGGGGTGCTCCACGACGTTGGTCGTGGAGTCCACGACGCCGGGCAAGAACAGCATCGCGTCGGGGAGGGGATGCCGGCGGAACGCCTTCAGCTCGTGCTGGTGCCGTGGGCTGGCGAGCGGCAGGGAGAGCGCGCCGACCCGCGCACGATAGATGATCGGCAGGAGCGGCTCCAGGGGCACGTCGTGGGTGTGGGGCCCGTCGTAGTTGCCCCAGCAGAGGTGCAGGCGCAACCGGTCTTTCGGGATGGCCGCCACCGCCTCGTTGATGGCGTCGACGTGGAGAGCGACGGCGTCGAGGAACCGGTCGAGGGGCTCGTCCTGGAAGAAGCGGGCGCGCTCCATGGCGAGGTCCGGGCAGTCGAGCTGGAGCACGAATCCTCGACTCACGATCAGCTCGTATTCCTTGCGCATCTCGCGGGCCAGAGCCCGCACGTAGCGCTCGTGTGAGCCGTAGTAGGCGTCGAGCATGATGGTGGCGATGACGCCCGGGGAGGCCGCCGTCATGAATGGCTCGGCGAATGCGCTCCGCTCGGCGGCCGCGCAGCGCTGGAACAGCTCGCACTCGGCTGCGGCCTCGCTGAGGTCGGTGTAGGCCACCTCGGCGACCGCTTGGGGCGCGTCGGCGATGCGAGCGGCGCCGGCGCGCTGGCGGGACAGGCGCGACGCGTAGTCCGGATGCTCGGCGAGGTCCCGCGACAAGCGCCGCGTGCTCTCGCCGCCGAAGCCGCGCATCCGCTTGGCCGGGTACGTGGAAAAGCCGACGCGCGGCTGCTCGCCGTCGTTGCCGACGTCGATGCCTGCCTCGAGCTGCTTCTTCACCACGTGGCGCACGGCGGCCTCGGCCTCGCGGGCAAGGGCGGTGCCGTCGACGACCTCGCCGTGGTCCAGACGCACGAGGAGGTCGCGAAGCGCCGGCGGGCGCGGAAGACTGCCGACGTGGGTGGTCAGGATCCGGTGCTCGCTGCGCTTCATATCGCCTCCTAGCTGATTGCCCGCAGCCGACTCGAGGTAAGCAGCAAGAGCGCGTTCGCGGCCACCATCGCGCCGCCGAACAGCACGGCGAAGCGCGCGCCCACGGCCGCCGCCAGCGCGCCCGCCAGCAGGCCGCCCAGTGGCAGGAGGTTCCAGCAGAGCGAGTACAGGCTCATGACCCGGCCGAGCAGGTGGTCGGGCACGTGCTGCTGGAGGAAGGTGCTGGCGTGCATCAGGTAGAAGGTGTTGTAGGAGACGGGCCCGAACCAGTAGAGGCAGTAGTTCCGGCCCTTCAGGGCGGCGAACGTCGACAGCCGGGCGGCGTGGGCGGAAGCGGGCAAGGAGCTGTGGGGCTCTCGATCAGTCCAGCGTCAGCACGGCCTTGCCGGGGAAGCGCCGGGCCATCAGGTCCTGCGCGACCTGGCTGATCTCCGCCCACGGCCGCTCCAGGCTGATGTGGGGCGCGAGCTGCCCCGCCGCCACAAGGTCGGCGAGCCGGCGAAGGCCCACCGAGGCCGGCTCGCTGCCGAGCTCGGTGAAGAGGTAGAAGCCGTACAGCGTGGCGCGCCCGGTGACGAAGAACGTGCGCGTGTCGAAGGTGACCTCGGCGGCCGCCGAGACTCCGAGCGTGACGCAGACGCCGCCGCGATCGAGTGCGGCCAGCGCCGTGCCGAGGGTGCGCCCGCCCACGGACTCGATGATGAGGTCGTACTTGGGCGCGACCGGAATGTCGTCGCCGACCACCACCTCGTGGGCGCCGAGCTGGCGGAGCGCCGTCGCTTGGTCGGCGCGCCGCGCGCTTGCCGTCACGTGAGCGCCGGCGAGCCGCGCGAGCTGCACCGCGAAGTCGCCCACGCCGCCCGTTGCGCCGGTGACGAGCACGCGCCGGCCGAGCAGCAGCCCGCCCTTGCCGAGCCCATGGAGAGCGGTCAGTCCGGCCACGGGGAAGGTCGCGGCCTGGGAGAACGTCACCTTGTCGGGCAGCTCGGCGAGAGCATGGGTCGGTACGGCCACGCGCTCCGCCCACGCCCCTTCGGGCAGGAGCCCGACCACTCGCGCGCCGGCGCGCGGGCCCGAGCCGTCGGCGGCGGGACGCTCGACCAGACCGGCCAGGTCCCAGCCCGGCCGCCAGCCGGCGGCCGCCATGCCGGAGCGCCTGACCTCGCCGCGGTTCAGCGAGATCGCGCGAACGCGCACCAGCGCTTCGCCACGGTCGGTGACGGGTTCGGGGGCCGGTTGGATGACGAGCCGGCCCGGCGCTTCGGGATCGACGACGACGGCACGATTGGCGGGCATAGGAAGTTGCCTCCGTCAGAGGGTCAGGTTCGCTCAGCAGAGTACGGGCGCGTGGGCCGAAAGGCAATCCGCCCGCCGGCATCAAGCTGGGGTATCCTCCGGCCGAGGAGGCCTCACGATGAATGTCGGCATCTCCGTGCCCCTGCCTGCTAATCACCCATGGCCGATCGCATGTCGCAGACGATGAACGCCCGCCGCAAGATCGTGGTCGCGATGATGATGCACGAGACGAACACCTTCTCGCCGGTGCCCACGCCGCTCGCGTCGTTCCGGCCGCTCTCCGGCCAGGCGGCCATCGAGGAGTTCAGGGACACCAACACCCAGCTCGGCGGCTTCCTCGACGTGGCTCACGAGATCGGCGCCGAGATCATCGTCCCGCTCGCCGCGGGCGCGCACCCGTCGGGGTACGTCGAGAAGGCGGCGTACGAGGACATGTGCGGCGCGATCGTGGGCGCGATCAGGAACGGGTGCGACGCGGCGTTCCTCGCCCTCCACGGCGCGATGGTGGCCGAGCATCTGGATGACGGCGAGGGCGAGCTGCTGCGGCGCATCCGCGCCGTGGCGCCGCGGCTGCCGATCGCCGTCGGGCTCGACTTCCACTCGCACATGACGGCGGCGATGATCGAGAACGCCACCGTCGTCACCGGCTATCGCACCTATCCGCACGTCGACATGGGGGAGACCGGCCAGCGGGCCGGGCGCACGCTCGTCCGGGCGCTCAACGGCGAGGTCGAGCCCGTGATGGTCTGGGGCTCGCGCCCGATGATGACCAGCACGCTGGTCCACGCGCCGTCGCGGCAGCCCATGAAGGACATCATGGACATGGCCATCGCGGCCGAGACGAGCGGCGCGGTGCTCAACGCGTCCGTCTTCGGCGGCTTCCCCCACGCCGACATCCCGCACATCTCCTTGTCGGCGGTGATCGTCTGCGATCGGCGCGCCGACGAGGGCCGCGCCCTCCTGGGCCGGCTGCTGGGCATGGCCTGGGACCGCCGCGCGGCGTTTCTCTACGCGGGCGCGCCGCTCGCCGAGCAGATCGCGCATGCCAGGACGCTCGGCGAAGGGCCGATCGTCCTGGTGGACCACGGGGACAACACCGCGTCCGGCGGGACGCAGGACGTGATGAGCGTGATCGCGGAGGCGATGCGGCAGGGCCTCGGCGACGTCGTCGCGGGACCGATCTGCGATCCGGTCACGGTCACGCGGGTCGTCGAGGCCGGAACGGCCGCGAGCGTGACGCTGGACCTGGGCGGCAAGGTCGACATGCCGCAGATCAATCTCCTGGGCAGGCCGCTCACCGTGACCGGCAAGGTGACGCGGATCACGGACGGGGAGTTCGTCGTCACCGGGCCGATGGCCACGGGCACGCGCGTGCGGATGGGCCGCACCGCGGTGCTCGATACCGGCTCCATGCAGATCGTCGTCGCGGAGGGCCGGAGCGAGCCGTTCGACCTGGGCGTGTTCACCCACTGCGGCATCGACCCGCGACGGAAGAAGTACGTCCTGATCAAGTCGCGCCAGCATTTCCGAGCGGGCTTCGAGCCCATCGCCAGGCATATCGTCATGTGCGACGGCGACGGCTGCACCAGCTCCGATCTGCGCATCTTCACCTTCAGGAACCGCCGCAGGCCGCTCTACCCGTTCGAGGACGCGTGAAGCGCGCCGCGGAGCGCATCCTCACCATGCGCGCCTGATCGGCATCGCCTGATGTCGTTTCTCCATTCACGCACCCGCTCGGCGCGCCAGGGCTTCGGCAAGCCGGTGCCGCGCAAGGAAGACGCGCGCCTGGTCACCGGCGGGGGGCGCTACAGCGACGACTTCAACCTTCCGGGTCAGGCCCAGGCGCAGTTCGTCCGATCTCCACACGCCCACGCGCGCATCGGCCGGATCGACGTCGCGGGGGCGCTGGCGGTTCCCGGCGTGATCGCGGTGCTCACCGGCAAGGACGCCGCGGCGGATGGCCTCGCGCCGATCCCGCACCGCCCGGTGCCGACCAATCCGAACGAGTTCCCGCTCGGCGGCCGGGACGGCTCGCGTATCTTCATCGCTCCGCATCCGCCGCTGGCGGCCGACATCGCCCGCTTCGTGGGCGAGGCTCGCGTATCTTCATCGCTCCGCATCCGCCGCTGGCGGCCGACATCGCCCGCTTCGTGGGCGAGGCGGTGGCCATGGTGATCGCCGAGACCGCGGCGGCTGCCGTGGATGGCGCCGAGCGCGTGGTGGTGGACTACGAGGCGCTCCCTTCGGTGACGGCCACCCCCGCCGCGGCACAGGCAGGCGCGCCGGTGCTCTGGGAGGAGGCCGGATCGAACGTGTGCGTCGACTCGGTCGCCGGTGACGCGCGGGCAGCGGACGCCGCCTTCGCCCGCGCCGCCCATATCGTCCGGCTCGACACCTGGGTGCCGCGCATCACCGCGGTGCCGATGGAGCCGCGCGCGGCGCTCGGCGTCTATGAGGAGGCGACGGGCCGCTACACGCTCTTCGCCGGGTCCGGCGGCGTGGTGCGCCACAAGAGCGACCTCGCGGAGATCCTCGGCGTCCCGGAGACGGCCGTGCGCGTGGTGGCACAGGACGTGGGCGGAAACTTCGGCCCGCGGAACAGCTTCTACCCGGAGTTCGCGCTGGTCGCCTGGGCGGCACGGCGCCTGCGGCGGCCCGTGAAGTGGACGTGCACCCGCCGGGAGCCGTTTCTCACCGACTACCAGGCCCGCGATCTCCTCTCCGGGATGGAGCTGGCCCTCGGCGCCGAGGGCGGTTTTCTCGCGCTGCGGGGCATGAACACGAGCAATGTCGGCGCGCATGCCGTCACGTTCGTCCCGCTCAACAAGGGGCGCGAGCTGGCGACCAGCGTCTACCGCATGCCGGCCGCCGCCGTGCGCGGGTGCGCGGTGCTGAGCAATACGTCGCCGCTCGGAGCCTACCGCAGCGCGGGCCGGCCGCAGGTCATGTACGTCATGGAGCGGCTCATCGACCTTGCCGCCCGCCGTCACGGCTTCGACCGCGTGGAGCTGCGGCGGCGCAACCTCGTGCCGGCCGGCGCGATGCCGTACACGAATCCCTTCGGTATCGTCTACGACAGCGGTGAATACGCGGCGGCGCAGGACCGTGCCGTGACGCTCGGCGACTGGGCGGGGTTCGAGGCGCGCCGCCTCGAGGCGAGGCGGCGGGGACGCTACCGCGGCATCGGGATCGCCAACTACATCGAGATCGCGACGGGTGCGCCGCGCGAGCGCGCGCAGGTCACCGTGCGTCCCGAAGGCGCGATCGACCATGGACTACGCGATGCCGCGAGCCGATATGCTGCCCGCCTTCACGACGGAGATCAGCGAGGTGCCGTCGACATCCAACCCGCTCGGTCTGAGGGGCGGGGGCGAAGGCGGGACGACGCCGGTGCCTGCCGCCGTGGTCAACGCGATCGTGGACGCGCTCGCCCACCTGGGCGTGGAGCACGTCGAGATGCCGGCGACACCCGAGCGCGTGTGGGAGGCCATTCGGACGGCTACCCGGGCCGGCGGGACGCCGCCTGCACTTTCCGCTTGACAACTTCGTGCGCGGGAATGCCCTCGTGCCGGCTGCGCTCGGCGGATGCCGGCTCAGCGGCCCGCACGGACCCGGCGATGGGCGGTCGGGAGCGACCGGAGCGAAAATCATCGCTCGTCCCGGGATCGCCCGTTCTGGAGGCTCCCAGGAGGCTCCGAAACCCGGGTGTAGAGTCATCCCAGCAAGAGGGAGGCTCGCCATGGAGATCCACTCGCCAGACATTCCCGCCGTCCTTGGACCCGTCGCGGAGCTGGACCGGCTGGGCGACGAGATCGCCGAGCTGTCGGCGCATCTCGATGCCGCCACTGCCCGCCTGCTCGATCTGATCCGCGAGTTCGACGCTCGAGGCGGCTGGAACAGCGGATTCCGCTCCTGCGCCGCGTGGCTGAGCTGGCGCGTGGGGCTCGATCTCGGGGCGGCCCGCGAGAGGGTCCGGGTGGCGCGCGCCCTGGGGACGCTGCCGGGCCTGGCCCAGGCCCTCGCCCGCGGGGAGCTGTCGTACGCCAAGGTCCGGGCGCTGACCCGCGTGGCCACGCCGGAAACGGAAGCGCGGCTGCTGGGGGTGGAGGACGAGGACGGCACGGTGGTGCTCCGGGGGCGGCTGGCGCCGGAGGTGGGGGCCCTGCTCCTGCGAGCGCTGGCAGCGGCCCGCGAGACGCTGTACCAGCGGACCCGAGGTGTGGAGGCGGCCATCCGCCTGGCTGACCCGATCGAGGATCGCCCGACCACGGCCCAGCAGCAGGCAGATGCGCTGGCCCTGCTGGCGGAGACGGCCCTGCATCACGGGATCGATCCCGGCGGCCCGGGCGAGCGGTACCAGGTGGTGGTCCATGTCGATGCATCAGCGCTGGCGGACCCGGATCGGCCCGGCCAGTCCGTCCTCGAGGACGGGGCGCACGTTCCCGCAGAAACGTCGCGGCGGCTGGCCTGCGACGCGAGCCGAGTGATGATGCGGCACGACCCCGACGGGCGCCTTCTGGAGATCGGAGCCCGGACCCGGACGATCCCGCCGGCATTGCGGCGCGCGCTGCACCACCGGGACGGGGCCTGCCGCTTCCCGGGCTGCGGGCTGCCGTTCGGCCAGGGGCATCACCTCCGCCACTGGGCGCAAGGCGGCCCGACCACGCTCTCGAACCTCGCGCTGCTCTGTCGCCGGCACCACCGCGCGGTGCACGAGGAGGGGTACCAGGTGGATCGGCAGCCCGACGGCGCGCTCCGGTTCCGGCGGCCGGACGGCCGGCCGCTGGCCGAGGTGCCGCCGCCGGCCGTGGTGCCCGTCGATCCGGTGCGGGCCCTCCGGGCGCGGCACGAGGCGCAGGGGCTGCGCCTCCATGCGCGGACGGCATGCCCGGGCTGGCTGGGGGAGCGTCTGGATCTGGGCTGGGCGATCGGCGTCCTGCA
>JACPCX010000054.1:0-6943 GCA_016184305.1 Candidatus Rokuibacteriota bacterium | reverse complement strand
CGCCCCAGCAGGACAGAGAGGTAACCGCTGACGCCCCGGGTGCTCCCACACCCGGGGCGTTTTGCATTCTTGACGAGCCCGAGCCAGCCCTCCTTCAATCAATACACGAAGACACAGGGCCAGGCTCAGCAGGTGCGCGCGGCCGAACTCGGGCCGGACCGCGGGAGACGCATTGTCGCCATGGGCCATCTCGACCTGGAAGTTCCTGAGCAGGTAGAGCCCGATGCCTCCGCCGACCGTGGCCTGACGGCCGGTATCCCGCGACCCTTCGCGCCTCACCGCCACGGCGGCGATCGGCAGGTACTCGACGCCGCCGAACATCCGACCCACTCCGGCTGAATCCGTGTTGCCATTCAGGGTGAGGTACTGTCAGTCGGCGAGGCCGAGGGCGCCCTCCACCAGAACAATCGCCTGGCCCGCGGGGTTAGCCTCGCTCCGATCATTGCCGATGGGCGGCCGCTGGCACGTAGAGCCGCCGGGCGGGAGGGGGCCCCGGGGCACCTCGCGGACCGCCGAGCCTATCCCCCCAGCCCCTTGATCAGAGCGTCGATTCTTTCAGCCTGGGCGAGCTTGGGGTCGAGCTGCCCGGCGCAGCGCGGAGACGGCGTCGGCCTTCCGGCCGAGCTTGGAGTAGGTCATCCCGAGGTGGTAGTGGATGAGGCCGCTGCTCGGGGTGCGCTCGGCGGCCTGGGCGAGGGCCTTCTCGGCCTCGGCATAGGCGCCGCGCCGGTAATGGACCCAGCCGAGGGTGTCCAGCATCTCGGGCGACTGGGGGGCGCGCTGGACAGCTTTCTGGGCCAGCGGCAGCGCTTCGTCCGGCTTCTTGCGGGACTCCGACAGCACCCAGGCCAGGTTATTGAGCGCGACAGGGTCTTCGCCGTTGAGCGCGAGCGCCCGCCTGTAGCTCTCGACCGCCCTGTCCACCTGGCCCAGCGCCTCGTAGGCCTCCCCCTGGCCGCGGTGCGCCTCGAAGACGTCTGCGTTGAGCCTGAGGGCGGCCGAGAAGGCATCGAGCGCCTCCCTGGGCCGCTGCTGGGCCATGAGCATCAGCCCCCGGAGCGTCGGCGGCCCTGGGTGCTTCGGAGCCGCCCTTTCCACTTCCTGCGCCAGCCTGAGCGCATCTGCAAAGCGCTTGACCTGGGCATAGAGGAGCCCGAGCTGGAACTTGACATCGAGGAGGGTCGGGTTCACCCGAAGCGCGGTCTCGAGGTGCCGGATCGCCTCCTCCCGCCTCCCCTTGCGCTGGAGGTAGGGGACCATCGCGATATTGGCCTCGAGATGGGCGGGGTTGGCCCGGAGCACGGCCAGGAGGTGAGCCGCCGCCTCGTCGGGGCTCGTGGCGGCCAGGATGCGCGCCATGAGGAAGTTCGCTCCGGGGTGCCCCGGCGCCCGCTGGAGCGCCTGCTTCAGCTCGGCCTGCGCCTCCTTTGTCTTCCCCGCGGCCAGGAGGGCGCTCGCCAGCTCCTCGCGCAGGTCGGCGTTGGCCGGATCCTTCCTGGCCGCCTCCTGGAACCGCTCGATGCGCTGCTGGAGCGCTGCCGCGTCCGGCTTCTCGCCCGAGAGCTCGGCCAGCTCGGTCTTCGCGGGGGCGAGGTTCGGGTTGAGCTTGAGCGCCGCGCGGTAGGCGGCCTGGGCCTCGGGCACGCGGCCGAGCCCCGCATAGGTCCGCGCGAGGATGTACTGCGCGACGTCGGACTTGGGGTTGGCGCGCGCCACCTCGCTCACGTCCTTGAGCGCGGCGGCGGCGTCGCCCTTGGCGAGGAACGCCTGGGCGCGCACGAGCCGCGCGCCGTGCAGCTCTGGCGTCTGCGCGAGCAGCTCGCCCGCCCGCACGATGGCCTCGTCGTAGCGTCCCTTCTTCACGTAGCTGTCGGCCAGTGGCAGAACGAACGACGCCTGGCGCGGGCTCGCCTTGTCGGCGGCCTCGAGGACGGCGATCAACTGGTCGTACTGGGCGCTCTTGTCGTAGAGGGCACCGAGCAGGAGCACGGCCGTGGACTGGCCCGGCTGCTCCTTCACGACCGCCTGGAGCTGCGCGATGGCCTCGTCGTCGCGCTGCTGGGCGAGGGCCACGCGCGCCAGTCCCAGCCGCGGCCCCGGCGCCCGCGGGCTGATCGTGAGCGCCCGCTGGAACGCCCGGGTCGCCTCCGCCCACTGGCTCGCCCGCAGGTGGAGGCCCCCGAGCAAGGTGTGGAACCCGGGGTTCCGCGGGTCGCCCTTGACCGCCTCCTCCACGAAGGCGATGGCCTCCTTGGGCCGGTTGTCGCGCACCAGGGCCGCGGCCTTCGCCCGAGCGGCGACAAGGGATTTCGGGTCGGCCTTGACGGCCGCGTCGAATTGGCGGAGGGCGGACTCGATGTCCTTCTCGGCGACGTTGAGCCCCCCGAGGGCCAGGTAGGCCGGGGCGTAGGTGGCGTCCACCTCGGCCGCCTTGGCGAACATCTCCCGGGCCGCGCCCGTGTTTCCCTGCTGCATCCGGATCTGCCCCAGGAGGAGGTGAGGCTGGGGCGCCTGCGGGTTCAGGCGCTGCGCGGTGCTGGCCGACTTGAGCGCCTCGTCGAGCCGTCCCAGTGCCACCAGCGCCCGCCCCCGCTCGATATGGTAGTCCGCCACCTTGTCGAAGAGCTTCCCCAGCTCTTCCAGCAGCGCGAGCGCCTCCCGGGGCCGGCCGCGCCTGAGATAGGCGGATGCAAGGCGATACTGCACCAGCGGGACGGCCGCCGACTGGCGGCCCAGCTCCTCGAACTCGGCGATGGCCTGGTCCACCTGGTTGACGGTCAGGTACCCTATCCCGAGAAGGTAGCGCGCCTGCGCCAGCCGCGGGAACGCCTGCACCACCGGCCCAAGCACTCCGACGGCATCGGCGCCTCGTTGCGACTTGAGATAGAGATCTGCCAGCGTCATGACCACCGTCGGGGTGCGCGCCCGGCCCTCCACCTCCTCCAGCTCCCTGATCGCCTCGTCGATCCTGCCGAGCCCTTCCTTGGCGGCGGCCACGCCCACCCTGATCTTCGGGTCCATCGGCCGCAAGGTCTTGGCGTCGGCAAAGAGCCGCGCCGCCTCCTCGAAATCCCGTCTGATGAGCCGCACCGTCCCGAGCCCGGCCAGCGCCCGCGCCCCCTTCGGGTTCCCCGCCAGCGCCGCTCGGTAGACTCCCTCGGCCTCCTCGAACTTCTGCCTGACCAGAAGCGCTTCGGCGCGAAGCGTCTGCGTCTCCGGAATCGGAATCCCTCCCCGCGCGGCCGCCTCCACCACCGTCAGGGCATCCTCGGTCTTTCCCTGGCCGAGCAGCGCTGCGGCCCGGAGATAGATCCCATCGGCGCTGTTTGGGTCGCGCAACAGGATGCGCTGTGCCTGCCCGCCGACTTCACCCCAGGCCCCCACCTCCACGAAGACGCGTCCGAGCTCGGCCGCGACGGGCGCCGACTCCGGTACCAGCGCCTGGGCCCGCCCCAGCTCGCGCACGGCATCGCCGTACCAGCTCTTGGCGGCATAGGCGCGGCCGAGGGCGTGAAGGGCCGGGACGAAGTCCTTGTCGATCTGGAGCGAGTTCCGCAGCTCGATGACGGCCTCGTTGATCTTGCCGTCCTTGAGGAACTGCTGGCCCCGCTCGAGGGCCTTCTGCTTCTGCGCCTCCGGGCTCTGGGAGCACGCGGCCGCGACGAGCAGCGCGAGCGCAGCCAGCAGGCCGGGCCCGGCAAGCCAGGACCCCCTCGGGAAGAGGACCCGTCCGCTCATGGCTACCCCCCCACCTCCTTGATGAGGTCGTTGAGCTTCTCGCGCTCGGCAAGCTTCGGGTCGAGGTTCGCCGCCCGGCGCAACATCGAGACGGCATCGCCCTTCTTCCCGAGCCGGTAGTAGGTCATCCCGAGGTGGTACTGGATGATCGCGTTCTTGGGCGCGCGCTCCGCGGCCGGCACAAGGAGCTTCTCCGCGTCGGGGTACTTGCCCCGGCGGTAGTGGATCCAGGCCAGCGTGTCGGCGATCTCGGGCGACTGGGGCGCGAGCTGGACGGCCTTGCTGGCGAGCGGCAGGGCCTCCTCGGGGCTCCGGCGCACCTCGGCCAGGAGCCAGGCGAGGTTGTTCAGCACCGTCACGTCATCCCCCTGGATGGCGAGGGCCCGCTGATAGCTGGCGATGGCGCGGTCGGCCTGGCCGAGCATCTCATGGGCCTGCCCCGAGCCACGCTCGGCGTCGAAGAGCCCGGGCTTGAGCTTGAGGGCCGCGCCGAAGGCCTCCAGGGCCTCCTGGGCCTTCCGCTGGGCCAGGAGCGCGAGGCCCCGGAGCAGTGGCGGCTCGGGACTCCTCGGCGCCGCGCGCTCCAGCTCCTGGGCGATTCTGAGCGCGTCGGGGAGGCGATTCCCGGCAACGTAGAGACGGCCGATCTGGAGCTTGACTCCCTCCAGGTTTGGATTGACGCGCAGCGCGGCCTCCAGATGCTTGATCGCCTCCTCGCGGCGCCCCTGGCGCTGGAGGTGGCCGGCCATGAGCACATTGCCCTCGAGGTGGGAGGGGTTGGTCCGAAGGAGCGCCGCGAGGTGGGTCGCGGCCTCGTCAGCGCGGCCCTCCCTGCCCAGGGCGAAGGCCATGAGGTAGTTGGCCGATGCACGTGCCGGCGCCTGCTCGAGCACCTGCTTGAGCTCGGTCTGGGCCTCCTTCACCTTGCCGGCGGCGAGCAGCGACCGGGCCAGATCCTCCCGCAGCGCCAGGTTCTTGGGCTCCTTCTTCGCTCCCTCCTGGAGCTTCGCGAGCCGCTCGGCGCCGGCTCCCGCGTCGGGCTTCTGCCCGGACAAGGCTGCCAGCTCCGCCTTCGCGGAGTCCATCTGCGGGTTGAGCTTGAGGGCCTCGCGGTAGGCGGCCTGGGCCTCGGGCAGCCTGCCCAGGGCCGCGTTGGTTCGCGCGATCGTCGTAGCGCCCTTTCTTGAGGTACAGATCGCCGAGGGCAAGCGCGAAGGCCGGCTGGCGGGGATCGGCCTTGGCGGCCGCCTCCAGCACCTGGATGGCCGGGTCGTACTGCGCCCGCCGGTCGTAGAGGGCCCCGAGCAGCAGCACGGCCGCGGGCTGGGCGGGGCGCTCCTTGACGACAGCCTGCAGATGCCCCACGGCCTCGTCGTCGCGCTCTTGCGCCAGCGCCACGCGTGCGAGCCCGAGGCGCGGCTCGATGGCCCGGGGGTCGATCTCCGCGGCCTTCCGGTAGGCGGCCGTCGCCATGTCCCACTGGCGCTCGCGGCTGTGCAGCCCACCGAGCAGCGACTGGAACCCCGCCTCGCGGGGCTGGGCCTTGGCCGCCGCCTCCACGTACTGCACGGCTTCCTTCATCCGGTTCTGCTGGACCAGCCCGGCGGCCTTCGTCCGGGCCACGCCCACCGACTTGGGATCGGCCTGGGCGGCAAGGTCGAACTCCTTGAGGGCCGCGTCCATGTCCTTGTCGGCGGCGTGGAGGCGCCCCAGGGCCACGTGGGCCGGGGCGAAGCCCGAGTCCACCTCGGCGGCCTTGGCGTACATTTCGCGGGCGGCCTTGCTGTTGCCGCCTTGGGCGTGGATGTGCCCCAGGAGGAGGTACGGCTCCGGGCTCTGCGGGGCCAGGCGCTGGGCCTCGCCCACGGCCCGTAGCGCCTCGTCGCGCCGGCCGAGCAAGAGCAGCACTCGCCCGCGCTCGACGTGGTACTCGGCGGCCTTCTCGAAAGGCTTGGCAAGCCCGTTCAGGAGAGCCAGGGCCTCGCGCGCGCGACCCCGCTGGCCATAGGCGCGGGCGAGGCGGTACTGGACGAGGGGCTCGTTGGGGGCCTGCTTGTTCAGCTCCTCGAACTCCACGATCGCCTGGTCGGGCCGGTTGCCGGCGAGGTAGGCCGACCCGAGCAGATAGCGCGCCCGGGCGAATTGCGGCGCGCGCTGAACCAGCGGCGCCAGGACCGCGATGGCGTCGCCGGCCCGGTTCGCCTTGAGGTACAGCTCCCCCAGGGCCAGCATCACGGGCACGGTGCGGGCGCGCCCTTCGATCTCTTCCAGTTCGCGGATGGCCTCATCGCGCTTCCCCATCCGGTCTTTGGCCAGCGCGAGCCCCACGCGGATCCTGGGGTCCGTCGGCTGCACCGCCCGCGCATTGGTGTAGAGCCCTGCCGCCTCCTCGGCCTTGCCGCGTCCGAGCATGATCCCCGCGAGCCCGGCGAGGCTCCGCCCATCCTTCGGGTTGCTCGCGATAACCGCCCGGTACACCTGCTCGGCCTCCTGCGACTTCCCCTGGAGCACCAGGACCTCGGCGCGCACGCTCTGCAGCTCCGGCGTCAGCGCGACGCCGCTCCGCGACGCTGTCTCCAGCACCGCCAGCGCCTCCTCGAGCCGGCGCTGCCCAAGGAGGGTCGCCGCGCTGATGTAGGTCCCGTCCGCACTCCGCGGCTCCCGCGAGAGGATGTGCTCCCCCTGGGCCTCGGCGCCCGCCCAGGCGCCCAGATCCACCAGCACGCGCCCCAGCTCCACCGCAACGGGCACCGAGTCCGGGAGCAGCGTCTGGGCGCGGCCGAGCTCTCTCGCGGCGTCGGCGTACCACGCCTTGGCCGCATAGGCCCGGCCCAGCGCGAGCAGCGCTGGAGCGAAGTCCTTGTCGATCTGCAACGCGTTCCGGAGCTCGATGACCGCCTCGTTGGGCTTGCCGTCCTTCAGGTACTGCTCGGCCCGCTCGAGCGCCTTCTGCTTCTTGACCTCGGGCGACTGGCCGCAAGCGCCCAGGGCCAGGACCGCGGCGAGCACAATCAGCGTGGCGGTGCAGCGAAAAATCGGCATGAGGATACGCAGAATCGTCACCAGGGGAGGCTTCAAGGGTGGCACCTCTCGGCTTGCGGGAGCATGCTCCCTAACTTTGGGTGGCTCATCATCGAACTCGGCATCCGCTGCTTCCGCGCCTCGCAGTCTATCACGAGACCATCAACGCCTCCCGGCGTTTCCG
>JACPCX010000053.1:0-7715 GCA_016184305.1 Candidatus Rokuibacteriota bacterium | reverse complement strand
GCCATGAAGCGCCGGGGCTACATCATCTACGCGGGCCAGGGCGACATCCGGACCTACGCCTTCCGCGTCTCGAACATGGGGACGCTGACCCCCGCGGACATGCGCGGGGTGGTGGAGGCCTTCGCCGCGAGTCTGGATGAGCTGGGCTGCCGCGCCGCCTGAGCCCGGCGGGGGGTCAGGCGATGGGCCCGAGAGCGCCCACCCTGGCCAGGGCGGCCCTGATCTCCTGGAGCGCGCCCGGCGGGAGCGTGGTTTTCCCCTGGTCTGTCATTGACTGCCCGGCAGGCGAGGGATAGGATGGCGTCGAGGGCGTGAAGCCGTGCGAACCGAACGTGTAATCCTCACCTACAAGGACTATGAGGCCTTGCCGGCGGACGGTCGCCGCTACGAGCTCCACGAGGGAGAGCTCTCCGTGACGCCGGCGCCGAGCCCCAGACACCAGCGGATCCTCCGGAATCTCAGCGAGGTCCTTTGGCAGCACGTAAAGACCAGCGGTCTCGGCGAGGTGTTCTTCGCGCCGATCGACTGTCTCCTCAGCGAGACGACCGTGGTGCAGCCCGACCTGGTCTTTCTCGACACGACGCGCGTCGGCCTCGTGAGCGACCGCGGGATCGAGGGGGCGCCGACCCTGGTGGTGGAGATCGTCTCGCCCTCCACCATGCTGATCGACCGGAGCATCAAGCGGCAACTCTACGCCCGCCACGGGGTGCCGTCCTACTGGATCGTGGACCCCGAGGCGCGCGCCGTCGAGGTGTATGTCCTGTCCGAAGGGGGCTACGAGCTCGCCGCGCGCGCCGCCGGCCTGGAGGCCATCTCTCCCCCGCCGTTCCCCGAGCTCGCCTTCGTTCCCGCCTCCCTCTGGCCCTGAGCCTCGCACGCCTGGCGCGGGCCTTCAGAGCTGATGCGGCGGCCGCAGGGCAGCAGCGCGCGCGCGGCGGATGTCAGGCCGAGGTCGGGCGGGGCCGGGCGTCGAGGACGGCTTCCTCCAGCGTCAACGCGCGCCCCTGGCTCCACGCCGCGGCGAAGGCCTCCTCGCCGAGCGCCTCGCGGAAACGGCCCAGGTCCCGGGCATGGTCCGCCCGGGCGCAGGGGGGCCGCGGCGCGCCGATGGCGTCCCGGAGGGCCTGCGCCGCCCCAAGCGCGCGCGCGGCCCTTGCCAGGTCCTCACGATCTCCTGCCAGACCCGCCATCGCCTCCAGGCTCCAGGCGAGTCCCACCTGGTCTCCGATCTCGCGGCGGATCGTCAGGCTCTCGCCGCAGAGCGCCTCGGCGTCGGCCGGATTGCCCCGCTCACGCGCCAGGAGGCCGAGTGAGTTGAGGGCCATGGCGATGCCCCGGCGGTCAGCGATCTCCCGGCAGAGGGCGAGGCCCTCGTCCAGGAGCGTCGCGGCCTGATCGGGGCGGCCGTCGCGCCAGGCGAGGTCGCCCAGCTTCACGAGCGTTTCCGCGGCGCCATACCTGTGGCCCGGTTGTCGCCAGCGCGCGAGGGCCTCCTCGTAGCGCGCCGCCGCCTGCTGCCAGTCGCCCCGGTCTCGTGCGACGTCGCCGAGGGTCTCCAGGGCCTGGGCGGCTCCGGCCTCGTGGCCGATCTCCCGGAAGATGCTGAGACTCTCCTCGGCGAGCCGCGTGGCGCGCTCGTGGTCGCCCTGGAGGAGCACCGCGCGCCCGAGGTTGTTGAGGGCGAACCCTGATACATGCGGGGCCTTGCCATCCTCGGAGACGAGAAGGGCCCCCTCGGCCAGCGCCATCGCCCGGGGGAGGTCTCCCCGATCGAGCGCGAGCAGCGCCAGGTTGTTCAGGGAGGCGGCGACGCCCCGCTCATCCCCGAGGGCCCGGTGCAGCGCCAGGGCTTCCTCCTGTCGGGCCTCCGCGACGGCGTTTGCCCCCTGCCGGCGTGCAAGGATCGCGGCGACGCGGAGCGCATTCGCGCGGGCGATGGACGGCTCGCGCCCGGTCTCGGCGAGGATGCGCTCGATCCACTCCCGTCCTTCCATCTGGGGGCCCCTCGTCCACCAGAGGTGTCGCAACGCCCCGGCCAGTCGCAGCCTCGCCTGCTCGCCGGCCGGGCTCGCCTCCTGCAACGCCAGCGCCAGCCGGATATTGGGGTACTCGACCTCCAGCCGATCGAGCCAGGCGGTCTCCTCGTGCCAGCCCGAGGCCTCGACGAACGTCCGGTCGGCGCGCTCCACCAGGGCAAGACACCAGTCCCGGTGCCGGGCCCGGAGTGCCGGCTCCTCCCCCGAGGCCTGGAGCTTCTCGTTGGCGTAGGCGCGGACCGTCTCGAGCAGGCGATAGCGCGCGTCCCCGGCGCTGGCGTCGACATTCACCAGCGATTTGTCGGCGAGGCGGGAGAGGAGGTCGAGGATCCGGGGGGCCGGGAGGTCCTCTCCCGCGCAGGCCGCTTCGGCGGCCTCGAGGGAGAACGACCCCGCGAACACCGCGAGCCGCCGGAAGAGCAACCGCTCGTCCCCCGAGAGCAGGTCGTGGCTCCAGTCCATGGTGGCCTGCAGGGTGTGGTGCTGGGGCAAGCCCGAGCGGGTTCCCCCGGTCAGGAGCCGGGAGCGGTCGTGCAGCCGCGCGTTGATCTGCTCCACTGCCAGCACGTTGAGACGCACGGCCGCCAGCTCGATGGCGAGGGGGATGCCGTCCAGGCGGTAGCACACCTGGGCGACGGCCAAGGCGTTCTGCCCGGTCATGCGGAACGCCGGCTGGGCGGCGACTGCCCGGTCGAGGAACAGCCGGACCGCCCCATGCTGCGCCAGCTCGTCCGGGGGCGGGAGCCGTTCGGGCCGCGGAAGGGACAGGGGAGGCACCCGCCAGGTCACCTCTCCGCGGGCCCCCAGGGGCTCCCGGCTCGTTGCCAGGATGCGGAGCCCGGGGCATGCCGGCACGAGGGCTCCGGCCAGGTCCGCGCACGCCTCCACCAGATGCTCGCAGTTGTCGAGGACGACGAGGATCTCTCTGTTACGGAGGGCCGTGACCAGGACGTCCAGCCGTGCCCGGGTCGGCTCGTCGGGCACGGCGAGGGCTGACGCGACCGCCTGGGGGACCAGCGCCGGGTCTCTCAGGGCACCGATCTCCACGAGCCACGCGCCTCCCGCAAACTCCGAGAGCAGCGTGCGCGCCGACTCGAGTGCGAGCCGGGTCTTCCCACAGCCTCCCGCTCCCGTCAGCGTGAGCAGCCGGGCGGTGCCGAGGAGCCTCCTGACCTCGGCCATCTCGCGCTCGCGCCCGACGAACGTGGTGAGCTGGCGGGGGAGGTTGTTGGGCATGGTGTCCGGGGGGGGCGGGTCCCCTCGCGCTCTCGCCTGGACGCTCCCGGCGGAGGCGGTACTTCTCGATCCCCAGGCGGACGGTGTGTCGCGACATCCCCAGCCGGGCCGCCGTGTGCGAGATGTTCCACCCGGTCTCGCGCAGGGCCCGGGCCAGGCGCGCGCCGTCGTCCTCCGCCCCCACGCCGGCGTCCCGCGCGGCGGTGCCGGTCTTCGCCCGGAGCGGGGCGCTCGATCCTCGTGGCGGGCGGGTCGAGGTTTCCGGCAGCGCCAGGTGGGCGGCGCTCACGACCTCCTCGTCCGAGAGCAACCCGACCCGCTCGATCACGTTTCGGAGCTCGCGGATATTCCCCGGCCATGCGTAGCGGCGCAGGGCCTCGCGGGCCTCCGGTGACAATCGCTTCGCCGGGGATCCCTCGGGCGTCCAGACGACGGCCAGGAAACGATCGGCCAGGAGCAGGACATCGGCGTCGCGCTCTCTGAGGGGCGGCAGCCTGAACGTCAGGACGGCCAGCCGGTGGTACAGGTCCCGGCGAAACCGGCCTGCCCGGACCGCGGCGTCCAGATCAGTGCTGGTCGCGGCCATCAGCCACGCGTCCACAGGCGCGCTCCGGATGCTCCCGAGCCGGCGGACCGCGCCCGTCTCCAGGACATCGAGGAGCTTGGCCTGGAGCGCGTCCGGAAAGAGGCCAACCTCGTCGAGGAGGAGCGTGCCCCGGTGGGCCGCCTCGACGAGGCCCGGCTTGGCCTGGCGCGCATCCGTGAAGGCGCCGCGCTCGAAGCCGCACAGCTCGGCCTCGAGCAACGTCTCGGGAATCGCGGCGCAGTTGATGGCGACGAACGGGCCGGCGGCCCGAGGACTGCTGTGGTGGATCACGCGGGCCAGCAATCCCTTGCCGACGCCCGTTTCGCCCAGGATCAGGATCGGGGCATCCGCGCGACTTGCTTGCCGTTTCTCCCAGCGGCGCTCCGGCACGGGCATTGCTGCCCTGGGCTGCATGCCCCTGTCGAGTGGCGCCCAGGACCTCACCTCAGCGGTGGCCGCGCCCAGCCCGCCTCCGGCGGATCGGCTTGTGGGCCGTACCCGCGACTTCCTGGCCCGGCTGCGGAGCCTGCTGGAGATCGGCGCCGAGGATCCTGGCCTGGCGGCGGCGGACCGCGCAGCACCGGGCGACCTCGTGCAGGCCCATCTGAGCTTCAGCGCGATTCCGGAGACGGTGGCACGGGCGTCGGCGCTTCTCGCGGGGGCCGCGGCCGGACGGGCCGGCGCGTGCCTGGACCTGGCTCGCTGGATGGCCGACCTGGGGACCCTGCACGAGTCGGTGGAGGCCCTTCACGCCGCGGGCTCGATCAGCGCGGAGGCGCTGCGCGCGTATCGCGCGCTGACGGCCGAGTATGCCTGGCTGATCCCGGGCTGGGCCCGGCGCGCCGAGGCAAGCGGATGAGCACAGGAGTGCACAGGCCCCTCTGGCGAACAGACTGCTCTGGCCCTGCCTGCTGGGCTTGGCAGCGGATCGAGAGTGCATGCATCACGCCCCATCAAATTGAGTGACGGCAAGGCCATCGAAAACCGGGCTCACGCTCACGGAGGCGAAGAATCATGAAAAAGCGGGTCTTGCTACCATGGAGAAGCTTCAGCCTCATCACGGCCGCGCTTGCCATCGGGCTGCCCCTTCTATCGCTGGCGGCCCCTGTCCATGCCACTCCCGCTTCCACCCTTGCGGAGTTGAATTTCAGACGCTTCAACGACGAGCCTTTCACCGACCCCGGGATCTATATGGTGGAGTACGGAACGAACCTTACGAGCCTGAGCCATACGAGCCCCAGGGGAAGCATCGGCCGGTTCACAGCTGACGCTACCGCCGGCACGCTCAGGGGTTTTGCCGACGCCGTAAATGGAAACATTGCAGCTGAAATTGGTGGGGATACAGTTCGGGCTCGCGGGCATGTTCTAGACTACTTCACTCTTCGTGGGCCAACCCCCGGCGCACCCGTGAGCATCACGGCTTATTTCACCGTGGACGGGACCCTCTCAGGCTCCAGTAGTGCTCCATACACGCTAGAAGCCTTTGAGAATGCTTACGTTGCAACGCAATTCACATCGGGGGTGAACAACGACCTTTTCGCTCTATGGGCCCGCACCGAGCTGGAGATGGGAGACTGCTGGGAGAGCGGTTGCCCAGGTTTTTTCATCCCCGTTCACAGGGAAACCTCGTTCGCTCTGGATATCATCGAGGGAGCCCCTTTTGATCTCTATTACGCCCTTGATGCGATGGGGGGCTGGGCATACGGGGGATCCGGAGGCACCTCTGATTTCGGCGCCACGGGGGCGATAAGCTTTGCGCTACCGGAGGGCACAAGCATCACCTCGGAAGGGGGCTTCTCTCAAACAAACCCAATACCAGGAGCCACCCCTGTACCGGCGCCTTCAACCCTTCTCCTTCTCGGTGGCGGTTTGGCAGGGGTGGCGTTGCTCAGAAAGGGGAGCGGCTCGGTGCGCAGGTAGGGCTGGATAGATGTACGGCAGGAGCTTGGCGGCCCGCTCAGGCGTGCCCAGGGTGCGGGGGCGCCGTATGGAGGCCTTCAACGCCTCAGGCCCGGTGACCGATTTCGCGCTCGTGACGGCCGTCCGGCGCCGACTACAGCCTTCCTCCCTCCTCGACGGCAGTTCCGGAGCCCACGGCGGTTGTGCTGCTGGGCGCGGGTCTGCTCCGGCTCGGGGTGCGCGCGCTCCGCGGGAGACGGGCAGCCTGACCACCTCGCATCCCCTCTGACAGTCCGCGCTCCAGCCGGGCCGGGACCTTGAGCGCGACGTCGTCCCGTCGGTAGCGTCGTCTCGTCGGCCGACTGGTCCCGGCCCGGCGGCGGGACTCCCGGCACAGCCCGTCCCGTCGTGCTCGTCCTCCCCGAGTGGGCGGGGGCACGTTACACGATCTCTGCTCGGCTCGCCAAGCCACGTCCGCTGGGTTCGCCCGACTTGCTCCCCGTGGCATTCCCCGCTAAGATTGCGGCGCCGCTCGGCCGGCGGCGTCGCTTTGGCTCTCGCCGGCGGGAGCGCCGACCCTGTTCACCCGAGGAGGAGCGCGTGGCCGACGCCGTGGAGCCGCAGGGGCTCGAGTCGCTGATCCGCACCGGCGAGGTGGACACCGTCCTCGCCGTCTTCCCCGACGGGCTCGGCCGCCTCCTGGGCAAGCGGGTGGTGGGGCGCTACTTCCTCGACCACGTGCTGTCGGACGGCGTCCACGCCTGCATCTACCTCTTCACGGTGGACATGGAGATGGAGCCGCTGCCCGGCTTCAAGCTCGCCTCGTGGGAGCGCGGCTATGGCGACATGAAGCTCGTGCCCGACTTGCGCACGTGGCGCCTCCTGCCGTGGCTGCCGAAGACGGCGCTGGTCTTCTGCGACGTCTACACCGAGGAAGGCGAGCCCATCGAGGAGGCGCCGCGCTGGGTGCTGCGCCGGCAGGTGGAGCGGGCGGCCAAGGCCGGCTACCTCGTGAAGACGGCCTCGGAGCTGGAGCTCTACCTCTTCCGCGAGTCCTTCGACGAGGCGCGCGCCAAGCGTTACCACGGCCTCACCCCCGTCTCCCACTACCTCGAGGACTACCATATCCTCCAGACCTCCAAGGAGGAGCCGCTCGTGCGGACCATCCGCAACCACATGGAGGCCGCGGGCGTCCCCGTGGAGTTCTCCAAGGGCGAGTGGGGGCGCGGGCAGGAGGAGATCAACCTGCGCTACGCCGAGGCGCTCGAGATGGCCGACCGCCACGTGCTCTACAAGCACGGCGTCAAGGAGATCGCCTGGCAGCAGGGCTCCTCGGTGACCTTCATGGCGAAGTACGCCATGGGGGCCGCCGGCTCTTCGTGCCACGTGCATTCCTCGCTCTGGGACCGGACGGGCCGGCGGAGCCTTTTCGCGACGAAGGGGTCGCGGCAGGGCACGCCGCTCTTCCAGCAGTGGCTCGCCGGGCAGATGGCCATGGCGCGGGAGCTGGCGTACTTCTATGCGCCCACCGTGAACGCCTACAAGCGCTACCAGGCCGGCTCCTTCGCGCCCACGCGCATCGCCTGCGGCTGGGACAACCGGACCTGCGGCTTCCGCCTCTGCGGCGAGGGGCCGGGCTTTCGCGTGGAGAATCGCATCCCGGGGGCGGACGCCAACCCGTATCTGGCCTTTGCCGCGACCATCGCCGCGGGGCTTCACGGCATCGCGAAGAAGCTCAAGCCGCCGAAGCTCTACGAGGGCAACGCCTACGAGGACGTCGCGCTGGCCCAGGTGCCGAAGACGCTCCGGGAGGCGCTGGACGCACTCGCGGGCTCCCGCGTGGCGCGCGAGGCCTTCGGGGCCAGGGTGGTCGAGCATTACCTGCAGCACGGGCGGCTCGAGCAGCAGGCCTTCGACCAGTCCGTCACCGACTGGGAGCTGATCCGTCTCTTCGAGCG
>JACPCX010000011.1:0-8776 GCA_016184305.1 Candidatus Rokuibacteriota bacterium | reverse complement strand
GGGTGCCCAGCACGTGGCCCAGGCGGGCGCGCGTGGTGCCGCAGTGCGACCAGTACAGCCGCACCCGATCGCGCAGCGGCCCCCCGAACAGCTCGTAGACGGGCACGCCGAGCGCCTTCGCCTTGATGTCCCACAACGCCAGCTCGATGCCCGCGATCGCCTTGTGGCTCACCCCGCCGAGATTCTGCCGGGTGCGGCGGAGCATGTCCCAGTACAAGCGCTCCACCGGCCGCGGGTCCTGGCCGATGAGCAGATCCTCCAGATCGCGGACGCACCCGGCGATGCCCAGAGGGCTCCGATTGTCGCTGCACTCCCCCCATCCCACCAGCCCGTTGTCCGTCTGGATCCGCACGAAGGTCCACGGCCGCCACCCGCCGTCACAGTGCAGGGCTTCCACGGTTACGATCTTCATGGACGCTGTCTCCCTTTCGCAGGGTCCGCTCGGCCCGAATCCGGTGAGGAGTCCGCTGAGGTGGCTCGGCCCCGCAGCATAGCAGGGTGACCGCGTCCCTGGAAGGCCCCCGGGGCCGGGCGTGACGGCCCCGAGAACGACGTGGGCGTGGGGGCGCGCGTGGCTTGACGGGACGCCGGCGGCCGGGGCAGCATGGGGCCGGAGCACAGACCGCAAGAGAGGAGCCCGGGACATGGTCAACGTGATCGCGATCATCAAGCGGAAGCCGGGGACGACGGTCGAGGCGTTTCAGGACTACTGGCGCACCGCGCACGCCGACATCGTGCGCAGGCTGCCGGGCCTCCGGCGCTACGTGCAGTCCCATACGCTCCCGTCGGGCTACCGCAAGGGCGAACCCGCGTGGGACGGCATCGCCGAGATCTGGTTCGACTCGATGGACGCGCTGCGCGCGCTCCGCGGCACGCCGGAGCAGGCCGCGGTGGACGCCGACGAGCCGCGGTTCATCGACAAGGCGACGAGGACGACGCTGCTCACTGACGAGCACGTTATCAAGGACGCCCCGGTGCCGGCGGGCGCCGCGAAATGGGTCGAGTTCCTCACCCGCCGGCCGGATCTCACGGTCGAGGCGTTCCAGCGCCACTGGCGCGAGGTGCACGGGCCGATCGCCGCGCGGATCCCGCAGATCCGCCGCTACGTGCAGAGCCACGTGCGGCCGGGGGCCTACGCGAGTGGCCGGACGCCGCGCTACGACGGCGTCGCGATCACGTGGTTTGACGACACCCAGGCCATGCGCGCCTCCGCGGCGACAGCCGAGTACGCGACGACGCGCGCCGACGAGACGAACTTCCTCGCGTCCGGGGAGGCGCCCGTCATCATCACCCGGGAGCACGTCATCGTGAAATGATGCGGGACGCCCCACGCGTCCAGATCTTTGACGGCACGAGCCTGATCCAGCGGGTGATCATCATGATCGAGAGAGAGGTGCGCCATGGCTGAGACGACGAGAACGCGATCCGCCCGAGAAACCGAGCTCCTGGAGCGCGCCACGAGGCGCCTGCCCGGCGGCGTGCTGGGCACGGCCCGATACGCTGCCGACGCCGCCTTCGTCGTCAAGCGCGGCACGGGGTCGAAGATCTACGACGTGAGCGGGCGGGAGTACATCGACTACGTCCTTGCCTCGGGTCCGCTCATCCTCGGCCACGCGCATCCGGCGGTGGTCGCTGCGGTGCGCGAGCAGATCGAGGGCGGCAGCACGTACTACATGGTCAATGAGCCCATCATCCAGCTCGCCGAGGAGATCTGCCGGGCGATGCCGTGCGCCGAGCAGGTGCGCTTCACCTCCACGGGCTCGGAGGCCACCTTCTTCGCCCTGCGCGTGGCCCGCGCCTTTCGCAAGCGTGACAAGATCCTGAAGTTCGAGGGCGGCTACCACGGCGCCCACGACTACGGGATGATGAGCTCGGCACCGCGCTCGCCCAAGGCCTTCCCCGCGCCGGTGCCTGACTCGTCGGGCATCCCCCACTCCATCGAGGCCGAGGTGCTGATCGCGCCGTACAACGATCTCGGCACGGTGGAGGGCATCATCGCCGCGCACGCCGACGAGCTGGCCGCGGTCATCGTGGAGCCGTTTCAGCGGCTGGTCCCGCCCCAGCCCGGCTTCCTGCAGGGGCTGCGGGAGATCACGCGCCGCCACGGTGTGCTCCTCGTCTTCGACGAGGTGGTCACGGGATTCCGCCTGGCCTATGGCGGCGCCCAGGAATACTACGGCGTCGTGCCCGACCTCGCCGCGATCGGCAAGATCGTGGGCGGCGGCTTTCCGCTGGCCGCGGTGTGTGGCGCCGAGGAGCTGATGCGGCCCTTCGATCCGCAGTACGACGGGACAGGCGATTTCATCTCCCAGTCCGGCACCCTGAACGGCAACCCGATTGCCGCGGTGGCCGGCCTCGCCACCCTCGCCGAGCTGCGCAAGCCCGGCGCCTACGACACCATCCACGGCACCGGCAAGCGCCTCATGGCCGGCCTGACCGAGCTCGCCCACAAGGCGGGATTGCCCGCGCAGGCGGTGGGCGAGCCCGTCGTCTTCGACCTCCTCTTCACCGAGGAGCCGGTGGTCGATTACCGCTCGCTCCAGAAGGCGGACGGCGCGCGGGGCAAGGCCTTCACCACCGAGCTGATCAAGCGCGGCGTGGTGAAGAACTCGCAGAAGATGTACGTCTCGCTCGTGCATTCCGCGGAGGACGTGGCCACCACGCTGCAAGCCTGCGAGGACGCGCTGAAGGCGCTCCCGAAGATGAAGGCCTCGGCGTAATCCGGACGACGAGCCGCGCTTGAGCTGGTGAGCGAACGGCTCTCTGTCGAGCGTGGGGGAGGGATGCACGCATGCTCCGAGCTGGACACACGGGAGGGAGCGATGGGGTCAGTGACGGGACGGACGGTGCTGATCACGGGAGCGGCGCGGGGCATCGGCGCGGCCTGCGCGCGCCGGCTGGCGGCAGAGGGCGCGAGGCTGGTGCTGGCCGACATCGACGGCGCGGGCGCGGAGAAGCTGGCCGGCGAGCTCGGCCAGGTCGCGATCAAGGCGGACGTGACGCGTGACGAGGACATCGAGGGCATGGTGGAGGAGCCCTACCGGCTGTGGGGCCGGCTCGACGTGCTCTTCAATAATGCCGGGGTCATCCGCCTCCAACCGATGCTCGAGGTGACGCGCGAGGAGTGGGACCGGGTGATGGACGTGAACCTCCGCGCCGTGTTCTTCGTGCTGCAGGCCGCCGCCCGCCGGATGCAGAACCAGGACCTGATCCCGGGCGCGGAGCTGCGCGGCAAGCTGATCCAGACCGCCTCCATCGCGTCATACCGGGGCGGCAATCACCTGATGACGCCCTACTCGGCCTCCAAGGCAGGCGTGGTGAGCCTCACGCGCTCGGCGGCCCAGGCGCTGGCCCCGCAGCGGATCACCTCGAACTGCGTCTGCCCGGGCGCGGTGGAGACGGCGATGTGGGAGCAGCTCGACCGCGAGTGGGGCGCCCTCGAGGGGCTCGGCCAGGGCGAGGCGTGGAAGCGGCGGATCAGCGGCATCCCGCTGGGGCGGCCGGAACGCCCCGAAGACGTTGCGAGCGTGGTCGCATTCCTGGCCGGCCCCGACTCCGACTACATGACGGGGCAGGCCCTCAACGTGGACGGCGGCCTCGTGATGGGGAACTGAGCGCGCGCGAACTTCTCTCCGGGTGTAAGACGCGCAAACAGCGTGCGCGCCGGGCGCCGGGCATCCGGCCCCCCGTGGCCCGCCTGGTCCCCGAGCCGGCACCGGGGCCTCGTGGTGTACAATTGGCTTGTACAGGAGGACCCGACGATGAAGACGGTGAGTGTCGCCGAGGCGCGCAAGAGGCTCAAGGGCCTCCTCGACGAGGTCTCGTCGGGCAACCAGGTCTCCGTGGTCCGGCGCGGGCGCGAGGTCGCCCGGCTGGTTCCTCCGAATCGAAGAGGGAGACGGCTGCCGGCCCTCGGCGCGTTCAGGGCATCGATTCGCCTGACGGGCGAGCCGGTGAGCCGGGTCGTCGTCCGCGCGCGCCGGGAAGGGCGCTACTGATGTACATCGACACCAGCCTCCTGGTGCCGTACTACTGCCCTGAAGCCCTGAGCCGAGTGGCCGAGCGGACGCTCCGCGGCGACCGGCGCCCCGCCGTCAGCGATCTGGTCGAGGTTGAGTTCTTCTCTGCGCTGGCGAGAAAGGTCCGCGCGCGAGAGATGTCGGCCGCGGACGCCACGCGGACCGGCGAGCGGTTTCTCGACCATCTTCAAGCGGGCCTCTACGCGCGCGTCGCGGTCCAGCGGCGGCACTACGAGGGCGCTCGCGCCTGGCTGGCCCGGTTCACGCTGCCGCTTCGGGCACTCGATGCCCTGCACCTCGCCAGGGGCCGCGGCCTGCCACGGATTGTCAGCGGGGGCCCGCACTCCTTGTCGGGCCCGGGGGCTCCCGGACCCGGACTTGTCGTGACTCGTGGGGTCGGACCCTGCGCCATGTGGCCACGGAATAACGGCTTCCGGCCTGTCACCGTGAGGTTGTCAGAGGCGCAGACAGGTGGCATAGGGCTTGCGGGAAGAACCTCTCCGGAGGCCGCTGGCCCGCGCCTCCAGACCCAGAGCCGAGAAGGCGGCTGCGCAGGCGTGCGCGAGATCGATCACCAACGGAGGGGCACGGTGGCGGCGAACCTGCAGGAACTGCTGGCCGTGATGGTGCAGCGTGGGGCGTCCGATCTCCACCTGAGCTGCGGGACATACCCCCAGCTCCGGCGCGCCCGGGGGACCGCCGGCCTGGCTAGCGAGCAAGGGATGGCCATCCTCGAGGTCCTCATCGCCGGGGTACTCCTGGCGCTGGCCGTCGTCGGGATCGCCCTCATGTTCAGCGAGGGGCACTCCTACGTGGTCGCCGAGGGGGACGACCGCGTGGCCATCGCACTGGCGCAGGAGAAGCTCGAGGCCGTGAGGGCGCTCGGCTTCTCCTGCATCCCGATCGGGGGGCCCGGCCCGGCGGGGGTGCCCATGACAGCGATCGCGGGCTGCGCCGATACGACGGCGACCCAGGCCGCGCGCACCTACAATGAGGGGCCGCTGGGCCGCTACGCGAGCCGCACTGTGATCGTCGAGTGCGCCAACCCCGACACCATGGCCGCGCAGGCGTGCCCCAGCCCCGTGTCCGCCAGGAAGATCACGGTGGACATCACCCCCACGATGGCCAAGGCCAAGCCCCTGCGGGTCGAAGCCTTCGTGGCGCTGCATTGAGGACGCGATGAACGAGCGGGGCGTCACCCTCGCCGAACTGATCGTTGCCATGGCGCTCGGCGCGGTGGTCCTGCTCGGGGTCGGCTCGTTCTACTGGCAGACCACGCGGGCCTGGCAGCAGGCCCAGGCCCAGGCGGCGATTCAGCGGCAGGGGACGCTCGTCCAGCAGGAGATGGCGCGGATCATCCTGGCCTCGAGCGGGCTGCCGCCGGGCACCTGCGGCCCGATTACCGGCGTCACGGACTCGCTGCCCGTGCAGATCCCCTCGGGCGCGCTGCCGGACCCGGGCCTCTCGAGCGGCGGCTTCGCCTGCTTCTACCTGAACACCTCCGGACAGCTCTTCGAGTGCCGATTCACCTCCACGTCCAACACCACGTGCATGAGCGGCAGCGAGCGGAACCTCCTGGCGGGCGCTCCCATTCCCGACGCCGTCCAGGGCGCGCTCGTCCAAAGCACGATCCTGGTGTTCAGCTCGGGCGGGGCGGTCCGGAGCGGAGGCACGTCGGTGGACGTGGACTTCGCGCTCACCGCGGGCCAGGTCGGGCCGCTCAACTTCAGCGCACGGCTCACGGTCAGGAACGGGTAGGGGGTCCAGGAGATGATCCACAGGATCGCTCGTCGGGCGCGCGGCGAGGAGGGGTCCATCCTCATCGGCGCCATCATGCTGACCGTGGTGCTGACGCTGCTGGGCTTCGCCCTCTTCGACCTGGCGCAGCTCGAATCGCGGCTGGCGCTCGGGACCGAGGCCGACTACCGCGCGTTCGAGATCGCCCAGGCGGGCATCGAGCGGGCGCTCCAGCAGCTCTTCCTCGACCTCTGCGACGGCAGCGTGAGCTGCTTGAGCCCGCCCGCCAACCCGAGCTGGACCGACGGTACCATCAACGCCACTTCCTTCGCGCTCACGCCGACGAACTTCGCCACCTTCTTCAACACGACCACGGCGTTCTCGGGCACTTTCGGCGGCGAGACGTACGCGGGGACCTACACGGTCGAGATGAAACACGTGGCCAACAGCCTCTCGACTCCCGAGGCGCAAAATCTCGGGATCTTCTGCTCAGAGGATCCGTGCAAGAATTACATCTTCGTGCGCTCTCGCGGCAACTTCACCAGCGGTGTCGGGACCAGCACGACCCGGACGATCCAGGTCTTGGTCACGAACATCTTCAACGGCCTCGGCGACGGCATCGTCGCGGGAGCGCCCGCAGCCGGCAGCATCACCGGCAACGTGGAGATCCACGGGTCGCTGCACATCGTGCCCTGCGGGAGCAAGCCGGCGTGCGACCCGCTCGTGTTCAGCGGAGGCGCTGGAATCAGGAACAACTACAACGGCCTGCCCGATTCGCTCCAGGATCTAATCCCGCTGCTCCCACGCGTGACCTGCGTTCTGGGCACGGCGTGCGCGGGGACTCTCGTCGAGACGCTCGGCGCCACGGTGCGCATGGCCTACCCACAGCCGGGGCCCCTGATCGACATCCAGTCCAACGCGACCACGATCGGGGAATCCGGAGGGGGCTCGACGAACTCCTACCCGGGCGGCGTCACGGGCAAGCCCACGATGGACGGGGTCTTCGTCGGGACAGGCTGTGCCGCGGGCGTGAGCCCGCTTTGCTCGGATGCGGTGGGCAGCCGGCCGGGCAACGTGTACTCGGACTCGCCCATCAAGGCCTACGACCAGAGCCCGGAGCCCTCCTACCCGTCGCTCGACGACACCTTCACGGCCAACTCGCAGAACTACGACGACTATGCGGCCTGTTCCGGCCCGGGTGCCTGCAACACGTCGGGGGCCGTCGTCTCCGGATCGGGCAACGACTTCTTCATCTCGCATGCCCTCAAGATCACCTCGAGCACGCTCGAGGACGCGTGGGCGTGCGAAAGCTGCGGAGGATTGCCCAGGAACCTGCTGGACATTCTCAGCAAACGGAGTGGCCTGAAGTGGGAGGACGACACCGATGGGTGGAGCAAGACCTTTTCCTGCACCATGGGCGCCCCCCCGGTCTCCTGCAACGATGCGGGGGGGAATCGGGTCAGCGGTTCGGTGAATGGCTCGACGCCGGCGGGCTTCCAGATGGAATGGGACAAGTCCACCCGGACCTTCTCCATCTATCAGTGTCCGCTGACCTCGCCTGATGCCTCGCTCACCTGCTCGGCGCCGGCGGCCTTGCTGGTGGCCGGCAGCGGCGTCACTGCCGGAGTGCATCGATGGAAGGTGACCCTGGTCACCGGGAGCGGGGAATCGGTCCCGACAGGGGGATCCAATTACCTGAACGTGCCCAGCGCGGGTAACCGGCAGGTCGCCGTGACCCTGCCCATCGGACCCGCCGGCACGACCGCACGGAAGGTCTACCGGACCAAGGCCGGGAACACGAGAGACTATTATCTTGTGACCACCATCAACAACAACACCGGCGTCTCTTTCACCGACACCGCCTCGGACGGGAGCCTCGGCGCTTCGGCCCCGACGGGGCTCCTGTCCGATCCGAGCAACTCCGTCCTGCCCATCCTCGTCTACGTCGACGACCGGCTGAAAATCTGCGAGGACTGCAACAACAAGACCTTCTACTTCCGCGGTGCAGCGGCCTTCGTCGTGAAGGGAACGAGCAGCGACATCAGCTCCGACCTGCCGAGCATCGCCGTGGATCCGAACTGGCTGGCCCTTCCTGACGGGTTGCCCTGCCCGTCGCCCTCATCGACGAACCACTGCACGTTCCCGCAGAAGAGCGCGATCTGGTTCTACACCCCGGGCAACATCTTCATGGGGCTCCGGGCCCAGGTGAACCAGATGGGTTACTGGTACGCGGCCAACAAGTGGAAGACCACCAAGCAGACCAACGTGCTAGGTGGGGTGACCGCGCGCATCTTCGACGTGACGGGACAGGTGCCGAGCTTCTGGCAGGTCAATGCCCCACGCAGCTCGACGTCGTTCCCGCCGCGCGGCCAGCGGTACAGCGTGAGCACCACCCGGTGGAAGGAATGCGTGGGCGCGGTTCCCGCTGGGGCCTGCTGAGCGCCAATCGCCGCGCCGCATCACCCCTCAGCTTGACGCCGTCGACAGGCGTTACAGACGGCGACCGCGCAATGCTTTCGCTCCTGTGTCAAGCGAATAAGGAACAGAAGATCAAGGGGCAGCCGAGTGCGCTCATCGCGCAGATCGTCGACGCCGCCTGGGCGCAGCAGCAGCGGGTCGAAGCGGGCGCGGAGGTCGTGGTCGGCGTCAACCGGTTCGTCGCGCCCGCGGCGCCGCCCAGATTCGCCCTGCACCGCCACGCAGAGGGATTCGAGGCCGAGCAGCCGGCCGCGCCGAAATCGCTCAGGGAGACGCGCGACAGCGAGCGGGTGCGCCGGGCACTGGCGGAGCTGAGATCCGCGGCGGCGTCGACGGCGAATCTGCTGCCGGTCCTGGTCGAGACGGTGAAGACCTACGCGACCCTCGGGGAGATGTGCGGGGTCCTGCGGGAGCTGTTCGGCGAGTACCGGGCGCCGCAGGTGTACTCACTCAAAATCCGCAGTTCAGGGGCCGCGGCCTGCCACGGATTGTCAGCGGGGGCCCGCACTCCTTGTCGGGCCCGGGGGCTCCCGGACCCGGAC
>JACPCX010000124.1:0-25440 GCA_016184305.1 Candidatus Rokuibacteriota bacterium | reverse complement strand
CTCCTTGTAGAGCCAGTGGGCCGCGATGCCCTCCTCAGCGATCCGGTGCATGTCCCAGGTCCGGATCTGGATCTCGACGGGGTCCCCCTTGGGGCCGATTACGGTCGTGTGGAGGGACTGGTACATGTTGACCTTGGGCATCGCGATGAAGTCCTTGAAGCGGCCCGGCACCGGTTTCCAGAGGGAGTGGATCACGCCGAGGGCGCCGTAGCAGTCGCGGACGGTCTTGACGACCGCGCGCACGGCGGTCAGGTCGTAGATCTCGTCGAACTCGCGCCCGCCCTCGTGCATCTTCTTCCAGATGGAGTAGAAGTGCTTGGGCCGGCCGCTGATCCTGGCCTCGATCCCCACCTCCCCCAGCTTCTGCCGGAGGAAGATGATGACCTGGTTGATCTCGTCCTCCCGCTCGAGGCGGCGCTTGGCCACCCGCCGCATCAGGTCCTGGTAGTCCTCCGGGTTCAGGGCCCGGAGCGCCAGGTCCTCCAGCTCGGCCTTCACCGTCGCCATGCCGAGCCGGTGGGCCAGCGGGGCGTAGATGTCGAGCGTTTCGTGGGCGACCTTTTGCGCCTTGTCGGGCGAGAGGTAGTCGAGGGTGCGCATGTTGTGGAGCCGGTCGGCGAGCTTGATCATCAGGACCCGCAGGTCGCGGGCCATGGCGACGAGCATCTTGCGGAAGTTCTCGGCCTGGCGCTGTTCCCGCGAGGAGAAGGCGAGCTTGCCGATCTTGGTGACGCCGTCCACCAGGTCGGCGATCTCGCGACCGAACTCGCGCTCGAGCTCTGCCTTGGTGGTCTGGGTGTCCTCCAGGACGTCGTGGAGCAGGCCGGCCGTCACCGTGGTGACGTCCATCTTGAAGGTGACCAGGAGCCCGGCAACCTCGAGAGGATGGGAGAGGTACGGCTCACCGGAGGCGCGCTGCTGCCCGTGGTGGGACTGCTCGGAGAAGCGGTAGGCGCGGGTCACCAGGTCCAGATCGGCCCCTGGCTGGTATTTCGGAATCTCCTCGATCAGGCTCTGCAGCTGGGTCAACCCAAGTCCTCCTCAGGTTGACCTAGAATTTTGCCACTAGAATCAAGCTTTTGCTACGAGTTTCTTCCGCGACCGAGCGCGGCCCTCCATCCATCCCGTCCAGTCGACGATGAGCGACCCGGCGATGTACACGGTGGAGTAGGTCCCGGTGATGACCCCCACCGTGAGCACGAAGGCCAGATCTTCCAGCACCTTGCCCCCGAAGAGGTACAGCACGAGCGCGGAGAAGAACGTGGTGAGGGCGGTGAGCACGGTGCGCGAGAGCGTCTGGTTGATCGCCGCGTTGATCTGGCTCGCGAAGGGCTGGCCCTTTCGCAGCCCCTTGCCCCGGTTCTCCCGGACGCGGTCATAGGCCACGATGGTGTCGTTGACGGAATACCCGATGATCGTGAGCAGGCCGGCCAGCAAGGGCAGCGACATCTCGCGGTTGGTCAGCGACATGGCGCCCAGGCAGACCAGCACGTCGTGGATGATGGCCGCCACGGAGGCGAAGCCGCCCTTGAGGTCGAAGCGGACGGCGATGTAGATGAGGATGCCGGCCATGCTCCAGAGGACGGCGTAGAGGGCCTGGATCTGCAGGTCGCGGCCCACCTGCGGGCCCACGAACTCCACGCGGCGGATCTCGGCCTGGCCCAGGGCCGCGTCCGCGCCGAGGGCCTCCTGCACCCGGCGGGTCACCGCCTCGGCGGAGGTCTCCGCCAGCGGCAGGCGCAGGATGAACTCGCGGGGATCGCCGAACTCCTGGATGACGCTCTCCCCCATCTGGATCCGCTCGAGGCTCGTGCGGATCCGCTCCACCGGCGCGGCCCTCTCAAAGCGCACCTGGATCAGGGTGCCGCCGGAGAAGTCGATGCCGTAGCGCAGGCCGCCCTTGGCCGCCATGGATCCCAGCCCGATGAGGATGAACACCATCGACGCCAGGTAGGCCCAGCGCCGCTTGCCGATGAAGTCGAACTGCGGATCCACGAAGATCTGGAGCATGTCCGTCCCTGGGTCAGATGGAGATCGACGCGACCTTCCGGGAGGTCGTGTAGATCAGGTCGAAGAGCAGCCGGGTGAAGAAGACGGCCGTGAACAGGCTCGCCACGATGCCGATCATGAGGGACACGGCGAAGCCCTTCACCGGGCCGGTCCCGAACTGGTAGAGAATGAGGCCGGACACCAGCACCGTCACGTGGGTGTCCACGACGGTCTTGAAGGCGCGCGTGAAGCCGGCGCCGATGGCGGCACGCACCGTCTTGCCGCTCCGCAGCTCCTCCCGGATCCGTTCGAAGATGAGGATGTTGGTGTCCACGGCCATCCCCACGGTGAGCGCGATGCCGGCGATGCCCGGCAGCGTCAGCGTCGCGTGGAAGCCGGCCATGACCGCCATGAGCACCAGCAGGTTCAGCCCGAGAGCGACGTTGGCGATCAGGCCCGAGAGCCGATAGTAGACGAGCATGAAGAGGCACACCAGCGCCGTGGACGCCAGGATGGCGATGATCCCTTGCCGGATGGAGTCCGCGCCGAGGGACGGCCCCACCGTGCGCTCCTCCAGCACCTGCACCGGCGCCGGCAGGGCGCCCGCCCGGAGCACGATGGCGAGGTCCGTGGCCTCCGCGCTGGTGAAGCCCCCCGTGATCTGCGCCTGGCCCGAGGGGATACGCTCGCGGATCACCGGGGCCGAGTGCACGTTCCCGTCCAGGATGATGGCGAGGCGCTTGTTCACGTTGGCCTCGGTGAGATCGGCGAAGGCCTTGGCCCCCGCGGCGTTGAGCTCCACGGACACGTGTGGCTCGCTCGTGGTCTGGTCGATGGAGACGCGGGCCGTCGAGAGATCGGCGCCCGTCAGCAGCGTCTTCTTCTGGACCACGAAGGGGATGCGGCTCTCCTGCTTGGTCTCCTTGTCCACCCGCCGCTGGTACAGGACCTCGTCCCCCTCGGGCGGCCCTTCCTTCACGGCGCGGTCCACGTCGGCGCGCTCGTCGAGCAGCTTGAACTCCAGGAGCGCCGTCTTGCCGATGAGGGCCTTGGCGCGCTCGGGGTCCTGGACGCCGGGGAGCTGGATCAGGATCCGGTTCTCCCCCTGCTGCTGGATGGAGGGCTCCGAGACGCCAAACTGGTCCACGCGATTGCGAATCGTCTCGAGCCCCTGGCGCACCGCCAGATCGCGCAGCGCCGCGCCCTCCTTGGCTCGGAGCAGCAGGACCACGCGCCCCGCGGCCTGGTCGGCCTCCTTCGTCTCGAAGATGGCCAGCTCACCGAAGGTCGACTGGGCGGCGGCCCAGGCCTCGGGCGAGGCCAGCTCCACGACGAGCTCGGTCGGCCCGCGGCGCTGGATGCCCTTGACGGCGATTCCCTTCTTCTCGAGGGAGCTGCGGATCCCGCTCCCGGCGCGCTCCACCTGGGCCTCGATCGCCTTGTCGAGATCCACGCCGAGGACGAGGTGGATGCCGCCCTGGAGGTCGAGCCCGAGATTCAGGGTGGACGGGAGGATGCCACCCGGGCGCGCGGCCGGTGCCGCGGGCCCGTAGAGATACGACCGGGCGAAGGGGGGCGGGTACAGGTAGAGGAGGGAGCCGACGATGACGGCGGCGACGATCCCGATCCGGAGCGGGAGGCGCCGCCGCATCAGGCGGCGCCCTCCCTCTCCCCGGCGGCCGGCACGATGCGGCCGATGGCCGACCGGTCGAACTGGAGCTTGACCTGATCGGACACCTTGAGGGTCACCGTGTGCTCATCGAGGCCCACGACCGTGCCGTGCATTCCGCTCGTGGTCACGACGCGATCGCCCTTCTTGACGGCCCGGAGCAGGGCTTCCCGCTCCCGCTTCTGCTTCTGCTGCGGGCGGATGAGGAGGAAGTAGAAGATCGCGAAGATGGCCGCGAAGAAGACCAGCTGGGTCGTCACCGAGCCGGCGCCACCGCCGCCCGGGGACAGAGCCGCCGCATACGCCACATCCACCATGAGTGTCAGGCCTCCGTATCTCTCGTGCTGTCCGGCGAACCGTCGTGAGATTCTACCCCATAACGGTCCAGAAACCGAGAGCGGAATGCCCGAAAACCGCCCGCGGCGAGGGCCCCGCGCATGGCCGCCATGAGCCCGAGATAGAACGTCACATTGTGGAGCGAGAGCAGCCGGTAGGCGAGGAGCTCCCGCGCCATGAAGAGGTGCCGGAGATAGGCGCGCGAGAAGCCGCGGCAGCCCTCGCAGGGGCACCCGGCCTCGAGCGGGGCGGGGTCGCGCGCGTAGCGCGCGTGACTGATGGTGAGCGGCCCATCGCCGGTGAAGACCTGGCCGTTGCGCGCGTTGCGCGTGGGCATGACGCAGTCGAAGAGGTCCACGCCCCGCGCCACCGCCTCGACCAGGTCGTGGGGCTTGCCCACCCCCATGAGATAGCGCGGGTGGTCCCGCGGCAGGAGGTGAGCGACCAGCGCGGTGATGTCGTACATGCGCTCCGTCGGCTCGCCGACCGCGAGCCCGCCGATGGCGTAGCCGTCGAGCCCGAGCGCCACCGTGACCTCCACCGCGCGCCGCCTGAGGTCCTCGTGGATCCCGCCCTGGACGATGCCGAAAAGCGCCTGGCTGCCGTCGCCCTTGCGATGGGCGGCGACGGAGCGAGCGAGCCACCGGAGCGTCAGCGCGAGAGAGCGCTCCGTATCGGGGGGCGTCGCGGGCTGGGCGAGACACTCGTCGAGCGGGTGGATGATGTCCACCCCGAGCGCCTGCTGGATCTCGACGCATGTCTCGGGAGACAGGAAGTGGAGCGAGCCGTCCACGTGCGAGCGGAACTCGACGCCCTCGTCGCTGACCTTCCTGAGCTTCGTCAGGCTGAAGACCTGGAAGCCGCCGGAGTCGGTGAGGATCGGCCCATCCCAGCCCATGAAGCGGTGGAGGCCCCCCAGCTCCCGCACCAGCTCGTGCCCCGGGCGCAGGAAGAGATGGTAGGTGTTGGCCAGGACGATCTGCGCGCCGGCGGCGCGGAGATCGGAGGGAGACAGGCTCTTCACGCTCCCCTGGGTGGCCACGGGCATGAAGGCGGGCGTCTCGACGTCGCCCCGCGCGGTGCGGATCCTGCCAAGACGCGCCGCCCCCTCCGTCCGGATCAGCTCGAACCGGATCGGCGCCATCTACTGGATGAACATGGCGTCGCCATAGGAGTAGAAGCGGTAGCGTGCCTGCACGGCGTGGGCGTAGGCGGCGAGGATCAGCTCCCGGCCCGCGAAGGCCGACACGAGGACGAGGAGTGTGGAGCGCGGCAGGTGGAAGTTGGTGACGAGCCCGTCCACCACCCGGAAGCGGTAGTCGGGTTGGATGAAAAGGTCGGCCTCGCCCGTCTCCGGCCGCAACCGGCCGGTTCCATCGGCGGCCCACTCGAGCGCGCGCGTCGTCGTGGTCCCCACGGCCACCACCCGGCGGCCCTCGGCCTTCGCGCGGGTGACGGCCTCGGCGGTACCGCCAGGGATCGTCACCTGCTCGGACTCCATCCGATGCGCCTCCACGTCCTCGCCCTGGACCGGCCTGAAGGTGCCTGGCCCCACGTGGAGCGTGATGGCGTGGATCTCGACGCCTCTTCCCCGCAACCGCTCGATCAGCTCCGGCGTGAAGTGCAACCCCGCCGTCGGGGCCGCCACCGAGCCCGGATCGCGCGCGTAGACGGTCTGGTAGCGCTGCCAGTCCTCGGGCTTCGGCGAGTCGTGACGCTCGATATAGGGCGGGAGTGGGGGCAGACCGTGGCGCTCGAGGAGGTCCCGTACCGAGCCCGGGGTCTCGATCCGGAGGACACGGTTGCCCCGCGGCGTCCGCTCGAGAACCACGGCGCGCGCGGCGCCGCCGGCCAGCTGGATCCTCACGCCGGGGCGACAGCGGCGGCCGGGGCGCGCCATCGCCTCCCAGTGACCGGACGCCACCTCGCGCAGCAGCAGCAGGTCCACGGGACGGCCGTCGGTGGCGAACGTGCCCAGGAGACGGGCCGGGATCACCCGGCTGTCATTCCACACCAGACAGTCGCCAGGGCGCAGGAGATCCGGCAGCTCGTGGAAGCGCCGGTCCTCCCGGCGCCCGCTTGCGCGGTCGAGTCTCAGGAGCCGGGAGGCGTCACGCGGGGAGACGGGCTCCTGGGCGATCAGCTCGGGGGGCAGAGGGTAATCGAAGAGCGCGACGTCCATGGCGGTCGCAGTCCAGCATCCAGTGGCGCGGCTACCCGGGCCCGGCGTCCCGGTCCCGCGGGGGCGGCGAGAGCGCCGAGAGCTGCTTCGACGCCTCCGGTGTGAAGCGAAGCAGGCAGCGGAAGGCCGCCGCGTGCGCGTCGGGATCGCTTTCCGGCGCCACGTAGAGAGCGGCGATCAGGTCGCGCCACCGCAGCAGCTCCCGGCGCAGGGATCTCCGCGCCTGCACCTGGACGGTCAAGTCGACGAGCTGGAACACCCGCTCGTAGGCGCTCCGCAGGCGTCCCCGGTCGCGCGCGTCCCCGAGCTTCGCCGCCCGGTTCATCTCGTTCCCGATCATGAGCACCTGCTGATCGAGCGAGAACCCCGCCCACCGCTCGGGCGGCAGGGAGGCGTGCTGCGCCATCTCAGAGATCCTCCCCGTCGCCGACGAGTGCCCCGGTCAGCGCGCGGATCCGCTTCCGCAGCGCCGGGTCCTGCACCTCCATGCCGGGGTTCCCCTGCGAGGGCCGGATATTGATGAGCGACGTGAACTCGATGCATTCGTCCCGCCCCCGTCCCGGGTAGTAGTTGGCTCCCCAGAGGTCCCCCTGGCGGCTGCCGGCCTCGAGGAGGAGCTGCTCCGCGTCGGCGTGCAGCTCACCGCCGATGGCGATGACTCCCCGCTCCACGTCCACCACGAACTTGATCATGTCGCCGAAGAGCCGGGCCAGGCGCACGAGCTCCGCGCGCTCGATCCTGCGCTCGATGAGGAGAGTGCCGGCCGGTTCGAGTTGCGAGCCAGACGAGGCACGAGGGAGCCAGCGACGCGAGGCGTACTCTCTGTACGTTGAGCGTCGCGGGCGACCGAGTAACGAAGTATGGCGACGCGAATTGACCCAGTACCGGCGCGAGCTTTGGCTTGGCATTTCCGCGAGACTTACGCCAAGATACCGTCTCGGGGGTGAACGGATGGGCAGGCTGGCAGGCCAGGTCGCGGTGATCACCGGCGGGGCCAACGGCATCGGCCGCGACACGGCGCTCCGGTTCCTCGACGAAGGCGCGCGCGTGGTGATCGCGGACCTGAACGAGCCCAATGGCGAGGCGGTGCTGCACGTCGCCGCGGAGCGGGGACATCGAGACGCCATCCGATTCGCCAGGACCGACGTCGCCGAGGAGCGAGCCGTCGAGGCGATGATCCGATGCGCGCTGGACGCCTTCGGGCGGCTGGACTGCGTCTTCAACAACGCCGGGATCGGCGGCGCCTTCGGCCCCATCGACGAGACACGAGTCGAGGAGTGGGACTACACGCTGGCCGTGCTGCTCCGGGGCGTGTTCCTCGGCATGAAGCACGGCGCAACCGCCATGAAGGCCCAGGGCCAGGGCGGTTCGATCATCTCGACCTCGTCGATCGCGGGCCTCGCGGGCGGCGGCGGAGCCCACGGCTACTCGGCGGCGAAGGCGGCGATCATCAGCCTGACGCGTACCGTGGCCGTCGAGCTGGCTCCGCACCGGATCCGGGTCAACGCCATCGCTCCGGGCCCGCTGATGACTGATCTCTTCCACAAGGGGAGCGTGGCCGCCGCCGAGCAGGCGATCCTCGCGAAGCAGCCCTGGCCGGACGCCGGCCGGGGCGAGGATGTCGCGGGCGTCGCGCTCTTCCTGGCCTCCCCGGACGCGGGCTTCATCACGGGCGAGACGATCGTGGTCGACGGCGGGATGCTGGCGCGCGGTCCCGCCATCTTCGGCAGCGGCGCCGGCAGCCCGCTCCTCAAGGCCGCCGGGCTCGACAAGGGCTCCACTGGCAAGCCCTCGGAGGTGCGTCGGGTTGGACCCTGAGCGAAAGCGTGACCTGCTGCGGACGATGCTCCTGATCCGCCGCCTGGAGACGGCGTGGGCGGAGGCCTACTTCCAGGAGGAGATCGGCGGCATCCCGCCGTCGCTCTCCACCGGCCAGGAGGCCGTGGCTGCCGGCGCCTGCGCGGCGCTCGGGCCGGGGGACTACGTGTTCACCACCCATCGCGGCCAGGCCCCCCAGGTGGCGCGGGGGCTCGATCCGAAGCGCATCATGGCGGACCTGTATTGCCGGCGCACCGGCTACAACAAGGGCAAGTCGTACCATGTGACCGACGTCACGCGCGGCGTCGTGGGGATGGGAGGCATCGTGGCGGCCCAGGTGCCCGTGGCGGGGGGCATGGCGCTGGCGCAGAAGATGAAGGGAACGGATCGCGTGAGCCTGGCCTTCTTCGGCGACGGAGCGGCCAACGAGGGCGCCGTGCACGAGACCGCCAATCTGGCCGCCATGTGGGCGCTGCCGCTCATCCTCCTCTGCGAGAACAACGGCTACTGCATCTCGCAGCCCGTGGCGGTCGCCGTGAAGGCCGAGTCGATCGCCGCTCGGGCGGCCGGGTATGGCCTGCCGGGCGTCGTCATCGACGGCAACGACCCGCTCGCCGTGCTCGAGGCCGTCAGTGGAGCCGTCGCCCAGGCGCGGGCGGGCGGGGGCCCCACGCTCGTCGAGGCGAGGACGATCCGTCTTGGCGGCCACCTTGCTCACGACCCGCAGCACTACCGCTCCCAGGCGGAGCTGGACGCCGCCCGCGCCCAGGACCCCGTCGCGCGCTACCGCGCGAGCCTCTCCGCCGGGGGGCTCCTCAGCGATGACGCCTACGCGGATATGGAGGCCCGGGTGGACGAGGAGGTGGCCGCGGCGGTGGAGTACGCCCGCCAGAGCCCATTCCCCGAGCCCCACGAGGCCTTCGAGGACCTGTGGGCATGACAGCGGAGGGACGCGTGTTCGATCGGCGGCTGTTCAGGCCCGGGGGCCCGGCCCCCCCCGCCGAGCGCGACTGGCCGAGCTTCAGGGGCGCCATCAACGAGGCCATGCGCGAGGAGATGCGGCGCGACCCCTCGGTGTTCCAGATGGGGGAGGACATCGCGGGCGCCCCGCCCTTCGGCGTCACGAGCGGCCTCGCCGCGGAGTTCGGCACGGAGCGGGTCCGCGACACGCCCTGCTCGGAGGTGGCCGTCGTGGGGGCGGCGGTGGGGGCGGCCATGGGCGGGATGCGCCCGATCGTGGAGTTCCAGTTCGGCGACTTCCTCTCCGTCGCCATCGACCAGCTCACCCACCAGGCCGCGATGCTGCACTACCTCACCGGCGGCCAGGTCAAGGTCCCGCTCGTCATCCGGCTCCCCTGCGGCGGCGGCCAGGGCGCGGGGTCACAGCATTCGCAGACGCTCTACTCGTGGTTCGCTCACGTCCCGGGGATCAAGGTGGCGCTGCCGGCAACGGCCGCGGACGCCAAGGGCCTGATGAAATCGGCCATCCGCGACGACAACCCGGTGCTCTTCTTCGAGCACAAGGCACTCTACCGCACCCGCTGGCCGGCGCCGCCCGGGTTCAAGGATCCCGACTACCTGGTCCCCTTCGGGCAGGCCGCGGTGCGGCGGGCCGGCACCGACATCACGGTGGTGGCGACGCTCTGCGCGCTGCACCACGCGCTGGCCGCGGCGGAAGCGCTGGCGGCGGAGGGCGTCTCCCCCGAGGTCATCGACCCCCGCACGCTGGTCCCGCTGGACAGCGAGACCATCATCGCATCGGTGCGGAAGACCGGCCGCCTGCTGGTCGTGGACGAGGCCTATCTCACGTGCAGCATCCAGAGCGAGGTCATCGCGCTGGTGACGGAGCGGGCCTTCGGCGCGCTCAGGACGGCCCCGCGCCGCCTCGGCAACCCCGGCGTCCCCGTCCCCTTCCCGCCCCCGCTGGAGGACGCCGTGCTGCCGGGCCCGGCCGACATCGCCGCCGCCATCCGCGAGATGGTGTCATCGTAGCCAGCGCATGCCGCAGCTCCCCGGCCGCAGCGTGACGGAGATCGGCTACCAGCCAGGAAATGGTCACGGGCGGCGAGGCCCTAGCAGGCTGCTGAAAAAGGCCCATCTGCTTCGTTGGCGCCCTCGGCCGCACGCTCAACGTACAGAGAGTACGCCTCGCGTACGGCCGTCGGGCGCCGCCTCGCATCTGGACCTTTTTGAGCAGCCTGCGAGTTCTTCAGCGACCTGCTAGGGGAGGGTGGAGAAGACCGCGCCCGGGTAGTAGTACTCGAGGATCTGGCGGGCCGAGTAGCCGAGCTGGGCCATGGTCCTGGCGGCCGCCTGGTCCATGCCGACCCCGTGGCCATAGCCGCGGCCCGAGAAGCGGGCGTGGGCCCCATCCACGGCCACGGCGAACAGCGTGCTCTTGAGCGTGTCGTAGCCCACGAGCCGGCGGAAGTCGTTGCCGCGGAGCACGGTCGTGCCGCTCGTGCCGCGGACGGCGATCCGGGCCGCGCGCAGCGACACGCTTCGCTCGAGTACCTCGAGGGCCACGATGCGCCCCACCGAGACGCCGCCCTTGCGGAGCAGCGCGCTGAGGTCGGCGAGCGGCAGGTCCAGCGCCCACAGGTGATGTGGCGACTCCGAGGGAAACTCGATGCGCACCGGCCGGAGCGCCGGCATGTTCGAGGCCGCGAACACCGCGCGCGGGTCTTCCGTGTGGCCGCCGCTGTCGGTGTGGTAGAAGGCCGGGAAGAGGTCGCCTTCCCAGAGGAGCACCTGCCCCTCCGTCTCCCTCACCGCCGCCCAGATCGGCGAGTCGGGGCCGACCTGGCCCGCGTACTGCTGGTGGGCGGTGGCCGCGACGATCTGGTAGGGCTTGCCGGCGTTCAGCCGGCGGTGGAAGGCGGCGTAGGTCCGCGCCACGACGGCCTGGGCCTTGAGCATCTCGGGCGGCATGCGCTCCCCGGCCTCCGCCTTGACCGAACCCATGAGGTAGTCCTCGAACGGCAGCTCGTTGATCACCAGGAGTCCGTCGCCCGCGCGGAGGATGTCCAGGGTGCCGGGGTAGTCGCGGCCATTCCACCGCATGGCCCCGCCGTTGGCGCCCACCACGCGGATGGTCCCGGCGCGTACGCGGTCGGCGCGCAGGCCGCGAACTTCCACGCTCCCGTTGACCGGGACCAGGCGAATCCACGTGGGCTGCTCGGTCGTGAGCGGCTGGCCGGCCGCGTCCTGGATGGCGAATGGACCGCCGCCCAGATCCACCGTCCGGACCCCGTCGACCAGCGCCACGCGGATCTCGCCTCCGGCGAGCGCCGGGCGCGCCCCCAGACACACGAGCACGACGAGGGCGAGAGCGACGAGCAGCCGGACGTGTCGGCGGCGGGCTAACGGCGGCCGAAGAGCGACAAGAGCAGCGTGAGGACGATGGAGATGATGACGGAGGTCGCCAGCGGGAAGTAGAAGCGCCAGGTGCCGCGCTCGATGTAGATGTCCCCGGGCAGCCGTCCGATCCATGGCACCTTCCCTGAGAGATTTCCCGCCAGGAGCAGGATTCCTCCCAGGACTATCATGACGACCCCGAAACCCACGAGGATTTTCCCGAGGTCCGTCACAGCGGAAGCTCGCGCTGGCCCGTGGAGGAGGCGGGGAGGGCGTGGCCCAGATGGGCGTAGGCCGCCGCCGTGACCTTCCGCCCGTTCGGGCTGCGCACGACGAAGCCGATCTTCAGGAGGAACGGCTCCACCACCTCCGCCAGCGTCTCCGCCTCGTCGTTGATGGTGGCCGCGATGGCCTCGAGGCCGACCGGGCCGCCCCCGTACTGCTCGATGATCGCGCCGAGGAAGCGGCGATCCAGCCGGTCGAGCCCCTCCTGGTCCACCCCCTCGCGGTCCAGCGCGTCCCGCGCGACCTCGGCCGTCACCGCCCCGTCCCCCTTCACCTGGGCGTAGTCGCGGACGCGGCGCAGGAGGCGGTTGGCGATGCGTGGCGTCCCGCGGGAGCGGCGGGCGACGGCGCCGGCCCCGCCCTGATCGATGGAGGCTCCGATGATGGAGGCCGACCGGAGGATGATCGACGTCAGGTCCTCCACGTCGTAGAAATCCAGGTGGTGGAAGATCCCGAAACGCTCCCGGAGCGGGGAGGAGAGCATCCCCGGCCGCGTGGTGGCGGCCACCAGCGTGAAGGGGCGCAGCGGGATGCGCATGCTCTTGGCGTTGAGCCCCTTGTCCATCACGAAGTTGAGCGCGAAGTCCTCCATGGCCGGGTACAGCAGCTCCTCCACGATGCGCGGGAGCCGGTGGACCTCGTCGATGAAGAGCACGTCGCGGTCGCCCAGGTTGGTGAGGATGCCCATGAGGTCCCCGCCCCGCTCGAGGGAGGGACCGGCGGTGGTGACCATCTGGGCGCCCATCTCGTTGGCCATGATGGTGGCGAGCGTGGTCTTGCCGAGGCCGGGGGGCCCCGAGAGGAGCACGTGGTCGAGAGGCTCGCCCCGCTGGCGGGCCGCCTCCACCGAGATCCGCAGGCTCTCGACCGTCGCGCGCTGGCCCACGTACTCGTCCAGGCGCTGCGGGCGGAGCTGGCGCTCGATCTGCGCCTCCTCGGGCAGCGCCACCCGGCTCATGACGTGCGCCTCGTCGCTCACGTCCGGCCTCCGCTCCCGCGATAGATCTCGTCGAACAGCTCCTCGGGCGTCGTGACGTCGGGCCGGCGGCTGAGCGCCCGGCTGATCAGCTCGGCCGCCTCGCTGGGCCGGTGCTGGAGCTGCTTCACCAGCACCTCGAAGACCAGGCCGCGCAGCCCGTCTTCATCCAGAGGCGCCGCAGGCCGCGCCGGCCGCGCCTCCCCGGCGGACTCCTCGGCCGCGAGCAGCGCGAACTTCGCCACCTTGCTCTGGAGCTGGGCCACGATGTTCTTCGCCTTCTGGGGCCCGATGCCGGGCAGCCGGCGGAGATACCCCTCGTCCTGGCAGGCGATGGCGGCGGCGATCTCGCCCACCGGGGCCGCCAGCGAGCGGGCCGCCACCATGGGGCCCACGTCCTTCACCGTGATGAGCTTCTCGAAGAACTCCTTGTCGAGCTCGGAGGTGAATCCGATGAGCACGGGGCGCGGCTGGTTCTGCGTCGCGTGGTAGTGGATCGCCAGCGAGATCTCGTCGGCGCCGTCGCCCCCTGCCGCCGACGCGCCGGCCAGCGCGCGCTGGGTCACGGGCGGCAGGAACACCTCGTAGCCGACGCCGGCCGCCTCGAGAATCACCCGGTCCTCGAGCCGCGCGCGCAGCCTGCCCCGGAGCGAGGCGATCATGAGGCCCCCCGCGCCGCGGGCCGTCGGCCCCGGCCCGTCGGGATCCGTCCGGTGACCCGCCCCATGCCGGTGACAGCCAGCCCGAGGGCATCGGCCACATGCGACGGACGCGGCGGCTCGGCAAGCCCCAGGAGAGTCTGGACGCTCCGCTGCATCTGCGCCTTCCCGGCGGCCCCGTTGCCGGCGATGGCGCGCTTGACCTCGGCGGGCGCGAGCGCCAGCACCGCCACGCCGAGCTGACGGGCGGCGAGGTAGATCACGCCGCGGGCATGGCCCATGAGGATCGCCGTCCGCGGGAACTTGTACTCCGTGTAGAGGTCTTCCACGACGAGGAGGCCCGGCTCGCGGGCCTGGATGAGGCGGTGGATGGCGCGGTAGATGGCGTTGAGCCGCGCCTCCAGGGACTGGCTGGCGGAGGTGCTGATGACGCCCGCGTCCACGACCGTGACGGCGCCGGGCCCCGCCTCGAGGACGCCGAAACCGGTGTCCACGAGCCCGGGGTCCACCCCCATCACGCGCAGCGCCCTAGCAGGCCGCTGAAAAACGCCCATCTCCGGAGGTACGGCGCTGGTCGCTCCTCGCTCAACGTACATCGAGTCCGCCTCGCTCGTCGCCTCCCTCGCCGCCTCGCATCTGGACGTTTTTGAGCGGCCTGCGGAGTTTTTCCGCATCCTGCTAGGCGGCGGAGATGGCGTCGAGGACCTCGTCGGGGATATCGTAGTTCGAGTAGGCAGCCTGGACGTCGTCCTGCTCCTCGAGCGCCTCGATCAGCCGCAGCACCACCGAGGCCTCCTTGCCCTCCACGCGGACCGTGGACTGGGGCAGCATGGCCACGGCGGCCTCCAGCACAGGGATGCCCTGGCGCTCCAGCGCCTCCCGCACCGGTTCCATTTCATCAGGGGCCGTGGTGATCTCGAAAGCTTTTTCCACCCGCTTGACGTCCATGGCGCCCGCGTCCAGCGCCTTCTCCAGCAGGTCGTCCTCCGTCACCCGCTCGGCATCCACCTGGATCACGCCCCGGCGGTCGAACATCCACGCCACGCACCCCGCCGTGCCCATGCGCCCGCCGTTCTTCTCGAAGGCGCGCCGGATCTCGGGGCCGGTGCGGTTCTTGTTGTCCGTGAGCACCTGCAGGAGGATGGCCACCCCGCCGGGCCCGTAGCCCTCGTAGGTGATCTCCTCGTAGGATTCCCCCGGCAGCTCGCCGGTGCCCTTCTGGATCGCGCGCTTGATGTTGTCGGCGGGCATGTTCGCGGCCCGCGCCGCCTCCATGGCGGCCTTCAGGCGCACGTTGCCCTTGGGATCGCCGCCGCCGTTGCGCGCCGCCACCGTGATCTCGCGGAGGATCTTGGAGAAGAGCTTCCCCCGCTGCACGTCCGTCTTGCCCTTCTTCCGCTTGATCTGCGACCAGCGTGAATGCCCGGACATGATGCCCTCACCTTCCCTCGTGAATGGATATGGTCCCCACGGTGGCGATCCACTGCATCGTCCGCCCGCCGTGGATCTGTCCCGGGGCGCCCGCGTGCTCGGGAAACACCCAGTGGACCACCTCCGTGACGGTGTCGGCAATCGAGAGCATGGGGGGTGAATTTTTCTACCACGCGCACCCGATCAAGTCCAGCCGAGCCTCGACGAGCCCCAGGTAGCCGGCGACCATGGCGAGGAGGAAGGCGAAGAAGAGTGGCGGCAGAGGAAGATGACGATCTCCAGAATAAGGAAGCCGAAGCGCCGCGCCCCGCGCTCGCACTCGGTCTCGGGCGGGCGGCCGACGAGGCCCGCCGCCACGCGCCCGAACTCCGTCGCCGGACCGGTCTTCATGACGACGGCCTTGCCCAGGCCGCTGATCACCGAGGTGCTGCTGAAGACGGCGGTCACCGCCTCGGTCAGCCCGTCGGACGGCCCGGGATCGGCGAGCGCGTGCTTCTTGCTGGTGCGCGGCCTCCGGAAGGTCCAGGCGGTGTTGCTGTGGTTCGCGCTGGCGCACAACCTGATGCGCGCGGTGGGGCTCCGGCGGGCGGCGGGGGCGGCCGGATGAGCGGCCACGCCCTGATCGGGCGGGGACTGGACGAGTCAGGCCGCGGCGGGCCGGGGCTCCCCCGTTGACGACGGCCCATTCACGATGAACCCGCGCGACGCCGTCGTCAGCCTACGCTCCCTCGCCGCTCGCGGGCGATTCCCTCACAGTCTCTGAGCGCCTTCCTCCTGCTCGAACGCAGGGGTCGCGCCGGCAAGCCGTTTCTGTCCGGACGTCCGCTACTTTCGCCCCCGGGTCACGAGATCTTCGTACCGGCGCCGGAGATTTCTCTCGGCTGCGAGCTGTTCCTTCAGCTGACGGAGTTCGCCGCTGGCTTCGGCAAGCTTCGATTCCAGCTGCTGCGCGCCCATCTTCTCAGAATCGAGTTCCGTCTGCAGCTGCTTGACCTGCTTGTCGGTCCCTCGGGTCGCCTGGCGCCACCAGAGGTCGGCGGCGATCCCGCCGCCGATCAGCCCGAGGATGAGCCACACGACGGCGCGTCGCAGGATGGATTTCCCGATTCTCACTGTAGTCTCTCCCGTGTGCCGGCCAGGCCCAGCATGTCAGCGTCAGCGCTGCCTCTGCGTTCGGATCGAGCCGAGAACGGGACACCTCCTTTGCGGCCTTTTTCGACACATAGATCGGGACATGCGCTATCCCGCATTCTTCACGAACGGTCGTCGCGTGTGGCGGGCGGGGCCTGTCGCAGGGTGCGGTGCCTGCGGGTCCGGCTCCGTCGCACACGCGGGCCAATCTCCGCAAAGTCTCTAGGCCGAAGGGCTCTCGTGGCCTTCTTCCTTGATCGAGAGCACCTGGTCGCCCGCCCTGAGCGAGGCCGACCATGTGATGTGGATGGCGTTCTTGACGCTCTGATGCGCCGGGCAGCCCTGAGGATGCGCCGCCAGGGCGCGCTCGGTGGCCTCCCGCGCCTCCCCCGGAACCGCGAGATCGTAAGGCACGTGGATGGCCTCGATGCGGATGGTCTTCCGATGCCGGCGATGCGGCCCTCGACCGTGGCGGTCGAAGCGTCACGGTCGAACGCGATTTTGCGCCCTGCCAGGGCGCCGCGCAAGGTGCCGTACATTCACGCCGCAACGGCGGCCACGATGTGGTCAAGGGTCGACGCGATTGGCGGCTCCTCGGCCCCAGGTTGGACGAGACGCGCTCGCGCCTCACGGCACCGAGGGCCGGCGCGCTCGCGGCTAGCAGCCACCGATCGCCACGGGGGCGCGGAGTCGGACGCCGTGGCGCGCATAGGCGCGGAAGACCATCACGTGGAAGTGCGGCTGGGCGAACTCCTCGATGGCGCTCACGAGGCCCCGCGCGGTCAGGCGACCGAGCACCAGGCGCAGCCACGTTAGCTCGACGTCGGAGTGCTCGACCTTGGACAGGTCGACCGTGGCGCCGGTCAGGTGCGTCGAGGCGATGGCGCCCCGTGCGGGCGCCGCGTTGCCGTTCCATTCCCCCAGCGCCTCTTGGACGGCCTCGGTCCGCGTGAGGTCCGTCACGCGGAGGCGGCTCCGGAACAGCGCGTGCAGGGCCTCGCCGAGTTGCTGGATGAAGAGCCGCGTCCAGGGGCGGGCCACCCGTCGCCAGCGGGGGACGCCGACGACGCGGAATCCACGCGCCTCCTCGGGCAGAGAGACGAGCAGGCCGGCGCGGACGAATCGACGCAGTGACCCGCGGGTCCGGAGCCGGGAGAGCCGCTCGGCATCCGCCCGGGCGTTCTCGCGGACGAGGTGGCCCCGGCTCGCCGGGATGGGCGCCGCGAACGACTGGAGCCGCCCGCTCCGGAGGCGTTCGACGGCGGGGAGCGCGAGCACGTCCCCGGGGCGGACCGGCGCGCCGCGGCGAAGCGCGTTCAGGCGGCGGAGCCGTGCCTGCGACGTGTCGGCCCCCCGGGCGATGGCGGCCAGAGACTCCCCACGCCGCACGACGTGGCACCAGACGGGGGCGCCGACCGCCGCGTCGGCCGCGGAGACCGGGACCGCGAAGCCGGCCGCGGCCGCTACGCCGACCGCCCACGCCCGGAGCCGGCTCCTCCAGATCCGGGCGGCCATCAGCGGCCTCACGGCGGGCCCCAGACGAGCGAGTCGTGCAGCCAACCCTCGCCCACCTCGTGCTGCACGTGGAGCCATCGCCCCGCGCGATCGAGCACGAGCAGGTTGACGCTCCGCTCCGCCGTGAAGGCGATCGGATGCCCGGTTCCGGGACCCTCCCGCACGTTGACGACATCGCGGACGACCACGACGGCCGGCCGGCCGTCCGTGAGCGGGGCGTAGATCCAGGCGGCTTCGCCGGTGATGTCCCGCACCTCCAGCCACCGGCCCTGCCGGCCGACCACGTGGAGGGGTTCGTTCTCGTAGGCGTCGCGGACCTTCTCGGCCTTCAGCGACGGCCGGGCGCGGAGGTTCGCCGTGTCCACCTTGACGCGCACGAAGCGTTGGGGACCGGCGTCGGTCTCCTGGGCGGGCAGGGTGGCGGCGCCCAGGAGGGCGAGCAGGGCGACCACCCACCTCAGGCTGTCGGTCGTCTGGGGGGCCGTTTGCGTGCGCATGTTGGAACCTCCCGTGAGTCCGTGGGGTGGTTTGGCGGGTCCGGGGCGCCGGAGGCAGCCGGCCTGAGACACGGGCGGCACCCCCGGCGGGCCCGGGAGCTGTTCGATCCGGTGCGCCGGCGCGCACGGCGCCGGCCCGGGGGAGCTAGGGAGAACGCGTCAGAAGACGCCGCGTCCGAGGAGGCGAAACGCCGACGGGTTCACAAGGCGTGGCACGGCCCGACTGTAGCAGGACGGGCGTGCGACCTCCAAGGGAATCTCGCGGGGCGCCGCAGCCTGGATGACGATCCAGCTTCGCCACGCCATCAGCAGGGCCAGACGCAGGGCTACGGCCGGATCCAGGCGGGGGAAGCGGTGCCATCGGCATCGGTGGGAGCATTGGGAACGATCCTTGGGGGGGCCGGGTCCGCACGCGCCGCCACGTCCGAGTGCGGAGCTTGAACGAAACCGCTTCGCGGTGGAGGGTGCCGAGGTTACCCTGAATGGAAGAGCACGGTGAGGAGCGCGACCAGCAGCCGCCCCGTCATGGCCTCGGAGTGAGAGGCGGGGCAGGCGCGGGAGGCAAGGCAGGCGCGAGAGACGAAGGCTCGATCACCACGCGGTCCAGCCGATGCCAGCCGCTCGGGTGCAGGCGCAGGTTGCGGACCTCGGGGCGCGCCACGGCCCAGTGAAGCCGCACGTACAGCGGGATCCAGGGGACCTCGTCGGCCAGGAGCGCCTGCGCGCGCGCGTACACGCGCTGGCGCTCGGGACGGAAGGAGAGCTGGCTGCCGCGGGCCAGGAGATCGTCGAGGCGCGGGTTCCGATAGAAGGACAGGTTCACGGCGGCGCCTCCCTTGGCGGCCCCTTCGCTCGTGGAGAGCGGGTAGAGGAGCAGGTGCGGATCGCCGCCCTCCGCGCGGGCCTCGACGAGGATCATCTGGTGCTCGCCGCTCTGAGCCACTCGCAGGGCGATGTCGGGTGTCTCGGGCAGGACCGAGAGCGCGATCCCCGCGGCCCCGAGCGTCCAGTAGAGCTCATCCGTCAGGCGCCCCACGTCGAGCCCCGGGCCGACCCCCGCCACGACCAGCTGGGACGAGACCCCCCGGGGGAACCCGGCCGCCGCGAGGAGACGTCGCGCCGCCTCCGGGCTGGCCCTGCCCGGGGACGCCCCAGCGGCCACGCTGCCCCAGACGCCCGGCGGCAGGAAGGACGAGAGCGGGACGGCCACCGGCTCCACGGCCGAGGCGATGGCCTGGGGATCGAGCGCGGCCGCCACCGCTTGACGGACCTTCTTCCGCCTGAACGGGTCGCGCTCGGTCTGCATGGCCAGGTAGCCGATGCGCCAGCCGGGGACGGACAGCGCTCCGGCGAGCCGTGACGGGGGGACGTCGGGGATCAGCACATCGAGCGCGCGCGCGTCGAGATCGGCCTCGCCTTGCTCGACGTCCGGGTACTCGCGGAAGACCAGCCGGCTCGTTCGCGGCGCGCCGCCCCAGTAGAAGGAGTTGGCGTCCAGGGCAATCCGACCCGGGCCCATCTCCGCCGGGCTATAGGGTCCGGTGCCAACCCACCGCGTGCCACCATCGGGGCCCGTGGTCGCGCGCGCGACGCCGAGGGCGGGATGCGCCAGCACCGTCAGGAGGGGCGCATAGGGGAGCACGAGATGGATCTGGATGGTCCGCGCATCCGGCACGCGGATCTCCTTGATGACGCCCGGGGTCCCGCGCAGCAGCCGCGGCACCACCGGGTTCCGTTCGGGGGCTTGCGGGTGGCCCGGGAAGAGCATCCGCTCGAGGCTCACCGCCACGTGCTGGGCCGTGAGGGGGGTGCCGTCGTGGAAGGGAACGCCCTCGCGCAACCTGATGGTCCAGGCGAGCCCGTCCCGCGCCACGCTCCACTGGAGGGCCAGCCCCGGCTCCACGTCGCTCGATCCCTCGCGGTAGTGGACAAGCCGATCGAAGACGTGGCGCGCGACGATGGCAGCCGGCCCGTCGACGGCCAGGGCAGGATCGAGCGTCGCCGGCAGCTGGGAGAGCCCCACGCGCAGCACCGAGCCCTGAGCGCTAGCAACGGGCGCTCCTCCGAGCACGAAGAACATGGCAAGGACGCAGCAGCACACCAGGGCGCGTAGCGGCATATCCCTCTTATACGACCGGTGTCACCTCATGGCCAGAACTGTCGCCGGATCTTGCGGATCGCGACACCGCATCGCTCCCTCCTGCCCCATCTCCGAGTCGTCCCATGGGCCGGCATTCACTCAGCGACGGGCATCGAACTTGCTTATCAAGTGCAGCGGGGGAGCCGAACCCTGGTGTTGAGAGTGGAACTCCCCCGCTCCGCGAGGCGTTTGACAGGGTGAGAGCGATAGGGGAGCGCCCCGGGCAGAGATCGGGAAAACTCAAATGAATTCGATGGATGTGAACGGTGATTCAGGGGCAATTCCCTTGACACCCCGCGAAACGGGCCCCTATACTGACGCCGCGTGTGGGGCGATGTCCCCACGACGGGCTCCGCCTGGCGCAGCGCCCGCGGACTCACCCGGAAAGGAATGGGTGGAGGAGATGAAGGAGTTCGAGAAGAAGCCCAGCCCGAACAGGGAGCCTTCGTCCGAAGGGATGAAGGGGTTGTCCAAGTTCCTTCCCATGACGGACTCGAATTATCGCCGGCGACTCACCGAGTACGAGGTACAGGTGCAGGACCTGCAGGCATACGTGCGCTCGCTCGAGGCGGAGACCGTGCGGCTGCGCAAGAAGGCCGAGGACGCGCCCAGGGAGACCATGGTCCTCGAGAACAAGCTCCGCGAGGCAAACCGCCAGCTCGTGCAGTCCTTCAACCAGAACGAGAAGCTCGTCAACGCGCTCTACGAGGCGCGCGAGCAGATCTCCTCGCTTCGCGAGGAGGTCGACAAGCTGTGCGCGCCGCCCTCGACCTACGGCGTCTACCTGTCCGTCAACGAGGACGGCACGGTCAACATCCTCTCGCAGGGGCGGAAGGTGAAGGTCAACCTGCACCCGTCCATCAAGCCCGAGGAGATCAAGCCCGGCCAGGAGCTGGTCCTCAACGAGGGCCTCAACGTCGTCGAGGCGGCCGGCTACGAGATCCAGGGCGAGGTCGTCATCCTCAAGGAGGTCCTCGACGAGGCGCGCGCCGTCGTCACGCTCCGCGCCGACGAGGACAAGGTGAGCATCATCGCGGACCCGTTGCGCGCCGCGCGGCTCAAGGTGGGCGATCACATCCTGATGGACGGCAAGAGCGGCTACCTCCTGGAGAAGCTGCCGAAGAGCGAGGTCGAGGACCTGATGCTCGAGGAAGTCCCGGACATCAGCTATGAGGACATCGGCGGCCTGGGCGCCCAGATCGAGACCATCAAGGACGCGGTGGAGCTGCCGTACCTGTACGCCGACTACTACCGCGAGCACCACCTGGCCCCGCCCAAGGGCGTGTTGCTCTACGGCCCGCCGGGCTGCGGCAAGACCATGATCGCCAAGGCGGTGGCCAACAACCTGGCCGAGCGCATCTCCGAGAAGCGCGGCGAGAAGGTGAAGGGCTACTTCCTCAACATCAAGGGCCCCGAGCTGCTGAACAAGTACGTGGGCGAGACCGAGCGGAAGATCCGCGAGATCTTCATCAAGGCGCGCGAGAAGGCCGCCGAGGACGTGCCGGTGGTGGTGTTCTTCGACGAGATGGACGCGCTCTTCCGCACCCGCGGCTCGGGCATCTCCTCCGACGTGGAGACCACCATCGTCCCGCAGCTCCTGGCCGAGATCGACGGCGTCGAGCATCTCAGGAACGTCATCGTGATCGGGGCCTCGAACCGGCAGGACCTCATCGACCCGGCCATCCTGCGCCCGGGGCGGCTCGACGTGAAGATCAAGATCGAGCGCCCGGACAAGTCGGCGGCGGTGGACATCTTCAACCGGTACATGACCACCGAGCTGCCGATCCACGAATCCGAGACCCGGCAACACGGGGGCGACCTGCAGGCGACCGTGGACCGCATGATCGCCGCCACCGCCGAGGAGATGTACAGCCTCGAGGAGGACAACCGCTTCCTGGAGGTCACCTACGCCAACGGCGACAAGGAGATCCTGTACTTCAAGGACTTCTCCTCGGGGGCGATGATCGAGTCCGTGGTGCGGCGGGCCAAGAAGCTCGCGCTGAAGCGCTACATCCAGACCAGCGAGAAGGGCATCACGCTCGCGGACATGCTCGACGCCGTCCGCGAGGAGTTCAAGGAGAACGAGGACCTGCCCAACACGACCAACCCCGACGACTGGGCCAAGATCGCCGGCAAGAAGGGCGAGCGGATCGTCTACGTGAAGCCGCTCATGGGCGAGAGCAAGGACAAGCAGCGGGCGGTCGAGCGGCTGATCAACACCGGCCAGTACCTGTAACCGGCGCGGCGGGGGCGGGACCACGGCCGCCCCCGCCGCGTTTCTCTCCGGCCCCCTGCCCCGTGCCGCCCGCGGCAAGCCAGGTGTCGGCATGGAAGACGCAGCGGTCCGAACTCGGGGGGGGGCATGGCGATTCCGAAGGTGATGGGCATCGAGACCGAGTACGGGATCACCGTCAAGAACCAGCCCGACTTCAACCCGATCCTGTCCTCGCTGCTGCTGATCAACTCCTACGAGACGTACCGGTCGTCGCGGATCCGCTGGGACTACGAGGCCGAGAGCCCGCTGCGGGACGCCCGCGGCTTCGAGTACGCCGAGGACAAGGAGGTCCCGTCCAAGGAGGAGTCGCGCCTCATCAACCTGATCCTCTCCAACGGCGCGCGCTTCTACGTGGACCACGCCCACCCCGAGTACTCGTCGCCCGAGACGACGAACCCGCGGGACTGCGTCATCTGGGACAAGGCCGGCGAGCGGATCCTGAACCTCTCCCGCTCCCGCGCCGAGGCCGTCTCGCCGCCCGAGCAGCGGATCCTGATCTACAAGAACAACACGGACTCCAAGGGCAACTCCTACGGCACCCACGAGAACTACCTGATGGACCGCAAGGTGCCCTTCGCCCGCATCGCCCAGTACCTCATGCCGTTCTTCGTGAGCCGCCAGGTCTTCACCGGCGCGGGGAAGGTCGGCGCCGAGAACAGCACCGAGCACTGCGATTATCAGATCTCGCAGCGGGCCGACTTCCTGGAGACCGAGGTGGGGCTCGAGACGATGCACAGCCGTCCCATCATCAACACCCGGGACGAGCCGCACGCCGATCCCGAGAAGTACCGCCGGCTGCACGTCATCGTGGGCGACGCAAACATGAGCGAGACGGCCACCTACCTCAAGTGCGGGACCATGGCCATCGTGCTCAGCATGATCGAGGACGACTTCATCGACCGCGATCTCTCGCTCGACACCCCGGTGATCGCGTATCGGAACGTGTCGCGGGACCTCGCCTGCCGGGAGACCTTCCGGCTGAAGGACGGCCGCGCGCTCAGCGCGGTGGATCTCCAGTGGGAGTTCCTGACCCGGGCGCGGCGCTACTGGGAGACGCGGCCTCACGAGGCGTGGGTCGAGGACGTGATGGCGCGCTGGGAGTCGGTGCTGACGCGTCTCGCCCGGGATCCCATGAGCCTCGACCGCGAGCTGGACTGGGTGATCAAGCGGCACCTCATCGAGGCCTACAGGGACAAGCACGGGCTGCCGTGGTCGGAGTCGCGGGTGGCCATGATCGACCTCCAGTACCACGACATCCGGCCGGGCAGGGGCCTCTACTACAAGCTCGAGGAGTCCGACGCGGTGGAGCGCCTGGTGACGGACGACGAGATCTCCAAGGCGATCTACGATCCCCCGAAGGACACGCGGGCGTACTTCCGCGGCATGTGCCTGCAGAAGTACGCCGACGAGGTGGTCTCCGCCTCCTGGGACTCGGTGATCTTCGACCTCAAGGAAGGGCCCCTCAAGAAGATCTTCATGCTCGAGCCGCTGCGCGGCACGGAGGCGCACGTGCGCGAGCTCTTCGCCGACTCCCCGACCGCGGGAGACCTGCTGCGCAACCTGGGCAAGCCGAGCGGCGACGTCTGATGGAGGCTCGCTGGCAGGCCGCCTTCTTCGACTACGCCACCTCCTCCTTCTCCGAGGTCCTGCGGCGGAGCGCGCCCCACCTGCTCCCCCCACCGTCCACCTGGACCGGACAGGATCCGCAGGGGCCGCCGCCCGTGCCCCACGGCACCACGGTGCTCGCGGTCCGCTACCGGGACGGCGTGGTGATGGCCGGCGACCGCCAGGCCAGCGAGGGGTACCAGGTGGCCCACCGCCGCATCGAGAAGATCTTCAAGGCCGACGACCTCTCGGCCGTCGGCATCGCGGGGGCGGCGGGGCCGGCCATGGAGATGGCCCGGCTCTTCCAGACCGAGCTCGAGCACTACGAGAAGGTCGAGGGCGAGAACCTCTCCCTCGAGGGCAAGGCCAACCGGCTCGGACAGATGATCCGCGTGAACCTGCCCATGGCCATGCAGGGGCTCGTGGTGGTGCCCATCTTCGCGGGCTTCGACGAGAAGGCGGGCGTGGGCCGGCTCTTCAAGTACGACGTGACGGGCGGCCGCTACGAGGAGACCGACTACTTCGCCCAGGGCTCCGGCGGCAAGGACGCGCGGGATTCGCTCAAGAAGCGCTTCAAGCGCGACATGGGCAAGGACGAGGCGGTGCGGGTCACCGTCGAGGCCCTGCTCGACGCGGCCGACGAGGACCTCGGCACCGGCGGGCCGGACCTCATGCGCGGCATCTTCCCCACCGTGAAGACCATCACCCGCTCGGGGATCAGCGACCTGCCGGACGAGGACGTCCGCCGCCACTGCGAAGCGATCCTCAACGACCGAGGCAGGCTGTGATGCCGCTGCCCTACTACGTCTCGCCCGAGCAGATGATGAAGGACAAGGCGGAGTATGCCCGCAAGGGCATTTCCCGCGGCAAGGCCATCGTCACCATCGAGTACCGCGACGGGATCCTGCTGGTGGCGGAGAACCCCTCGACGCTGCTCCACAAGATCTCCGAGATCTACGACCGCATCGCCTTCGCCGGCGTGGGCAAGTACAACGAGTTCGAGAACCTGCGCGTGGCCGGGGTCCGGCACGCCGACGTGAAGGGCTACTCGTACTCGCGCGGGGACGTGAGCGCCAAGGCGCTGGCCAACGCCTACTCGCAGGGGCTCGGGAACATCTTCACCCAGGACATCAAGCCCTTCGAGGTGGAGGTGCTCGTGGTGGAGGTGGGGGACCCGAACGGGTCCAAGAACGAGATCTACCACATCCTCTACGACGGGACGATCGAGGACGAGAAGAACTTCGCGGCCATGGGCGGACAGGCCGACGAGATCCGCCGCTACCTCAAGGAGAACTTCCAGGAGGGCCTCGACCTGGCGGGGGCGCTCCAGCTCGGCGTCCGCGCCCTCATGGTGACCCAGAACAAGACCCTCACCGAGCGGGACCTCGAGGTCGCGGTGCTCGACCGCAACAAGGAGCGCCGGAGGTTCCGCCGGATTCCCTCCGAGGTCCTGCACCAGCTGCTCGAGCCCGGCACCTAGCAGGTTGCTGAAAAACTCGCAGGCTGCTCAAAAAGGTCCAGATGCGAGGCGGCGCCCGACGGCCGCACGCGAGGCGTACTCTCTGTACGTTGAGC